>JAFUAD010000018.1 GCA_017460835.1 Oscillospiraceae bacterium
CAAGTTAGAAACAGCAGTCTTGCATTGTTTTCGTTTTCTTCAATCCTGCGTACTTTTCGCAAAAAATGCACCCAAACCCAAGAAGTTTCTGATATGTACATTTTCTATCTATTGTATCAAAATCTATTTGCAGTAGGATGACGGCATTAGCGGAACTACGTTCGAGAGACCTGGTGTCCAGCGTTTACTCGACGATGCCAAGACGGGAAGAATAAACCTGATACTCTGCAAGGATTTGAGCAGATTTGGTCGTAATTATATCCAGGTAGGACAGTACACAGACTTATCCTTAACTCTAAACTTAATCTGTTCCATAGGCGGCTCGTTGTCTTCGTCAGTGAGATTGATGCAGATGACGACATCCTGATCGTCGATGATGATGCGATTCACAACGGTGTTAAGCAGCTTGGTGAGATCGTCAGTCTCGGCGGCTTTGTCCACAATCAGTTGAAGCATTGCAAGGAACATTTCATAAGTCAGCTTTGGCATCGGAGCCGGAGCATCCTCAATGAGCACTCTCAGTTCGTCTCTGCGGGCTTCCAGCGCGTTCATCTTGTCCTTTAACGCATCATTGGCAAACCCGTCTAAAATCGCTTGTACGGCGTTCTGGAGCTGTTTCTCGATGTCGTTCAATTCCTTTTCCAGAAGCGGGCGTTCATCGACAGTCTGTTCTTTCACATAGACTTCATAAGCACCGTGCGCAAGCTCCTGCATCTTTTCCTCGGTGAGATACTCTGCAAGCGCACGCTTCACTCGCTCATGAAGCTCCTCAGCGCGGAGCCGGTTGCCGCAGTGCTTGTGACACTGGTAATAGTGATACTTGCCCTTCTGCATACTTGCACCGCAAACCGATGCGCCGCACTGAGCGCAGGTCATATGTCCGGTCAGGATATAATCGAAATCCGTCTTATTCGCGCGGGCGCGGTGGACGGATTCTTCTTTCTTCTTCTGTACCATATCAAACACCTCTTTCTCGATGATCGCAGGGCATTCCACCTCGCCGTAATCCGCGACAGAGTAGATGCCGATGTAGATCCGGTTCTTGAACATCATGGTCATGTTGACTTTATTCCACGGTCTGCCCGCCGCGTTGTGGATGCCGCGCCGGTTCAGATCAGTGAGAATCTGGTTTTGCTTTTCGCCGTTTGCATATCGCCGAAAGATGTCCTGCGCGATCGGCGCAGTCAGCTCATCGACCGCAAGCCGGTGATTGACAACCTTGTACCCGAACGGCGGCAGCTTTCCGATGAACCGTCCTTTTAGAACTGACTCTTTCTTTCCGCGCTTCATCTTGCGCCCGAGCTCGGCGCTGTAGTATTCGTCCATGCCCTCGATCAGCGCCTCGAAGATGATGCCCTCCGGTGTATCAGACAGCGGCTCGGTTGCGGAGATCACACGAATCCCCTGCTCTTTCAGCTTGTGTTTGTAGATGAAGCTGTCATAGCGGTTGCGGGCAAAGCGGTCGAGCTTGTAGACCAGAATGCCCTCAAAGAGTCCGCGCTCGCTGTCTGAGATCATCTGCTGGAACTGTGGGCGGTTATCGGTCTTGCCCGATGTCGCCCGGTCAACATACTGCCGGACAATTTCCAGACCATTTGCAGCGGCGTACTGTTCGCAGACATGGAGCTGACCTTCGATACTCTGCTCCGTTTGCATGACGGAGCTGTACCGCCCATAGAATGCGACTTTTTTCATACAAAAAATCCTCCTTGAAATTTGACATTTCGCGGAGAATATGCTATACTTGAATTGCGTGGTTCAAGTGGCATATTCTCCGCTTGTACCCATCCCGCTCGGTGCTGGTAACGCCGGGCGGGATTTTTTTATACCGGTCGTGCGGTGCCGATGACAAGACCGATGCACCGTGCCGAGCTGTCCAGCTCGATATCGTCATAATCGGGATTGATGGAGATCAGACATTTCTTGCCGCGCTCCTTGATATATCCCATGCCGTCAAGTACAAAAAGACCGACTTCGCCGACCGGGACGTCCGGGTCGAGCTTGATCAGCGCAAGGTCGCCGTTGTGGTAGTCCGGCTCCATGCTGTCACCGTCGATCTCGACAGCAAAGTCTGCCTCGCCGACCTTCGGATTGTCAATGACTTCGACATCATACCATTCGTCTTTATCAGACAAATCATATCCGAATCCCGCCGCTGCCTTATTCTGGTGCTGTTTGATCCAGACGGTGCGCGGCTTTTTCTTTGGGTAGCGGATTTCGCGTGTCTCGTTCAGCGCACGGATAATCGCAATCATCAGGACTTTGCCGTCCTCCGGCAATGCTTCAAACTGCTTCGTCAGTGTTTCGAGCGTGACATCCGTCTGCGAGATCAGCAGTGCCATTGCATCAGTCTGCGGTGCTCTGCCGAGCAGGTAGTCTGTAGATACATGAAAATAGTCCGCAATCATTACCAGTGTTTTTAGATTAGGCTCTCGGCGACCTGTTTCATAACTGCGGTATGTATCTGGTAGTATCCCAACGGCTTCTGCAACTGCTTTTGCAGTGACATTATGTTGTTGTCTAAGTTCTTTCAAAATGTCTTGTAACATTGGCTCCACCTCCTGCAAACATTATACGACAGAATGACACATCTGTCAATAGCGGATTTTCAAAATGTGACGATTTGTCACATTGCACAAAATAGATTGTGTCACTTTGTGCATATTTTTTTGAGAAACCCCCTTGACAAATGTGTCGTAATGCCGTATAATAGCATTGTCAGCACGGCGAAACGACACAAACTGAATAAAATCCGTCTCCCGCCTAGGGAGAAAACGAGAGCGAGGTGAGAAGGATGCAGGAGCTGAAAAATATCCCCACCGAGCAGCTTGTGGCAGAGCTGATCGGCAGGGAGGGTGTGAAAATGCTGAAAGTGCTTGAAAAGGATCAGGGAGTCCATATCCGCGGTGCCGAAGAGCAGACCAAGGCACTTCCGGCGGGCACGTCCATTGTGGCTATTTGTCCGGATCAGCCGCTCGGCTGATGTACTTGATGTATTCGTTGTAATTGTTCTGGACAAGTCCGATTTTACGCTTGCCGTATTTCTTGCCTGTAAGATAATCCAGAATCACATGGAAGCGCACCGTCTGCGGAAAATCCGGATCAAGTGCAATCTCATCAAGCACTTCTTTCTCTGCGGTCGGGATCCCGATCATCGGAACCTCCCGTACCCACTGAATGAAGCTGAGCATAACTGTTCACCTCCTTCCTGCTTTCATTATAGCAGAGAACGGAGCCGAATGTCAAGAAAGCGAGGTGATACCAATGAGCAAACCCGAAGCCCGGCGCAGAATCGAGGAGCTTGCACAGGAGCTTCATGCAATCTGCACGAAAGAGGACATCCCCTACATTCTGGCGGCAGAGCCGAGATCGGACGGCAGAACGCTCCGCACCGCAAACGGCACTGTCACAGACGTAACCAGACTGACAGGCATCCTGCTCGTGCAGATGAGCGAGGACACCGAAAACGACCTGGACGAGGTGCTGGCATATCTCCGGCTGATGTCGCACCATGCAAGGGACATCTACCGCAGCAATCACTGAAAGGAGTGAGCGAACATGGCAAACAATATGCAGACCTTTGAGCGCGAGGCAGTCACGCTCCCGCCGGAGGACTACGCATTTCTCTACGGCGTGATGACGGCACTGACCGCGATGTACTGCCGCCTGCATCCAATTCCAGCAGAACCGACACCCGAACCCAAGAAGGAGGAAAACCACAATGACAAATAATGATAAAAACGAGCTGGGAAAAGCTTTCGACGAGATCGCACGCCTGCGGGAGCTGCTTTTCATGACCAAAGCGCAGCTCGACCGTGAGCTGGAATGGCATCCCGCGACTGGCATCGGCACCAACATGACCGAGCATGACTACCAGCTCCTCGCAGACGATACCGCACCGATGTCGGAGCTGGATGCGATCCGCCGCATCGCGCATGAGTGCGGATTCGATATGTCCTGCATCAAGCTCGTGCCGACCGTTGAGACATTTGAGACCAACAAGCACGGCAAGAGCCGGGTCAGAGGGACATTCGCCCGGCAGCCGGTCTGGGCATCTACGGGCTGGAACTACATCCGGTTCGATGTCTGCGACAATCAGTGGGAGATCGTGGACGGCGAGCTGATGCCTTATTATGACTGAGAGGAGAGCACCATGAATGATATCAAGGTGACTGTGACCGAACAGCCGGGAAAGCTCGGCAGCATGAAAGCAAGTGCGCTTGCTGCGTTCTTCGTGCAGTTTTACGCTGATCACAAGGATGAGGTTGACCGCAAGGTCGAGGAACTTCGGAAGAAGAGGGAGGTGGTATCATGCCCGTCTGGCAGTATGCCGCAGGATACGCCGTGATGCTTGCAGCGATTTTCGCAATCGTGCTGATGATCTATGCGTCCTGCAAAACTGTGATTGACGATGCGGAGAAGGAAGCAAAGCGGGAGGCGAAGCACTACGCGAAGATCCTCGCAGAGCACAAGTATCAGGAGATGCTTGCGACAACAACATTCCGGGTGTGCATGGGCTTGCGCATCGTGGACGAAATGGGAAAGGATGATTGAAATGCCCAAAGCACTGACCGAAGAGATGAAGCAGCAGATTGTGAATCTCTGGATGAATTACAATTACAATCAGCAGGAAGTCGCCGACTATCTCGGCATCGGCTACAGCACTGTGCATCGCATCATCAAGGAATACTCCACGGACGGCTCGCATGAACCGCCGAAGGGAATGCCGATGCCGGAGCGTGCTGTGCCTGCCGTTCCGATCGAGGAGGTCACGCAGCCGGTTGTGATGACAGAGGAGCATACCGCCGCGATTCCCGATGCGGTGATCTCTGCTGTCGAGAGCAAGGTTGCAGACCTGCGGAGAGAAATCCAGCGCAACGAAGAGCAGGCGGCGAGCCTTGTGCAGCACAACAAAAACTACGCCAAGCGCGTTGAGATTCTGGAGAAGTGGCTTGCGGAGGTGCGGAATGACAGCACTGAAGATTGACCCGGACGGCACCATGAAGCCGGTCGAGATCACCGGCGAGACCATCAGTGACCAGAATGACAGCATCCACAACTACCTCGGCGGATACTTCGATACTGTCCGGCTGTCTGACGATGCGATGATGCTGGTTAACGATGAGGGACTGCTCATGGTTTTGCCGGTCAATGTGATGGCTATGATGATCTCCGGCTACCCGATGCTGGTCGGTGTCGCTCTGATCGTCGGGCTGGAAGATACCCCGGACGGCGGCGTGTTCGTCAGCTGCCCTGACCGCTTTCTGCGCTTTGCCGACACCATCGCAAAGCTGCAAGAATAAGAAATGCCGCCTCCGATGTGCGAGATCGGAAACGGCAGCAAACAAAAATGTCTGTATGCTCATTGTAGCATATTCGGAGGAAAAAGTCAATGGACAAAAAGTATTTTGATGTGAAGCCGAAAAATCGGCACGCGTCGGTGATCGCCAAGCCGACCGCCGATGCGCTCATGGAGTTCTGCCGGCAGGAGCCTGAGTTTGAACAGGCGATCATCCAAAGCGGCGAGAGCTTCACCGACTGCCTGAATGCAATCACAAAAGGCATCGGTAGCGCGATCAGTGATCTGGAGGTCTATTCCCGCGCGGTCAAATTCTATTTCCCGGTCGCATCGGTCAAATTCCACATGACGATTGATCTCTGCGGCGATAACGGCGCAGTTGACCCGCCAATCACGATGACCAAGCAGGACAAGCCGGAGCCGATGAACCTGTCGCTCGATTCCCTGCTCGACTTTTGAGGTGGCGGCATGAAGAAATCAGAGAAAGCGGCAATGCTGCTGCAATCGTTTCCGGAGATTCCGAAAGCCGATCTGCTTGAATGCCAGCGGCTCGCTCCGCACTTCATGCTCTATCGGCAGGACTTATCATCCGCACGGTGCGGAGCCTGCGGCAAGACGCTCACCAACTACGACTATGACGATTTCCTGTTCATCCTCGAACACAAGAAGGATATTGTCTGCCCGGAATGTGGGCGCAAGGTGACGGCGGTCTGTGACAAGTACTGCTACAGCGTCGAGGTCGAGCGATACGCACAGAATTTCGTGATCTTCCAAGCCGGTGAAAACGGTACCTGTTATGCGCATTGTGTGCGGATTCAGGTGAATCTCCACAAGGAAATCGGCGAACCGGCACAGGAGGTTGCACGGTACGAGGAAACACAGCGCTATGCATTCGCAGACGGTCAATGCTACCGCTTCGGGCGTGACCGCGTCAATCAGCTCATTCCGATCTATCCGGACGCCAAGGCATTCTATTCGCGGACAGGTCTTTCAGACTGGAAGTACCGCACACGCATGACCGAGCCGACATGGGATCAGCCGGGCATGGGATATTTTCAGGACAAGACCTACACGATTCTTGATGATGCGGAACCGCTCAAAGGCACCTGCCTGCAATATGCGGAGATCGACAAGCTCGATCAGATTCCGATGTTCGAGTATCTCAAATTCTACATGAAGCATCCGAATATCGAGTACATCATCAAGATCGGCTATGCGGACATGGTGCGGCATTGGTTCGCGGGTTATTGCGCAGGTGTTCCGGGCTGGATCGACTGGAAGCAGAATGATGTCCGCCGGATGCTCGGCATGGACAGCTACGAGCTGCGGGAGATCAAGGCGCGGGAGATCACCCCGGAGGACTGGCACACGCTTAGGCAGAATATGCACGGCTTTACAGTCAATGAGTGCCTGAAATACGCGCATCTGATCCGGCATTGCTTTGGGACATTGGAGACCTGCGCCGGAAAGCGCACCGAGAATCAGCGCAGACTGCTGAAATACCTGCACAAGCAGAATCACGGCACACACCGGCAAATGTACCTGAGCGATTATTCCGACTATCTCAGGGAATGCAAAGAGCTTCACTATGATCTGGATGATCCGGTGATCCGGTTTCCGCGTGATCTGGCGGCGGCGCATGAGCGGACTGCCGAAGCGCTGCGGGCGATTCAGGCGGAGCGGGCAGCGAAAGCCGAGGAAAAGCGTTTGAAACAGCGCTTGCGCGATGCAAAGAAGCTCGATAAAGAGCTGCGAAAGCTGAAACAACTCCGCGACCGGCTCGGCTTTCAGTATGAGAATTTGCTGATCCGTGCGCCGGAGTCTGCTGTGGAGATCGTGCAGGAGGGCGCGGCACTTCATCATTGTGTCGGCGGATATGCACAGCGGCACGCATACGGCAAGCTGCACATCATGTTCATCCGCAGGGCAGACAAGCCAGATGTGCCGTTCTACACGGTCGAGGTTGACCTGCTCGGCGAGATCGTGCAGGTGCGCGGTCTGCGGAACTGTCAGACAACGCCGGAAGTCGATGCCATTATGGAAGAATACAAACAGCACCTTGCCGCTGTATTTGGCAAGGAGAAACGGAGGAAAACAGCATGAGCGAGGAAATCATGCTCACAGAGCAGCAGCAGGCGGAAGCCCTGCACAAGCAAATCACCGGCTTCGGTGAGGTGATCTATCAGTCGCTGTACGGGATGTGTACGGCAATCAAGCAGATGCGCGACAGCAAGCTCTATCGGGCGCTCGGTCACAGCACATTCGAGGAGTATGCAGAGGAAAAGCTCGGCATGAGCCGGTCACAGGCATACAATTACATCACAATCGCTGAAAAGCTGACTGAGGATTTTGTCCAACCGGTTGGACAAATCGGTATGAGGAAACTGCTGATGCTTACCGCTTTGACCGATGAACAGAGGGATGAAATCACCGGGACGGTTGACCTCTCCACAGTCACCGTCAAGCAGTTGCAGCAGGAAATCTACGATCTGAAAGCAAAAGCATTGGACGACAGGCAGGACAGCTTGAAGCAGCTTCAGGAAAAGCAGGCAAGAATCGGCGAGCTGATGGATGAGCGGACAGCAGCACGGAAGAAAATCAAGGAGCTTGAAACGCAGGTGCAGGAGCTGGAATCCCGTCCGGTCGAGGTTGCAGTGCCGGAGCCGTCGCATGAAATCCAGAATATGCAGGATGCCATGCGCCGCATCAACGCCGAGCAGGAAGCCTATAACGCGCGGGTGCAGGACGAGCATTTCAAGCAGGTGCAGGAAATCCATGCAAAGCACCGCGCAGAGACCGATGCCCTGCGTGCAGAGTACGAAGAAAAGCTCGCGGCGGCGCAGTCCGCAGAAGCACCCGCGCCGGACAGCAAGGAAATCTTCAAAGCGTACCTTGCAAATGCAATCGACGCGGCAAAGCGCATGACCGCATTTCTCGCGGCACACCCGAACGAGCCTTGCAGAGCGCAGGCGGAAAAATTCTTTCAGACTATGTTACAGGAGGTACAGGCATGAGCAGACTGTTTGAAATCTCGAACGGCTTTGCAGCGCTGTTCGATCAGCTTGAATCGTTTGACGAGATCGAGGAAACGGATATGCGCGAGATCGCGCAGCAGGCGTGGTTTGATACGCTTGAGGGCATCGAGGCTGAGTTTGAGATCAAAGCGGAGAATGTCGCGCAATACATCAAGGGGCTTCGGAAAGAGGCTGAGGACATCAAGGAAGAGGAACAGGCTCTCGCCGCCCGCCGCAAGGCAAAGGAGAGAAGTGCGAAGAACCTGACCGACTATCTCATGGCTTGCATGAAGCAGATTCACCGGGAGAAGATCGAGACCGCAAAGTGCAAGCTGTCCATTCGCAAGAATGCCGAGAGTGTGCAGGTCGCCGATGAGGACGGGCTTGCGCGTCAGCTCGCAGCCCTCGGGCGCGCCGACCTGATTCGTGTCAAGCCGCCGGAGCTGGACAAGACCGCGCTGAAAAAGGCATTGCAGGCGGGCGAGATCATCAACGGCGCGGCACTCGGCAGAACCGAGAGCCTGATTATTAAGTGAGGTGAGAGTATGGGATTACCGATTCTGATTCTCGGATATTCCGGCAGCGGAAAATCCGCATCCATGCGAAATTTCGGTGCGGATGAGATTGCACTTGTGAATGTGAACGGCAAGGCTCTGCCGTTCCGGACGCAGTTCCGCGAGGTGCTCTGCTCCGACCAGTACCCCGACATCGACCGCTTTCTGCACAGCACAAAATCGAAGGTGATTGTCATTGACGACTGCCAGTATCTCATGGCAAATGAATTCATGCGGCGGGCACAGGAGCGCGGCTTCGACAAATTCACAGAGATCGGGCAGAACTTCTGGACACTCGTGCGGAGCGTGTTCGATCTGCCGCAGGATGTGACCGTCTACTTCCTCAGCCACATCGACACGGACGAAAACGGGCGGCAGAAGATCAAGACAATCGGCAAGCTGCTCGACGAGAAGATCACCGTCGAGGGGATGTTCACGATCGTGCTGAAAACCTCGGTACAGGACGGTCACTACTACTTCGCAACGCAGACTGACGGGCGCGACACCTGCAAATCCCCGATGGGGCTGTTTCCGGCAATGTATATCGACAACGACCTGAAAGCTGTGGACGGTGCGATCCGCGATTATTACGGCATGATGCCGGAAATCATCTGCGCGGACTGCGGCAGACCGGTCACGGCGGTGCGCGATAAATCTGCCGGAGAGATTGCCGAGGGAACGGCGCGTACATACGGCAAGGCATTGTGCTGGAATTGCGCCTGCAAGCGCGTGAAGCAGAAGAAGGAGGCGGCAAATGCCGAAACTCCGTGACTATCAGATTAATTTGGTGAACGGTGTGTCACGCTCGTGGCGCACCGGACACCGCGCACCGTGCATCGTGCTCCCGTGCGGCGGCGGCAAGTCCGTGATTGTCGCAGAGATGGCAAAGCGCACGGCGGCGGGCGGCAAGTACATCCTGTTTCTGGTGCATCGCAAGGAGCTGTGCGAGCAGATTCTCCGGACGTTCATTTGGTGGGGTGTCGATATGCGTTTTGTGCGGATTATGATGGTGCAGACCGCGTGTCACCGCCTGGGCAAAATCCCCGTACCTGCGCTGATTATCACGGACGAGAATCACCACAGCAGGGCGGCAAGCTATACCAAAATCTACGACTATTACCGCGATGCCTACCGCGTCGGCGTGACGGCAACGCCGGTCAGACTGGACGGCTCCGGTCTGATTGATGTCAATGACGATCTTGTGATCGGTGTCTCGGCAAAATGGCTGATCGAGAATCATTGCCTTGCACCGTATGACTACTACGCACCGGATGTCGCCGACCTCTCGACCGTCAAGGTGCGGCGAGGAGAATTTGATGCAAAGTCCGCCGAGAAGATCATGCTCGAATCAAAAGTCTACGGCGATGTGATTCAATATTATCGGCGATTTGCAAATGGAATGCAGGCAGTCTGCTATTGCACGACCGTCAAGCACAGTCAGGCTATGGCGGCACAGTTCTGTGCGGCAGGGATTGACGCGGCACACATTGACGGGCAGATGAAGAAAGCCGAGCGCGCAAAGATCGTCGAGGATTTCCGGCGCGGGGCGATCGACATTCTGTGCAATGTTGACCTGATTTCCGAGGGATTCGATGTGCCGGACTGCTCCTGCGTCATCATGCTGCGCCCGACGCAAAGCCTCACGCTGTTCATCCAGCAGGCCATGCGCTGTATGCGATACCGCAAGGGCAAGCGTGCTGTGATCCTCGACCATGTGGGCAACTACGCCCGGCACGGAATGCCCGATGACGATCGCGAATGGACGCTCGAAGGTAAACCGAAGCGCAAGGGCGTGAAGCAGGAGCCAGCCGAGGAAGAGGACAAGTTCTGCACCTGCAAGGAATGCTTTGCGGTGTTCCCGCTGATGAAGAACGGCGAGCCGGTTGAATGCTGCCCGCAGTGCGGTGCAGAGGTCGAGCAGAAAGCACGCAGGGAGATCGAGCAGGACATCAAAACGGAGCTGACCAAGATCACCGGCTTCACCGTCCACAACAAGACACCCGCGGAGTGCCGAAGCTATGCAGAGCTGTTGGAGTATGCAAGGATGATGGGCTACAAGCCCGGCTGGGCGTATTATCAGGCAAAACAAAGGGGGCTGCTGACAGGATGACAGAAGAACACGCAATCCAGAATCGCATCCGCGCCGCAGTATCTCCGCAATGTGCGATCTTTCGCACGAACAGTGGCGACTTCTGGCAGGGTGACAGAGTGTTCTGCGCCGAATACGGACAGTATGTGCTTATCAACCTGCGCAGGGTGGACGGTCTGCCGAAGGGCTTTTCCGATCTCTGCGGTGTGCGGAAGTCAGACGGGCGGGCGGTCTATATCGAGGTGAAAACGGCATCCGGCAGGGTGTCGAAGGATCAAAAGAGATTCCTCGCAAAGATGCGTGAATACGGCGCAATCGCCGGTGTCGCGCGGTCAGAGGAGGAAGCAATCAAACTCATTGAGGAGGATTAAACTATGGCATTTGGTACGAATTACGAGGGCATTCCGCAGGGCGGCGGCATTGTGCCGGAGGGTCCCTATGAGACCATCATCACGAACGCCGAAATCAAGCAGACGCAGAACGGCAAGTACAAGGTCGGCTTTATGCTGACGATCCGCAACGACATCCAGCAGCCCTGCGCGAATCGTGTGCTGTTCATGGACATCTGGCGCAAGAAAGCACCGACACCCGCAGACGATCAGGTGGACGGTTTCAACTTCGCGCAGCTCATGGCGGTCAGCCGGGCGGCACAGATTCCGTCGGGGCAGAGCTTTGAATCGCTCGAACAGTTCTTGCAGGCGCTCTGCGGGCGGTGCCTGATTGCAGCGGTCGAGCACAGCGAGTATAACGGCAAGGTCTCGGCGCGGGTTGATCCGCTCGGACTTGCTCCGACACAGTTTCCGGAATGCCGCCATGTGATGAAGCAGAAAACGCAGTCTCCCGCATACGGCTCTGCTGCGCCTGCGCCCCGCCAGAATCAGGGCTATGCACAGCGTCCGCCGCAGGGCTATGCCGCTCCGCCGCAGCACCGTCCTCCTCAGGCGGCACCGCCCGCTCCCGCACCGGCGAATCTGAATCCGAACGACTTTGAGGAGATTCTTGCGGGCGATGAAGTCCCGTTTTAATTTGAGCGAAGGGGTATGAGCGTGAATCATACCCCTGCATTCCGCAGGAAGGAGTGACGCAATGTACGAACTGATCCCCGATGAATTGAAAGCCCTGCCGCGCTGGGTGTGCTGGCGGGCAATTCCAAAAGCTACAAAGGACGGTCACACCAAGCTGTCAAAGCAGCCGATCAATCCCCGCACGGGCGGGCTTGCACAGTCAAACAATCCGCAGACATGGACGGACTTTGAAACGGCGGTCGCTGCATCGGTCGATTATGCCGGTATCGGCTTCATGTTTGCCGGTTCCGGTTATGTCGGCATCGACATCGACAACCGCCCGGAGGAGCTCGATGCGTACCGCAACGGCGACTACAGCACAATTTTCGGGCAGATGAACGATGCGCTGCAAACGTATATGGAGTTTT
Organism: Oscillospiraceae bacterium; assembly: GCA_017460835.1. GTDB lineage: Bacteria > Bacillota > Clostridia > Oscillospirales > Ruminococcaceae > Firm-04. The sequence goes on from JAFUAD010000018.1 coordinate 12,389, forward strand.
CACAGTCCGGCAACGGTGTTCACTTCATCGGGCGCGGTACGCTGCCGGATAAGGATTTCAAGAACAGCGAAGTCGGCATCGAAATGTATACCGGTGCGCGGTTCTTCGTTATGACCGGCAATCTCTGCACCGAGTTTGTGGACATCAGCGACATCACCGAGACCATCAAGCCGTTTTACGCGCAGTATAAAACGAAATCGCAAAGCAATGTCCCACCGGAGCAGCTTCCTTTGCAGCCGTGCGCGGCATCAGCGCAGGACATCATTGACCGCGCATCGCGCTCCCGGCAAGGGCAGAAATTCTCTGCGCTCTACGCAGGCGATACAACCGGCTACAATTCCAATTCCGAAGCGGACATGGCATTCTGCAATATGCTCGCATTCTGGTGTCAGGGCGATATGCAGCTTATGGATGAGATTTTCCGCAGCTCCGGTCTCATGCGCGACAAGTGGGACAGGCGGCAGTCCGGCACGACCTACGGCGCAATCACCTTGCAAAAGGCGATTGACGATCTCAGCACGGTATACTCCGGTCATGGGGATTCCGGCGACCGGAGCTCGGCTGGCGTCGGCTCTGACTACGCAATCACTATCAGGCAGGCGGCAGAGACAGCCGCTCCGAGTGTGCGTGGGAAAATGTATCGCTTTGACGATACCGGAAACGCGGAGCGGCTGTTTGATGCATTCGGCGATATGCTGCGCTTTTGCTATACCGACAAGAAATGGCTCTACTACTTCGAGGGCAAATGGTACACCGACAACATCGGCTACATCCGGCAGCTTGCTGACAGTGCGACAATGTTACAGGAACAGGAGCGCGTGCTGTATGCACATGATGAGGATATGCTGAAAGCCTTTGACCGGCATCTGAAAAAGTCGCGGAGCTTTGCGGGCAAAACCGCGATGATTCGTGAAGCAGAACACTATGCACCGATTCTGCCGCAGAATCTCGACCGGAACAAATCCGTCATCGGCGCGAAGAACGGCATCATCGACCTGCGCACCGGTGAGCTGCTCCCACATGACAGAGAGGCGTATCTCACGAAGCAATGCCCGGTCGCCTACAATCCCGATGCACCGGAGCCGAAGCTCTGGCTGCAATTCCTCTCGGACATTTTCGGCGGCGATCCGTATCTGCTCGACTACATCCAGAAATGTGTCGGCTACTCGCTGACCGGCTCGACCTCGGAGCAGTGCGCGTTCTTCCTGTTCGGCACCGGGCGCAACGGCAAATCCACATTCCTTGAAATCGTGCGCGGCATCCTCGGCGACTATGCAACGAACATCCAGCCGCAGACGATCATGGTCAATCCGAAATCCGGCAATGCGCCGAGCAGCGATATTGCGCGATTGAAGGGGGCACGACTTGTCACCAGCGTCGAACCGAATGAGGGAATGCGGCTCGATGAGGGACTTTTGAAGCAGCTTACCGGCGATGATGTTGTCACCGCGCGAAAAATGTTTTCCGAGGAATTTGAGTTCAAGCCGGAGTTCAAGCTCTGGATGGCAACGAACCACAAGCCGCTGATCCGCGGCACGGATACGGGCATCTGGCGGCGCATTCATCTGATTCCGTTTGAGGTGCAGATCCCGCTTGACAAGGTTGACAAGCACCTGAAATATAAGCTCGTCAAGGAGGCGGAGGGCATCCTGAAATGGGCGGTCGAGGGCTGTCTGAAATGGCAGAACGAGGGCTTGACGATGCCGCAGAAGGTGCTGGAAGCCGTGCGCGAGTATCAGCACGAAATGGACGTGATCTCGGCGTTCCTCGATGCCTGCTGCATAACCGGAGAGGGAGAGACGAAAGCCTCAAAGCTCTATGCTGTTTATGCGAAGTGGGCTGATGAACACAATGAGTACAAGATGAGCAGTACGAAATTCGGCACAGAACTGATGCGTAAGGACTTCATCGGGCGCAGAATGGGGAGAGATGGGTGTCGGTATTATACCGGTGTGGCACTCGACAAGACGGAATATCAGGAGTAATTGACAGAGGGTTACAGAGAGTTAGAGGGTTATTCCTATTCTATCGTATGAAAAAATGTTTGTAATTATATATAAGCTCTATAGAAAACCCTCTGAACCCTCTGTTACCCTCTGAGAAAGGAGTCTATATGACAATCGACCTGAGAGACCCTGCGGTCTGGAAGGCACTGGAACGGCAGGCGTATGACGGCACTGTGAACCTGCTTCCTCTGCCGCCGCCCGCCTACAAGTATTTCTCTGAGCTGCAAGACGTGTACCGCGCATTCCGCTTTGAGGGTATGCCGCGGGAGGACGCCGAGCACCGGAAGCTGCTGCTCCGCAAGGCTTATGACGAACAGGTGCGGGAGATTCACCGTGCGCGGGAAGTCTATGCCGCCTATCAGGATGCGATTCGCAAAAGCGGCACACTGCGGAGCGATATGTGCAAGGCGAAAACTATCGGCGAGATAGCGGACATCGGATGCAAAGTGATTGGGCTGATGACCGGCGACAGCAGTTTTTATCCGATCATGAAAAAGAAGATGGAGGAACTGGGAGGTGCTGACAATGCGACTGATTGATGCGGATGATTTGAAACTCAGATTGCCGACTTTTTCAGAAGTGATAGACGATACGCCTACAATCGAAGCCGAACCCGTGCAGCAGGTACGAATGCGGTATAACGGTGTTTGCCATCCGAAACGCACTGCCGAACATGAACAGAGACCGCCGAGAGAAAAGAAGGGGTGACCGAATTGAATCCGCTGAATCCCAAAGACTACCTGAAACAATACCGCGAAACGCTTGCATGCATTCAATCGCTTGCAGATCACCGCGAGGAGCTGCGAACGGAGTGCGACAGCCTGAAACGGCAGAGCGGCGAGCGCATCCGTCTGGATGCCGCTGTTGCACATCTTGTGGACACTGACGAGGAGATCGAGCGGCAGACCGACTGCATGAAGCTGCTCCAGCAGGAAGTCAGCCGGATTATTCTCATGGTCACCGATGCCGATCGGCGCATTCTGCTGACACTGGTTTACATCGAGGGCAAGACCCTGCGGCAGGCTGCATCGGTCATGAATTACAGCTATCGTCAAGTCAAGCGCATCCACCACCACGCGCTGCACGATGTCTCCGTTATTCTTTCACGGGACGCGCTCTGCCGCGATTCTGGGGCGGTCTGACGGTTTCTCCGCAAAGTTAGCCCTCAAAAGAGAAACCCCTCTCAAATCGCGTTCTGGCGCGTTCTGAGGGGGGTGCGGTGAATCGTCAGCCGTTCTTTGCGATGTCTGCGCGGATGAGCTGCTTGATATAGCCCATCTTCGACGGCACGCTTTCCAGCTTGGCGATGATGTCCGCATCGGTGTTCTTGTTCAGGCGCAGGTTCACAGAGCAGGTCTTTTCCTTCGTGAACTTCGTGATTGCGCGGAGATTGCTGTCAGGGGTCTTCGGCATCGTTCTCACCTCACTTTCAGAAGATATGAATCATCAGGGCGACAAAGCCAATGATGACCAGCACGCCGACGATGATCTTGCAGACTGCGAGAATAATATCTTTCATGGGCTTGACCTCCGTTTCATTTTGTGGTATAATGTTCGTAACCCCCGAAGGGGTGGGGCGGTCTAGCCGCCCCGAAGGATTTGGATGATCGTTTGCAGTGCCATGATGAGAAGTGCCACCTTCGCAAGCACTGTAGCGATTTCCTCGAAGAGCTTGCCGAGTTCGTGAACCGTCTCGGTGAGCTCTTTGATTTTGTCCTTCATGTTATCACCTCCTCTCTATGTTTCTATTATACCATAAATGCGCAATAATGTCAAGTACTTTTTGCAAATTTCTCAAAAAAATTTTTGCAGATTCGAGGGGACATTTGGGGACATCTTTTCCCAAAATCTTGACTTGTCCCCATGAAATGTGATACAATGTAAAATGAAGATGGTGTGTAGCTTGCGAGGTGATACATACCCTTTTCGAGTTTCACGGAATGTCCATGACAAACTTCATTTCATTTTTCCTCCTGTTTGGATAGAAAGCACTCAAGGCTTTTTGGCTTTGGGTGCTTTCGCTTTTCTATGTAGGATGTACGAGGTGATGCAAATGCGCAGCGTATCGTTCCCATTCTACAAGACCAGAGCGTGGAAGGAATGCCGCGCCGCATACCTACACAAAGTGAACGGACTGTGCGAGCTGTGCATGGAGCGCGGTATCATCAAGCCTGCGGACATTGTGCATCACAAGATTCATCTTACTGATGAGACAGCACGCGATCCGGCAATCGCTTTGAACTTCGAGAATCTGCAAGCGGTGTGCATCGACTGTCACAATGCGCTGCACTTCCGCAAAGCACCGAAGAAACGCTATGAAATCATTGACGGTAAGGTCGTGATCGGAGAGGATGCCCCCCTATGAGCCGAAAAATTTTCGGGCTGCTGGGTAACGGTGGCGGGGTCAACTTTTCCTCTCCCGGTCGCGCGTAGACCCCTACCCCATGAAAGGAGGCAGTTCAGATGCGGAAGATCACGGAGAAATCGGAGATCACCCGGCTGTCCCGCATCTACAAGGGACTGCCGCCGAATCAGATGAAGGTGGTCGAGGGTCTGATCGTCGAGGCAGCTCGCCTGCGTGTCCGGCTGGATTATCTCTGGCGGGATTTGCAGGAGAACGGCGAGACCGAGCTGTTCACGCAGTCGGAAAAGACCGAGCCTTATGAGCGCGAGCGTCCGCAGAGCCGCACCTACACGGCGACAAACAAGAGCTATCAGGCAATCATCAAGCAGCTGTCTGATCTCTGCCCGCCGTCGCCGGAGGAAGACCCGCTCGCGGAGTTTCGCTGATGGATAATTACATCTACGCATACTACCAGCGCATCTGCGACGGCTCGGAGATTGTCGGCAAGTGGATCAGGATGCTCTACGAGCTGATCGTTCACGGCATCGAGGACGGCACCTACATCTTCGACCAGAACAAGGCGAACAAGGTCATCCGGTTCTTTGAGAAATTCGTCCGGCACAATAAGGGCATTCTTGCGCCGCAGGTCATCACGCTGGCACTGTGGGAAAAGGCTCTGCTGTCCGTCATCTTCGGCATTGTCGATGAAAACGGGCTGCGGGTATTCCGTGAGGTGTTCATAGTGGTCGGGCGAAAATGCGGCAAGACGCTGCTCGCATCCGGCATCATGAGCTACATCGCCTATGTCGCCGGTGAGTTCGGCAGCGAGATTTACTGCCTTGCGCCGAAGCTCGACCAGAGTGACTTGGTATACAGCGCATTCGAGTTCACGAAGGATCACACGCCGTCCTTCGCACAGATGACGAAGAAGCGCAAGAGCGATCTTTACATTCAGCGGACGAATACGACCGTCAAGAAGATCGCGTTCAACGAGAAGAAAGCCGACGGCTACAACCCGATGCTGACGGTGTGCGATGAAATGTCATCGTGGCAGGCAGCTCGCGGTCTGAAACAGTATGAAGTCATGGTGTCCGGCACGGGCGCACGCGCTGAGCCGCTGACCGTCTCGATCAGCTCCGCCGGTTATGTCAATGACGGCATCTTCGATGAGCTGATGAAACGCGGCACGAAGTTTTTGCAGGGCGGTTCCCGTGAAAAACAGCTCCTCCCGTTCCTCTACATGATCGACGATCCCGACAAATGGGACGACATCAACGAACTGCGGAAATCTCTGCCCGGGCTTGGCATCTCCGTCCCTGTGGATTTCATCCTCGGTCAGATCAATACCGCGCATGAATCGCTGTCAAAAAAGACCGAGTTCCTGACAAAATACTGCAATATCAAGCAGAACAGCTCGCAGGCTTGGCTTTCCACAAAGGCTGTGCAGAAAGCAATCCACGCAGCGTTGACGCCGGAACAGTTCCGGAGCAGCTATGCCGTGCTCGGAATCGACCTCTCGCAGACAACCGACCTGACGGCTGCGGTCTGTGTTATCGAGCGTGACGGAATCCTTCATGTTCTCGCGCACTTCTGGATGCCGTCGGCAAAGATCGATGCAGCAACCGAGCGGGACGGCGTTCCGTACCGGCTCTACATCGAAAAGGGCTGGCTCTCCGAATCCGGCGAGCATTTCGTTGACTATGAGGATGTGTTCCGATGGGCGACCGGTCTGATCGAGGACTATGAGATTCTGCCGCTGATGACCGGCTATGACCGGTACAGCTCGCAATACCTGATCCAGGAAATGAATCAGTACGGCTTCCACACTGACGATGTGTTCCAGGGCTACAATATGCACCCGGCGATTCAGACGCTCGAAGGCATGATGGAATCCGGCATGATCGACATCGGCGACAACGACCTGCTGAAAATGCACCTGCTTGACACGGCACTGAAATCCGAGGGCGAAAGCCGCCGGTCGAAGATCGTCAAGGTGGACAGCCGGTCACATATCGACGGCTGCGCGGCACTGCTCTGCGCAATGGTCGTCCGTGAAAAGCATCATGAAACAATCGGCGAACAGTTAAGAAATGCGGGGTGATATTACGGGACTGTTTGAAAAAATCTTCCGACCGCGAGCGGCGAACGTGCCGGAACGCGGTTACTGGCAGACACTGACCGCCTACGCTCCGTGCTTCACGACCAGAGAGGGCAGTGCATACGAATCCGCGCTGGTACGCTCGGCGATTGACGCAAGAGCGCGGCACATCTCCAAGCTGAAAATCGTCGCGCAGGGCAGCGCACAGACCGCCTTGCAGCGGCAGATTCGCGGCAGACCGAACAGCTTTCAGACCTGGTCACAGTTCCTTTACCGGCTTTCCACGATTCTGGATATGCAGAACAATGCAATCATCGTGCCGGTGCTGGACGACTTTGGGCGCACGACCGGATATTATCCGATTCTGCCGAGCCGCACGGAGATCATCAATGTCAGCGGCGAACCGTATCTCCGGTACACGTTCACCGGCGGTCAGACTGCCGCAATCGAGCTGACACGCTGCGGAATTCTGAACAAGTTTCAGTATCTCTCGGATTTCTTCGGCGAGAGCAATGCCGCGCTGAATTCCACGCTTGACCTGATCGACCTGAACGAGCAGGCAATCGCCGAAGCAGTGAAGCAGTCGGCAACATTCCGATTCATGGCGCGGTCGAATAACTTTGCGAAAGCGGAGGATCTGAAAAAGGAGCGGCAGCGGTTCAGCGAGACGAATTTTACTGCCGATTCCGGCGGTCTGCTGCTGTTCCCGAACAATTACACGGACATCAAGCAGATCATCTCCAAGCCGTTCACCGTCGATCCGGCGCAGCTCCAGCAGATCAATACCAGCGTGTTCAATTACTTCGCTGTCAATGAGAAGATTCTCCAGAGCACCGCGACCGGCGACGAAATGGACGCATTCTTCAATGCTGTGGTCGAGCCGTTTGAGATTCAGTTCTCGGAGGTCATGACCGCTATGACATACTCCGAACAGGAGCGTGCTCGCGGCAACTGCATCCTTGCGACGGCGAACCGGCTTCAATATATGCCGGTCACAGCAAAGGTCAACATTGCAGAAACGCTCGGAGATCGCGGCATGGTGCTGATTGACGAAATCCGCGAGCTGTTCAACTATCCGCCGCTCCCTGAAGGCAAGGGACAGCACGCGCCGATTCGCGGTGAATATTACATGGTCGGGCAGAATCAGCCCGCCGGAAAGGAGGATGACAATGCCGATGAAACCGAATGAGCGGGAATACCGCTTCATGGCAGCGGTCGAATGCCGCAGCGAAGATGACAGCATGATTGTCGAGGGCTATGCAACAACCTTCAATGAAGTGTACGAGCTGATGTCCTACGGCAACTACACATTCCGCGAGCAGATCGACCCGGCGGCGTTCGAGCAGTGCGACATGAGCGATGTCATCATGCAATACGACCATTCCGGCAAGGTGCTTGCCCGAACACGCAACAAGACCCTGACGCTAACGGTTGACAGCCGTGGTCTGAAAGTCCGCGCCGATCTGAGCGGCACCGAAGCTGCGCGTCAGCTCTACGCCGAAATCAAAGGCGGATTCATCGACCGGATGTCCTTTGCATTTGTAGTCGGAGAGCAGAAGCGGGAGACTACAGAGAACAAGGAAAACGGTCACATTGATGTGCTGCGGACGATCACACGCATCAAGAAGCTGTATGATGTGTCTGCGGTCAGCATCCCCGCAAACGACGGAACGGAAATCAGCGCACGCGCCTACTGCGACGGATTGATTGCAGAGGCAGAAGCGGAGAGACTTCAGTGCCTTGAAATCGCCAAGCGAAAGCTGGCACTCAAACTGAAATTGATGGAGGTATGATTTATGGATCCCAAGACTATGACCATTGAACAGGTCGAAGCAAGACTCACCGAAATCCGCACGCAGCTTGACGGCGATGCAGACTGCGACATTACTGCCCTGACCGCAGAGGTCGATGCGCTTCAGGCACGCCGCGCAGAGCTGAAAAATGCCGAGACTGCCCGCAAGGAGCTTCGCTCCCGTGTCGCTGCCGGTACCGTTGGTGATACGCCGCAGCCGGTCGTTCCGCCTGCACCCGAGGCACGCACCTACACGCTGGATTCCCCGGAATACCGCAGCGCATGGCTCAAGCATATGAGCGGCAGAGAGCTGACCGATACAGAGCAGCGCGCGCTGACAACCGGCATCACCGGCACGACCTCCGGCACCGGAACGGATACGACCAATCAGGCACTTTATGTGCCGACCGAGATCCAGAACCGTATCTGGGATCAGGTCAGCATCAATCATGCAATCGCGGCGGATGTGACGACCCTGCGCTCCGGCACGGTGATCGACATTCCGATCATGACCGCGATGAGCGATGCATCGCTTGTCGCCGAAAACGCGCAGCCGACCGAGACCACCTTCACGCTGGCAAAGGTCACACTCGCAGGAAAGGATCACGCGGCATGGATCGAGCTGTCCTACGCCACACAGCGCATGGCGCTCCCCGCGCTGGAGAGCTTCCTTGTGCAGCAGATCGCAAACCGTATGGGCGACCTGATTGCAAAGGACATCGTGGATACCGTCACAAAGACGATCACCGCCGACACCTATGCGAAGGCGGGCATCAAGTACACCGACTTCACCGCCGCGTTCGGCAAGCTGAAGCGTGTGAACAATGTTACGATCTATCTGACGCGCGCCACGCTCTACAACCAGATCGCCGCGCTGACCGATACCACCGGAAAGCCGCTGTTCCAGCTCGACCCGACCGGGCAGGTCGTCGGTCATGTGCTCGGCGCGGGCATCAAGATCGAGGATGCGATCGCGGACGGCAGCCTGATCATCGGCGATGCATCGAAGATCACGCGCAATGTCGTGCAGGACATCATGATCGAGACCGACCGCGACATCAAGAAGCACATGACCACCTACAGCGCGTATGAGCGCGAGGAATCCGTCGTGGTCGATGCTGCCGCACTGGTCGTGCTGGAACAGAAAACCACAACGTAAACCTGAAAGGATGGCTGAGCTTTGAATCTGATTGATGAAGCAAAGACCGCGCTGCGCATATCGACAAATGATGCAGGCATCACGGCGCAGATCGAGCGTCTGATCGAGGAGGCAAAGCTCGACCTCTGCCGGACTGCCGATATTGCAGAGAGCGCGGTCAAGACAAGCGAACCTGATGCGCTGATCAAGGGCGCGATCCTCTGCTATGTGGGCTTTGTCTGGACGACCGATATGGATGAAAAGAATCGGCTGAAATCCTGTTACGACGATTACAAGGCGAAGCTCGCGATGTCAAGTGCCTACAGCACATACAGCGAGGAGTGACGGCATGGATAAAATCGAAGTGCTCTCCCTGATCTCGACCGTGGAAACACGGGATGCGATCAATCAACCCGTCACCACAGAGACTGTGCGCACGGTCTACTGTACGGTGATGTCCGTTACCCGCGCCGAATGGGTTGCAGCATCGCAGAAGTCGCTTGCTCCCTCCGCCGCTGTCAAGGTGTTTCATGCGGATTATGCCGGTGAGAAAATCGCCGAGCTGGGCGGAATCCGCTATGAAATCTACCGGACATTTCCGGCGGGTGACTATATCGAGCTGTATCTCGGTACGAGAGTAGGTGTGTGATATGGCAGGCATTTCGCCCGATCAGCTTTCCCGCGAGCTGGTCAGATCGCTGACAGAATACGGCAAGCTCGCACAGCATGAAGTGCATGATATTCTGGAATCGGTCGGAGATGAGTCAAAGTCCCGCGTAACATCGCTGAGTCCGAAGGGCAAACGGCGCGGGTCCGGCAAATACAAGCGCGGCTGGAAGGTGAAGATCGAGCAGTCCGGCAGCAGTACAAGCGTTACGGTGCATAACAAGCACTATCAGCTGACACATCTGCTGGAGAAAGGTCATCGCACCCGCTTGAAGCACGGCAAATACGGCAAGCAAGCCGCCGTCGGAGCACAGCCGCACATCGAAGAAGTAAACACATGGGCGCAGCGTGAGCTTGAGCAGCGCATCCGCAAAGCGTTAGGAGGTTGAGTATGTCCCTGACTGAATTGAAATCGCTGATGGATACGCTCGGCATTGAATCGGTATATGGCTATTTTCCGAAGGAAAAGAAGCCGCCGTATATCGCATATCAGGCAGAAACGGCACAGTCGATCAATGCGGACGGCATTGTTGTGCTGCTGATTGCCAATGTCACGCTCACGCTGGTTACCGCCCGGCGTGATACCGATACGGAGAAGCGGATCGCTGATCTGCTGACCGAGAATGATGTGGATTTCGGTGAGCCGGATTATGAATTCGACGAACAGCAGGAGATCCACAAGACATCGTTCTACTTTCAAACAATCGACTGACCGGGCAGTGCCCGGCTCCGATACGGGAATGATGCGCACCGGAAACGGCAGCGTTCTTGCCCGACCGTAAAACATCTTTGAGAGGAGAAAATCATTATGGCCGCAAAAGCAAAGCTGCCGCGCTCGATCAAGAACGTCGGCTATGCAATGATCACCAGCGTGGACAACAACACCGGCAAGCCGACCTACGATGATGTGAACTGGTTTGCCCACAATGAGGCAGGCGGTCGTGAGTACACCGCCGAGCCGAAGGGCGAGGTTTCGTCCGTCTATGCTGACGGTGTGGAGGTGTATTCCGAGGAGGAGAACACCGGCTATGACATCACGCTGACCCTGCTCGCATTCATCGACGACACCGATGAGGACTGGCTGAATCGCGTTGTTGATCCCAATGGTCAGTATGTCGAGGAGTATGCGAACACCGGTGAATACCCGCATTTTGCGCTGCTGATTATCGAGGACACCACGGACGGTGTCGGTCAGACCCGCGTGTTCTATGACTGCCATGTTACCCAGCGCCCGTCTGAAAGCGGCAAGACTTCCGAGGGCGGCGCACTCGACCCGATGTTCCCCGAGTACGCGATCAGTGCCGTGCCGCGTGAAGACTGCGGCTGTGTCGAGCGCAAGATCAAGGCAAAGGCGAAGATCAGCTCTGTGCCTGAGCCGTCGTTCGCAGGCAATCATATCCGCCTTCAGAAGACC
>JAFUAD010000019.1 GCA_017460835.1 Oscillospiraceae bacterium
GCTCCTGAAGCATGGTTGCGGCGATATCAAAATCTGCGATCACGCCGTCGCGCAGCGGATGTACGGCGATGACAGAGCCGGGGGTTCTGCCGATGTATTCCTTTGCCTCCTTGCCGACCGAGCTTGCCTGATCGGTTCTGGTATTGACGGCGACCACCGAGGGCTCCCGCATGATAATGCCCTTGCTGCGGGCATAGATCAGGGTATTTTCGGTACCCAGATCAATTCCGATGTATCTGGTAAACATGGTGTGCTGTGCTCCTTTTGTTTATTCTCCTGCGATTGCACTGCCTCTGTTTTTCTGATTGCAGCGCAGAGCTGTCCTTCTATATTTTACCACAAATCTTCCCTCCGGACAATGCTTTTTGCAGCCCTCTGTGATTTTCAGCGATTTGAACAAAATTCCAGGCGGATTTCACGGCACGCTTGCGCATCGCCTGCGGGGATGCAGAAAACGCTGCCGATCAGCGGAATGAGACCGGCCTGCGTGGCGGGTTTGCGCGTTGCAGGGCGTCAGCCGGAACCCCCGGCAAGATCAAATTTCAGAAAAAAATTTTCAAAAACCCCTTGACAAAATGCGGGCACTCTGCTATAATAGAAGCATAAAGCATATCATTCAGATAGGAAATGTGGTTTTATTGAGGAGGCGTTACCGTGCATCAGAAACGATGTTGCAGCTAAAACTGAACCCCGCTGAACCCGGATGCAGATCCGTTTGAATGAACAATCATATTTTTTGAAAAGGAGATTATTACCATGGCTGTTTACAAGAAAATCACCGACCTGATCGGCGGCACCCCGCTGCTTGAGCTCACAGGCACCGAAAAGGCACAGAACCTCGAAGCGACCCTGCTCGCAAAGCTCGAATACTTCAATCCGGCAGGCTCTGTCAAGGACAGAGTTGCAAAGGCGATGATCGACGATGCCGAGAGCAAGGGCATCCTCAAGCCGGGCGCTGTCATCATCGAGCCGACCTCCGGCAATACCGGCATCGGTCTTGCATCGGTCGCGGCAGCAAGAGGCTATCGCCTGATTATCACGATGCCGGAGACGATGAGCATTGAGCGCCGCAATCTGATGCGCGCATACGGTGCAGAGCTGGTGCTGACCGAGGGCGCAAAGGGCATGAAGGGCGCGATCGCAAAGGCACAGGAGCTTGCAGAGGAGATTCCGAACAGCTTTATCCCGTCGCAGTTCACCAACCCCGCAAACCCCGCTGCGCATGAAGCAACGACCGGCGTGGAGATCTGGAACGATACCGAGGGCAAGGTCGATGTCTTTATCGCAGGCGTCGGAACCGGCGGCACGATCAGCGGCGCGGGCGCATTTCTGAAGTCGAAGAATCCGGATATCCGGATCATCGCAGTCGAGCCGAAGAGCTCCCCGGTGCTCTCCGAGGGCAAGGCAGGCCCGCACAAGATTCAGGGCATCGGCGCAGGCTTTGTGCCGGAGACGCTGAACACGGCGATCTACGATGAGATCATCACGGTCGATCACGAGGATGCATTCGCGACCGGCAGAGCGATCGCACGAACCGAGGGCGTTCTGGTCGGCATTTCCTCCGGCGCGGCGGCATGGGCAGCGATTCAGGTCGCAAAGCGTCCGGAATTCAAGGGCAAGACGATTGTCGCGCTGCTGCCGGATACCGGTGAGCGCTATCTCTCGACCCCGATGTTTGAATAAGACAAAAGTGCTTCATCTGCACAAAAAAGCAGCCCCGGAAAGCTCCGGGGCTGTTTCTTATTTTTATGCAACCGGGTCGCCCGGCTGGAGTCCGCCGAGATCGAAGAACAGCTTTTCCGCTGCCAGCGCGCAGCCGGCGAGATATGCCTGCTCCTTGTCGATCGGGCTGTATACAATCCGGATTCTGCCCGGCGTCTCGCAGATCGAGTCCAGCTTCTTCTGAACGTAATCCTTCGCCTCATCACAGGGATGGAAATGCTGCAAAATGACCCGCGTCGTGCGGTGGCCGATGCAGAGATTGTGAATCAGCACCGCGATCTTGTCGAGCACCTCCTCCAGAATCTGCAGCAGCTTCGGATCCTTCGCGATGAACGCTTCGTTGATCTCGTCAAGCGTCAGCTCCCTGCCGATTGCCGCCTTGATTCTCCGGTTCAGTGCCGTATCGGTCATCTCCGCATGCACCGAGCCGTCGGGGTAGCCCTCGGCCTTTTCGCCGTTCGGGGTGATGATCAGGCGGTCAACCAGCGCGGTATTCGCAAAAATGCCGCCGACCAGCGTGCTGTCGGTCACAGCGGCGAAATGATAGGATTCGCCCTTATAGAGCAGCAGCAGATTGTCCTGCTCCTCCTTGCCGTATTCGATATTCGCCATCGCATAGAGCCCGATCGCATTCGCGGCACAGACCGGCAGATGCAGGTCCTTTTCGAGCGCGGCGATGAGCTTCGGGAAGAAGACCTGATGATTCGCGGCCTCCTCTGCCTCCAGCAGCTTCCAGTGTGCGGGAACAATGCCGAGGCCGAGGCCGAGCACCTGCTTTGCGGTCAGCGAGGCCTTTTTCATCAGCTTTTTCACGGATTTTACGATAAATGCGGTGATCTGCTCCATACCGGAATCCTCGCTGAGCATCAGAATTTCATGCCCCAGCGGCTTGCCCGAAAGGTCGGAGAGCCCGACGCTCACGCCCCGTTCCTCCACGACGGCGCCGAGCACATAGCGGAAGGTCGGGTTAATGCGAATCATGGTCTTTTTTCTGCCCTTGCGCGGCGGCTCGTCCGTCTTGACCGGCAGCGGGCCGCTCATATCCTCCAGGATATTCTGCGCGATCATCTGATTGGTGATAATGGTGACGGCAGCGCGGGTCAGTGCGAGCTGTGCCGCGATATCCACGCGCGCGAGCATGCCGTCTCTGCGGATCGCAAGCAGAATCTGCCTGCGGTTTCTTCTTTTCAAATCGAGCTTGCTGATGCCTTTTGTTTCCATGGGGTAATCCGCCTCTTTCTCTCTGATTTTTTTGTGTGATCCTGTGCCTCGGGAGCCCGGAGCCTGTCAAAATATAACCGGAAAAATAAAGTTATCTGATGATAATTATAAACGCTGCGCGTGAATAAACTGTGAACTCTGCGTGAATCTTCTGTAAAAACAAACAAATTGCAGGTATTCAAATATTACGCAGATAAATGTTTTTCGCCGGTTTATCCGCTCTGTATAATGCGGATTCAGCCGCCGGCAATGCAGAGCACGAGCGGCATGCAGTAAACCAGCAGCAGAATGCCGCACCAAGCAATCTGCATGAGCAGAACGGCGCCGCGGGAAAGGATGCCGTTTGCAGTCAGCCGCCGCCGGAACACCAGCCACAGTATGCCGAGCAGACAGCCGCCCGCTGCGATCAGGAGCCCCGTGCGAAGCCCCTGCACATGAAAGGTCAGCACGACTTTGCTCTCGCCCGCAGGAATCTGTACGGCGGTCTGGCAGGCATTGACCCGGAAGACGGGCACGGCTTTCCCGTTGACCTTCGCCGCGAAGCCCTCGTCATATGCGACCGGCAGCACCAGTGTTTTCGGGGAATCCGTGCTGCAATGCGCGGTGTAGGTGCCTTCCTGATAGGTGAGGGCGGTTCCCTTAGCGGTCAGCACGCCGGTTTGCAGCGCATCGAGATCGAGCCCGAATACGCCGAAGCTCTCGCACGCAAAATCATGGTGAACGCGCACGGTGACGGTCACGGTGCCGCTGCCGGTCTCTCCGAGGTACACAAGGCCGTTGTGCTGCTTTTCGGGGAAGTTCTTGTCAGCGGTTCGGGTGTTGCAGTACACCGTGACGGAGCGGTAGCGCGGGTTGCCGAGCTCCGTTCCGGTCTGCGTATAGAGATCGAAATACAGCGCCTGATGTGAGCCCGCGGGGATGCTGTAGATGATCTCGCCGTCCTCGTCGCCGGTCCGGCGGCATTCATATGTTCCGTCATCGCGCTGACTGAGCGTCACGCCGCGCAGCGCCCCCGGCTCATAGACCTGTACCGCATCCTGCACGCCGAGCATTCTCTCCGCGAGCGCCTGCTGAACCGCCGCCCGGCTGCCCTCCGGCAGCTCCGCGATCTCCTCCGGTTTAGCATCGGTATAGAGCGCGTCAGGGAGCGCAGGCTGCATTTTCGCTGCGGAAAACGCCTGCTTTTCGTCCGTCCAGATCAGCTCTGTCCATGAGGGAAAATCGTGCTTCTGGCCGAGCTGATACTGCACATGCCAGAGCAGATCGGAAAGCAGCGTGCCGCCGGCTGAGGAGACCTCCATCCAGTATGAGCTGTATCCGAACCGCTTGACGCCCGCTAGATAATCCTCCCGCGTCAGCGAGGTGTAATGCGCCATCGTCGGCATGCCGAGTGCGCCGATCATGTTGGCGTGCGCATATTTTTTTGTCATTTTCAGGCGGGAGATTCCGTCATGCTCCGGAAATGCCTCCGCAGCGGCGGCGGTCTGGCCAAAGAGCTCGTCCGGGTTGGCATTTTCGGCGGGATAGACGTCAAAGTACATCGCAAATTCCGTCACAAACAGCGCCGCGCAGCTCAGCAGGCAGAATGTCCGGCTCAGGAAGCCCTTGCGGTACAGAAATACCGCGAGCCAGTAGCAGATCACGAACATCAGCGCAACCGTCAGGATGAGCTCGCCGTTCAGATTGCTGAACCACAGCGTATTCGCATAGGAGGTGAGCTGGTCGCGCATCCGGAAATGCAGAATCAGGCAAACGGCTGCCATGATGCCGGCGGGGAACAGGACGGTCAGGATTCCGACCGCGGTGCGAATGTGCTTCCCGGCGCCCTGCCGCGGCTTTTTCCCGGACGAAAGGGTCTGTGCGGCAAGCGTCAGCATCAGCAGCACCGGGATCATGCCCCAGCGCATCGGGAAAGCCTGATAGCTGCCGGTATGCCACATTTTATTGACCGGATCGAGCAGCGCCGCGAAAAAGAGCACGAGAAACAGCCCGAGATCGCGCTTGCCGGCGCCGGTTTTCAGCCGGTTTCGCCGCAGCAGCATCGGCAGCACGGCAATGCCGAGGCCGGTGACGGAAAAGAGACAGAATTTGTCGAAGAAATGCTGGAAAAGGTAGCCGCGCATCAGCCCTTCGATCAGCCCCTCGCCGCGCGCGGAGTGCATGACCTGAAGAAAGCACGGCAGCCAGATGAACGCCGTCACGCAGGCGGCAATCACGCTCGCAGCCCAGAAATGCAGCGAGACCGCGCCGCGCCGCTCCTTCGGGACGGTGAACCGGATCGAGAGAATCATGTAGATCAGGACGAACAGCACGACCATGTAGCAGATGTAAAAGCACAGCAGCATCGTCACGCAGAGGCAGATAAAGTACGGCAGCGCATTGCCCTTTTTCAGCAGAATGCGCAGCGCAATCATCATCAGCGGCATCATCGCCATGACATCGAGCCACATCAGATTCTGGTAGTACAGCAGGCCGTAGCCGCAGCAGCCGTACATCATGCCGAGGAGAATCTGCACGCCCGGCCGGATTCCCGGGACACGGTACCGCAGCCAGAGCGCGGCGGTTCCCGCAGCGAGCGCGAGCTTCAGGATGACCAGCAGCCCGACGAGCTGATCGGCGGGGATATCCGTAAACAGGACGGAAAAGGACAAGGGATTGCTGAGGAAGAAGAAGAAGATGCCGTAATACTGCATGCCGCCGGCATCGAGGACGGTATAGCGGATCGAGCCGCCGCTGCGGAAAATCTGCCGGAGCTGCACGAGCAGCGGAACCGCCTGCTGCTCCATGTCGCACCAGACGATCGTGTTGGTTCCGCAGGGGAAGATGCCGTATACCCGGTAAAAAATCAGATACAGACAAAAGGTCAGCACACCCGTCAGGAGCGGAATGCCCGCATACCGGATGTATTTGTGTTTCATGAGATCAACCCTCGTTTGTTTTTTTATCGTATCTATATCATATCATAAATACGCCGAAAATACAACCCTTTTATAAAATCTTCACAATTGCCGCCCGGCGCGGAGCCCGCGCTGGCGATTTGGCTTCGCGGGTTTCTTTTCCTGTGCTCCTAATCTCAATCAGGACGCAGCACAGGAGTGTGCTGCCCGGCAGTGCCGGCCTCCATTTCGCTTCGCACCATAATGAGCGGAGCTGAATCTGATGTCTCAGCCGAATATTTTGGCACGCTTGGGCGTGCACGCGGCAGTATCCGCATACGAATAGTGGGCGCATGAACCAAAAAAGCAGCACACACCTGTGCTGCGGCGGGCAGTGCCCGCCCATGAGTAATTTCTCATAATGACCTATCTGCGTGATTTCCAAGATAATGCGCCACTTTCATCACTTTCATCCGGAAACTTTATACCGAAAAAACAAACCCTAAATGTCTATTTTGAGCTTATTTTCAGCCCAAGTTCCCACGCAAGTTCCCGCAAAATAGTTCCCACAACCCGCATACACTAGCCCTCAAATAGCCCTCAAACCATATGGGAATTCGCGTAAGGGATTCGTTGAAGATAGCTCAGATAACAATTAAATATTATCCGTATGCCCGATTTTTCGACCATGAAAAACCGGGCTTTTTCTTTGCCCAGTCGCCAGAGTAGGTGATGCCGATGTAGAATGTAAAACCTGCCTGTTGCCCGTCGTTAATACAGGCAATATACCGACCATGCTCCAAACCGGAGCAAACAAGAAGTAGGAGGAAATGATTATGATACTCAAACTCTATTCCATGCCCGCGGCTGCCGCAAAACTCGGTTACAGCCTACCGTTCATGAACCGTATCTGCCAGCGCGCTTTTTGCAGCGGCCGCTCGTTCTTCGTACTCAAGGATGAGAACGGCAAGTATTTCATCGAGGCGAACAGCCTCGAGCGCTACATCGACACCTGCCCGGACTTCAATCCCTATGAGATTCCCGGTGTTTATGAGCCGGACAACATGGACGACAATGCGCCGATGGACGAGTTTGTCTTCATGCTGACCGAGGAGATGCTTCCGCAGGTCTGCGGCGTTCTGGTCGATGACGAATGTGCGCCGCTTATCGCCTATAACCGCCATGAGCCCCAGCTTCTTGTACTGACTGTTGTGGAGGCGGACGAAACGGAAAAGCTGTTCTATCCGTCCGAAAATGACTAACCGTACTCTGCTATCGGCAAAAAACACTCCAGAAATCAGCTCGGATTTTTGCCGATAAAAGCACCTTGACAACTGAATATTTCTTTTCAAGCCCGGTATTATGATGCGCAATTCCTATCTACTATTATAATACCGGGCTATTTTTATGCCCATATGAAGGAGGGATGAAGATTGAACATGAGCGAAGATGTGACTGCCGTATCAATGCAGGTATCAGAAAAAGCAGCAGAAGCCGCCCTCGCGGGATTCAAGTCGCTGCTGGATTCCGTCGGTCGCCTGTTCCGCGAATTGCTCGGCATGGAGCATGACCGAGCCAGAGCAAAGGCACAGATCAAGGCGGCAAACGGCGGCGGGCACGGTGCAGACAGGTCGAAGCCGCCCGATGTGACCGCAACGAATCTCACAGGCATCAAGCCCGGTGAGGTCAGCCTGAAAGATCTTGCCGAAAATGCCCGCAATACCGGTGAAGCCCTGTCGGTTGCGCAGAACGGCTTTTCACAGGAGGACCGGAAAGCAATCGCCCGAACCGCGAAGAAGTACGGCATCCCTGTCGCGTTTTCCAATACAAAAGGCAAAAATAACCTTTATGCCAATGTCCGCAGCGGCGATTTGCCGATCTTCAAGCAAATCTGCACCGAGTGCATCAAGGAGAAGATTGCGGAAAGACCGGAAACGCTCGGCAATTTCAAGGTGCAGGCATGGGAAGTGCCGCACCTGACCGCCATGCTGAAAGCCCATGATCTTCCGGCAGTATTCGTGGAGACCAAAAGCGGCGATCAGTACTGCCTGCATGATGTGAAGCATCAGGATGCTGTCCGCATTGTCCGTGAGGAGTTTGTCGCCAAGTGCAGGGATGTTGAGAAAAGCTTTTCCTTTGACAAGGACGAAAACGGCTTTTATACCCTGAAAGACCTGCATTCCGGCAGCGAAGTCTCCTTCGATCAGATTTCGGATAAGGCAACCGTATCTCAGCAGATCCAGACACAATTCGGCTACGATCCGGTCAAGGCGGATCTGGCTGCTTCCAAGTTCGGAGAGGAAGCAATCAAAGGCAGGCAGAAGGAGCGTTATTTCAGCGGCAGTTCGCAGAATGAGTTTTCACGTATCGAGGCAAATGTTACGCTGGAGGGCGAAAGCATCTACGCAAAGCCGTATAGCTGCTGGTATTTGCAGCCGAAGAAAGATGAAGTGCCGCGTGTGGTATTCCGTGATGAAAGTGGCAAATATGCGATTCTGGAGCCGCAGAAGATGTCCCGCAAAGCGATGCGCGAGGTATTGACCGCGCAGCTCGGCATCATCGACCGCAGAACGCTAGATGCCCTGACGGATAAGGCAGACCGCGTGGCAGACTTCTATGCGCGGCAGGATGACAAACTGCTGACCGCTGAGCGCACCTTCCAGATTGACGATTTCCCGCCCGAAAAACTGACCGAGATCAAGCAGACCGGTGCAAGCGGCATGGAGTATGTTACCAAGCAGAAACCGCTGGATTCTGTTGCAAACAGCATCAAGCGCACCGGCATGGACACGTTTACCGTGGACACGATGTTCCGGTCAACCGAGTTCACAAAGGACGGCGAATATCTGCCGCATGAGCAGACGGAGCATCTGGATTTCACGCTGTCGGATAAGAAGAAAACGCTCCATTTCCTTTCCGCGATGTATATGGACGCGGGCATGAGCGAAGCCGATGCCAAAGCAATGGCGAAGGAGGTATACCAGAAGGCAGCGGCGCAGAGCCCGGAGACTGTGGCGCGAATCGAAGAAGTCACGCGGGATTCGATGACAGTCGCCTATGGCAAAGCATCGGTGGTGTTGTCCACGGCGGACCGGCAGGAAGCAGCAGAGAAGATTGCAAGCATCGGCGTTTCACCCGATGCAGCCGAAACACTGGTCGAAAAGGCGCAGGAAATCCGCGTGGATGCGGTCAAGGAGCGTGTCGCAGCGGTTCAGGCACAGCGGACGGATTTCAATACCGCGATGAACCACCTGACCGACCGCGAGGAACGCAGCATTGACAGCATGATTGTGTGCAGCGCGGCAGACCCGCAAAAGCATATTGTCGTGGAGGGAGGTCACAATGGTTCGCGTGTGGTTCATGATTATTCTGTGTGCGATGGCGGCAAGCAGCTCGCAGGATTTACGGATGCGGAAACGACGGATGCGCAGGGCAAACCTGTCCGCACGGAAAAAGGCACAACCGCATGGACGGATCTCAAAGCCGAAATGCTCGCGGCATCCGGTATGGACAAGGATGCGGTGCTGACGTTCGGTTCACAGGAAGAATACGAACAGTATCTCGCAGATACGGAAATGCTCAAATCTGCTGACGAAATGCCCGATGCAGATGATCTCGCAGAAGCCGCACACGGCAACGGTCATGAGATGCATCCGGAAGGCGATGTTCTCGACGCGCTGCATGAAGATTCGCTGTTGCCTGATGCAAAACCTGATCTGCCTATGCCTGATACTCCGGTTTCGGATATTCCTGATGCTCCCGATCTTCCCACACCGCCGAGAGGGGCGAGACGATGAGCGAAAAGCTGACTGTCCCGCGCCCGAAAAAGAAAATAGACAAAACAACCCTGATTGTGTTTATCATAATCGGGGTTGTTCTATTGATCGGCTGTATTGTGCTCGGTGCGGCGTTTGACTATGCGCTAGGAAAGGACGGCTCGATCGACGGAAGCAAGATCAGTCCGGCGCTCAGATATGTGCTGTCGCATCCGGCAGTTATCATCTCCGCGCTATCCAGAAAGAACGGATATGCGCCGAAAATGCTGTTTGTCGGTGTCTGCGTCATTGGTATATTCGCGCTCTACAAGTACAGCGAAGAACCGAAACGTCTGCACCGCCGCGGCACCGAACACGGCTCGGCAAAATGGGCGGATGATAAGGAAATCCGTGCGTTGGCAGATAAGGAGAAAAAGCCTTATCAGCTCGCGCTGCGGGATGAGAACGGCAAGTATCTCTACGACGACAAGGGCGAGTATGTCTGCGCGGATGTGGATGCAAATATTGTGCTGGCGAAGGATGTTCTCCTTGCGCTGAACACCAAGCAGCACCGGCTGAATCTGAACACGCTCGTGATTGGCGGTTCCGGCTCCGGTAAAACGCTCTTTTGGGTAATTACGAACATCTTACAGCTCAACACCTCGTTCGTCATCACTGACCCGAAAGGCGAAATCTATCAGGCGACCGCGAAGCTGCTGCAAGAGGCTGGTTACGAAGTCCGCGTGTTCAACACAATCCAAATGGAACATTCCAACAACTACAACCCGTTTCATTACATCTACGATCACAACGGCGATCTCTGCGAGGACAATGTCAAGAAAATGGCGGATGTGCTGTTTCAGGCGACAAAGGGCGACGGCGAGAAGGATGATTTTTGGAGCCAAAAGGGACAAACTGTGCTGCTGGCGCTCATGTTTCTGCTGATTGAACAATCGGAATATGACGCGGTGTTCGATGAAAACGGCAAGATTGTGCCCGGCACGCGGGATGAAACAAATCTCAATTTCTATGCAATCACCGAGAAAATGCGCGGTCTGCAATATCCCCCGCAGGGCTCGCAGAAGCCGGACGGATTTTTCATGACGAAGAATCCCGGCGAGAGCGATGCGGAATTTGCCATGCGGCAGGAAAAAGGTTTTCTCTGCCCGCTGGATCATGAATATCTCGAATTGCAGCGGCGAAAACCAGATACGCTTGCCTATCGCTTATATAAAGAGATCCGCAATGCGCCGGAGGAAACAGGACAGTCGTTTGTATCAAGCGCGAATGTCAAGACATTCTTTTTCAATCTGGAAAACTTGAAGAATCTGACCTGCTGTGACAATGTGCATCTGGAATCGCTCGGCGACAAAAAGACGGCACTGTTTATCATCATTTCCGCAACGAACAGCACCTACAATTTCCTCGCGTCAATGATGTATACCCAGCTGTTCGACACGCTTTCAAACCGCGCGAACTTCAAGTATCACGGAACGCTCCCGTGTCATGTGCGGTGCATCATGGATGAAATGGCGAACATCGGGCAAATCCCTGACTTTGACAAGGTCATCGCCTTTGTCCGTTCTATGGGCATGAGCCTGAATGTCATTATCCAGAACCTCGCGCAGCTCAAGGCACGGTATGAAAAAACGTGGGAAGTTATCACCGGAAACTGCGATTCTACGATCTTTTTGGGTGGAAAGGAGGAAACAACGCTCAAATCCCTGTCCGAGCAGCTCGGCAAAGAGACGATTGATGTCAAGGGGCAGAACCGCACAAAGGGCAGGCAGAGCAGCACTTCGGAAAACAACAGTATTCTGGGACGTGAGCTGATGCAGCAAAATGAGCTTGCGACTATGCCGATCACGGACTGTATTATACTGACCCGATCACATAACCCGTTTTACGGACAGAAGTATGCAGCTTTTGAACACCCGAATTTCCGCTTCACAGGTCTTGCTGACGAGGCGAACCGAGCGGATATTACTATGATTCGATCTGTGACAGTTGCCGAATTTATGGCAGAGCAGAAAGCGCAGCGGGCAAAAGCAATTCAGCAGTATCGGGCAGCCGCAGCTGCTGCACAGCCGGATACTGTCATCTACAAGGCAGAAGAACCGGTTGTGACCGCCGAAGAAATTCCCACAAGCTACGAGGATATTCTGGATTATGATTCTGAAATATCCTCTGTGAGCGAAAGTGAAACCTATGCCGAAGATACCCATTATTATGGCATCCCCGATGATGAAATCGTGAGCCGCGATATGGGTGAAGCCATCAGACCGCCGAAGGAGGTGCAGAGCGATGAAGAAGCAGAGATTGCCCCCGCAGTGATTGACGAGGACGCAGAGACCGTGACGGTTCCGGAGCCGGAGGAAGAACCGGAGGAATCCTACTACGGTCAGCCGGATGATGACCCGGAAACGGGTTATGATCTGTCCGGCGTCGAGCTGGAAGCCCGCGTCATTACAACCGCATCAGAACTCCCCGATGTAACGGGGAAAATCGGAGAGCCGAACCGCCTCGGTGTCGGCTGCATGGATATGTGAATGAGAGGTATTCAAAATGAAACTGAGAATGAAGAAGAATGCAAAGTTTGCAAAGATTTTTACAGTGCTGTTCACGGTCGCGGTCATGACCACGGTCTGCGCGGTGACTGCATGTGCCGCAGGGGGATCAGAGGCTGCGTACCAGTCCACAATCGAGTTTTTCATCACATGGATTCGCCGTATCGGCATGATGGTCGCGTTTGTCGGCGCGATTATGTTCGCGCTCGCAATCAAGAATAACGATGCCGAGCAGAAGCAGGCCGGTCTCATTACGATGGTCGCGGGCTTTATCGTTGCCGCGCTCTGTGCCGCATCCAATATGTTCGATCTGTTCAGCTGATGATTTATGATGCTGCCCGTCCGTTCAATGGACGGGCAGCATATTCCATGCAACATAAGGAGGGTTGCATATGCAGTATTTTATAGCGGCTTCGCAGATACTCCGGACCACCGGAGCACCGGTTGACCCTGCGGCTCTTGCACAGAGAGGGCTGACTTTTTTCGGAACATGGATTTCCAGAATCGGCGGTCTGGTTGCATTTATCGGCGCAATCAAGTTTGCGCTTTCGATCAAATCCGATGAGACACGCGATCAGCTCCCCGCGCTGCTCACTATGGTCTCCGGGTTTATGCTTCAGGCGGCAATCTCTGATCTTGGTGTATTCGCCCTCGCAACCACAAATGCGGAGATCATTTTTCAGAATATTCTGCTGTTCATCGGAGCATGGACACGGCGCGCCGGTGCAGCTGGGACGCTGATCGGTGCGGTGATGTTCGGGTTTGCGGTCAAGGATCACAACGCAGTCGGCAAGGTCGCTGCGCTCAAAACATTCGCTGCCGGTGCGATCGTGGTTTCCGTGTCGGGAATTCTGCACACATTCGTATAATCAAAAGCATGAGAATCTTTTTGATGTTTTCTCTTGATATTTGCGTGTTCTTATGCTATAATGACATTGAGAGAAAGGCCTGTACTGTTTCCGCAATTTGTGAACAGGAGAGTGAGATTATGAGCGAAACAAAATTGATGGATGTAAAAAAGCTGATTCTTCCGATTGCCGTCAAGTACGGCGTTGAGCGTGTCTTTCTGTTCGGCTCAATGGCAAGAGGCGATGCGGATGAAAACAGCGACTATGATTTCCTGATTTCAAAAGGAAGTCTGCGCAGCCTGATTCAGTATATGTTATTTGTCAGCGAACTGGAAAAGGCATTGCATTGTCATGTGGATGTGATAACCGATACCTCGTCGGATGAAACAATCATTCAAACCGCAATGCAGGAAGGAATTTTGTTGTATGAAAGATAAGAAACGGGATTTGGTCATTGTTGAGAAGGTGCTGCATTATTGTGATGAAATTGCCAAAACACATGAAGTGTTCCATCATGACAGAGAACTGTTCTTTAATAAAGAGGACGGTTTCATCTACCGCAATTCCATTACCATGCCGATTCTGCAAATCGGGGAGCTGGTCAAGAATCTTTCTGAAGAATTCACCTCAGCACACAGCGCAATGGCATGGAAGGCAATCGCAGGAATGCGCGATATTTTTGCACATCACTATGGGTCGATCGACTATGAAATGACATGGAACACCTCTGTTGAGGATATTCCTGCACTGAAAGAATATCTCTTGCAGATTCAGGTTGATGAATCGCAGGATTGATGCGCGAAGCAAAAATGTAATATCCGATGATAGCTCTGGTATTTTCTGTACCGGAGCTATTTTTATACCCTCTCGACATAAACCATGCAGTCAGTCCTGGTTATTCGCAATATCGGGACATTTATAATTCAATGAAAGGAGTGTGATTCTGGAGATGAATGCAGAAAAAGGAGTAACAACAAAACTGTTATCCCCGAAGGAAAAGCTGCGGCGATTTCACCGCCATATCTTCATTTTTATTATCGTCGCAGGCGTTATGAACATCTTTTTTCCGCTCGTCGCACACGCGGACATTTTCAATAACGATGTGCAGGATGTGTATGCGACGATTACGGAAAATGTCGATGAAACGAACGATATCCTGAAAAGTGCGTTCAAATTTACGCAGGTATCCCCGTATGCAATTATCAACAGTGTCGGCGGGAATGCCGGCGAAGTCGGTCTGGCGATCCGGCAGGCAACAAAAGACCTCGCCCTGATTGTATCGGTTCTGCTGCTTATGATCGAATTCTTCCGCAAGACCACCAATTTTGAATGGTCATCAAAATGGGAGAATATCCTGATCTTTCTTGTAAAACTGATCGTGGTGAAACAGGTCGTCCAGAATGCAGACCTCATCATCGAGTACATCTATAAAGGAGTCTATACCATAAACCGGGCGGCGACAAATTCCAATATGGATTTCCTGCCGTCGGGCAATAAGGTGACATATTCCGTTTCAATCGAGGAATCGCTTTTACAGGATGTTGTGCAGGCGGATCACTGGTATCAGGGGTGGATTAAGTTCTGGGAGCACGTCGGCGCAGGTGAAACGCGCCGCGCATTCACATATACGATCTCACAGGATGCTGTAAAACTGTTCTATCCGAATGCTGTATTTCCCTCTTCCACAGAAGTAATGTTTGAGGATCACGCTTTTGGAAACCCGACTTCTTCCTTAACTTTCAATCCCACAATCGAAATCATCCTCTGGCAGCCGTATTTTCTTGCGATGAAAGCGATCGCCTACATGATTTTCGTCGTGACGATCGGGCGGATTTTTGAGCTCGCGGTATACACGATCTTTGCGCCGCTGCCCATTGCCACATTTGCAAGTGATACAACGCACGATGTAGCAAAATCGTTCATCAAAAACTATATCGCAACCGTGATCCAGATCGCCGTGATCGTCGTGATGTTCATTGTCTATCTTGCGGTGATGAAGTACTTTGCAAATCATACATCCGGATTAAGCTCGCTGAAACTCATTCAGTTTATTGCGCTGATCTCGCTGGGGCTCGGTGTCATGAAATCCGGATCGTGGTCAAAGAAAATCTGCGGTGCAGCGTAAAGGAGGTGCATTATGCTGTCTATGAAAATTCCCGCGGAGATTCAGGAATACAAATCCAAACTCATTTTCGGCTTGTCTGTCAGACAGTTTCTGTCGATTGCCGGTGCGATTCTGGTCGGTGTCCCGATCGGCATCCTCGGCCGCGGGCATATCTCCGCAGACATTCTCCCGTGGATTGTGATTGTCGCGGTGATGCCGTTCTTCGGGTTCGGATTCTTTACGTTCAAAGGAATGCGCTTTGAGGAATGGATCAGAGCGCTGTGCAATCTGTGGTTTCAGCCTCAGATACGCGTGTATGAGGATACGTGTGGCAGCAGGTCGAAAACGCTTATGCGGCATTCACGCTGGCGGTCAACAACTGGTCATCGGTATTCGGTGTCTGGGGACTAACGATTGACGAATCTCTCGGTGCGAGTATGCAGGCAAGGCTGAACCGCGAAGTTGCAGCGGCAGAAACCGCGCGTAACAACACGCCGGAGACAATCCGGACGCCGTATTACACCTGTGATCATCTTCACACGCTGCATTCGCTTGGGCTCAATTTCTACACCGCGGAACAGGTTATGCAAACGCTGAGCTTCACCGAAGATGAAAAGCAATGGGTGGCGCTGACGGCGATGAACATTCAGCAATACCTGATGCCGGAAGGAGGAACATGATGCTGGAGGGGCACAAAAAACGCGCAGAAAAGGTGCGCGGGTATCTTGCGAAGAACAAGGCAGTTACATTGATCGCCGTTTTCGCCGCAATTGCCGTGCTGGTGAATCTGGTATCAAAATACCAGACAAAGGAGCAGACGGATTCTGAACCGGAAACCGTACAGACATCTGAGGACGAGCACTGGCGGTTTTATCCGGTTGATCTGATCGTGCTGGGGACTGGCGGCGGGCTGTGTACGGTGATGATGCTACAAGAAAAGCGCCGCGCGAAGGAGGTATTGCAGTGAGGTATTTTTGTAAAGTGCGGCTCGAATCCGGCAGGGACAGTGAGACAACACTGTTCCTGATTCTCGATGCCGCAGACGGTGAAGTGCCGAATCCGGACAAGCGAATCATTACAGAAAGCCGCGAATACCGGCTGTTCACGCAGGGCAAACACGCAAAGCTCGTTGTTGCGGAGTACAGCGTGTACCGGACCGAAACCGAAATTACCGCAAATCTGGAGAATGAACGGTTTGAGCGAATGATCGAAACCGGCGAGGCAGAGATCGTCAGCACCGGCGAAATGCAGATTGCCCGCAACGAAAAGCGTGACAAATCCGGCGCGGTGATACGCAAACGCAGTTTTCCGAAATGGCTGGTTCCGGCAATCATCGGCGGCGCGGCGATATTCTCCATGATGGCTTTTTCGATCGGAAAGAATTTCGGGCGCAATACCGCAGTGACCGAAATGCAGACCGAATCAGTCAATGTCGCGGAGGACGGGCTCATTATCCCGAAGCAGGACGCGGTTCCGGATAATGCCGAGCAGATTACGGTCACGATTGACCGCAGCTATTCTGCTGTTCCGGTCGAGGATTTGCAGCTCAAGGGTGCGGTCTCGAAGGGTAAAGCAAATATCCTGCTTCCGGAATTTGACAAGACCGATTTTTTCACCCATGTACCCGGCTACTCGTGGGGATTTACATCTGATCCGAACGGCAAAAAGATCGAGTTTTACGGCGGGCAGGCGTATGATTTCGCCGAAGATACGAAGCTCTACCGCGTATTGGTGAAATACGGCGGCGGCAGCGGGACAAAAGATGACCCGTATCGGATTGACTATTTCGATCAGCTGGAACTGATGAGCGCGGAAAAGGCTCGCGGCTATTTTGTGCAGACCGCAGATATTGCATTTCCGATCTGGGCGACCCATACGCCGATTCGCACGGTGAATGAGCTGAAACAAGATCCGGAAGCCGAGTATTTTGAGTATGACGGCGGCGGTTTCCTCATTGAAAATCTGGATGCACCGCTGTTTGAAACAGTCTCCGGCGCGGTGATAAAGAATGTGAATATCCGCAATTCTGCGATTGTTTCGGACGAATACAAGGATTACGGGTTTCTTGTCTGCACCGCGTTCAATTACCATTATCTCGCAGAGGATGAGCAGATTTACGAAACCGGCGAGACGGTTATTCAGCATTGTTCGGTGTCGCATTCGTCTATTACAATCAAGGTTTCTGAGCCGGTAAATGTGGAAGATCAGACCGCAGTCACGACGATGGAGGTTGTGCCGCCTGATGTGATCGAATATGACGAGGACGGCAACATCATCGAGCCGGAGGACGAACCGGTTGAACCGACCAAACACGCAGAGCATTGCATCGGTGCGATCACGGGTATCGGCGGACAGATTGACGGCTGCTATGTCACGGATTTCGGTATCTTCAATGATCTGCCGGACTACTATCTTTATTGCGGCGGCATTTCGGGCAAGCCTGCGGCGGTGACGGATTCGGCGGTCTATTATTATTCCGCGCAGGGCAATATCTTCAACGCGGGCGGCATTGTCGGTTCTGCGGCGGGCGAAAGAGCTTATGACGCAAAAGGGCGCGAGCTACCGGATTGCTACGGCGGCAACATTCAGGGCTGTCTTGCGCGGAACATCATTTTGAAAACAGAAACCGCAGCGGGCGGCATTGCAGCAGAAGGAACAACAGATGCCGAGGGTGCGCTGATCTCGAACTGTTATGCGAATGAGCTGGATTTCTCCTGCGGTGTTTTCAAGGATGCGGAGCGTGTTGAATGTATCAAGGCGGGGACAGTCGGCGGTATCATCGCCGTGGACGGCAGCGGCAGGAACGGGCATCTCATTACCAATTCCGTGTCTCATGCGGATTTCATGGTGATCGGGCAGAAAACGCGGTCTGAATTCGATGATACGGTGCGGCAGGCTCCGGCGTATGCTTACTATCAAGAGAATATTTTGACAGTGTTGAACCGGAATACCGTTAATCCCGTTAATCCGAAAGAAATCTATACCGGTACATTCATGTTCGGTGAGGACGGCGTATTCGGCGATGAAACAGGAAATCTTGCATATCCGGAGAAAACCGCGGATTTGTTCAGCATAACGATTGTGGAGGATGAAAATGAATGAGGCAGAGAAGAAGAAAGCAGAATTTGTGGCGGACGCACAGCAGGAAACCGGTAAAGCAGACGGGGAAGCCCGCAAGTATTCCCTGCGCAGTGCGCGTCTTGCAATTCAGCGCAAGGAAGCCGCGATTCAAAAGCGTTCGGAAAAGATAACGCAGCTTCAACTGGAAAACCAGCAGGACAAAGCGGATATTCGGACACTAAGAACGATCTGCGCGGAGCTTCAGGCGCAGGAAGTGAAGCGGAAGCTCACAAGAATGCAGTCGAAGGGTGCAACCGTCGAAACGGAACAGATCAACCGGGCGCTGGAGCTTTTGTCGCTGATCGGAGATGCAGCCGAATCGCTGAGCGTGGAGCAGATGGCACAGGCTGTGCAGGGTGCTGCAAGTCAGGCAAGCGAGATTGCGGCTGATGCACAGGAAGTATATGATGCAAAGACGGCTACACCTTTGCAGGAAGATTCTGAAACATGAGAAAGGAGGGCTGCACGGTGAGCATATTCCGATTGAGCAACAGCATCTTCGTGCTGGGACTGGACACGCAGGAAATCGCGGTTTACGCCTATCTGTGCAGCCTTCCCGGAAACGGGCATACCATCACGGGCGGTACAGTCATTACCGTAAAGCAGCGGACGATCGCGGTGAACTGCGGTATCAAGTCACCCGTTACAGTCGCAAAAACAATCGACCAACTCCGTGAAAAGGGGCTGGTCGATTATCTCGAACGACAGTATAAGGCAAACGGACACAGAGGCGCATACTGGTATGCGGTCACAAAGCACCCGACGGACAGCAGCTTTTTCATGGTTAACCGTCACGTTTTTGGAATGCTTGTGCCGCGCCAGATGCTCGTGTATCTGTTTCTCTGCAAGTCATTCAGCACGGTGCTGCATGACTGCTGGAACAGCTACAACGATATTGCCGCGCAGATCAGGATGAAGCGGGAATCGGTTGTGCAAATCATCGGAGAATTGGTCGCTGCCGGACTGATCGTTCGGATGCAGCGCAGATCGCGCGTGAACCGGAGAGTATTCGTAGACAATCACTATTCGATCATTCGATTTGAGAATGGGCATATTCGCGTGAAGATGCCGAAAATGCGGCAGACCAATAGGAATGAATGCAGTGTTGCTATATTTCCTCCTGCGATGATAAGTATTCCGATCAGGGGTAGTCCCTGAAATGCATCTCTATATTCAGTACCCAAGTTTACTTACGGATTGAAAAAGAAAGATCGTTATATATCCGTTCTGACAGGGATTCTTTACCGCGCGTATATCGGCTTTCAACACATCGAACGCGGCGGTCAGGCGCGGGCGGCTTTTTCTTTTTCAACATGGTAAAACAATAGCCGCAGCGATAAAGTTCAACTGCGGCTGCATGATTATTCTGCGTTTTTCAAAATCTCGGAAAGCTGTGTTTTTAATGCGGGAAAATCCATTTTTACAGTGTTGTAGACATCTTCCATGCGAAGCGTTTGGTACTTATGCGCCGCGATATCGCGCATCCCTGCAATTTGCTTCCACGGAACCTGTTTATACGCTGCTCTGGTTTCATCCGAGATGTTTTTCACAAGTTCACCGATGTTGATGACCGTCATTGCGACCGCACGTTTCAGCTTTTCATCTGAGAGAAATACGTCCATTGACGCACACCCGAGCATTTCAAAGCAAATGCTGATCTCAGAAAGCACTTTTTGTAGAATGATAATGTCTTTACGCTGCATACAGCACGACCTCCTTGCCAATTTCCAGCAGATCGGTGGGCTGAATCGGACCGTGAACAAGGTCAACATCCAGCTTCAGCGCATCTTCCAGTTTCATTTGCAGACCGGACAGAGTCAGCAGCGTAACCGGCTGCGAAAATTCAACGATCAGATCAACATCGCTGTCGTCGCGGTTTGTACCGGCAGCACGCGAACCAAACAGAATAATGCTTTTGACCGGATAGTCTTGAATGGCTGTCAGGATTCTCAGCTTTATTTCGTTGATCGTCATAATCGCACCTCCGTTCTAATCATCATAAGCTGTTTTCTCTGATTTAAGTATAGCATATGCAGAGAGAAAAGTCAAGATGCGTGTATTCGCATCAGAAAGGATTTCTTTTATGGACAAGCACACTAAACATCTGCTAATTATCTACGGCACATTGCTTCTCACGTCGGTTGCTGCATTCTGTATCATGTTCGTGCTGCCGATGATTGCAAGCGGCAGAAGCCCGCCGCAGCAGCAATTTGAACAATGGGGAGTGACAATTTTTAGTCATTCAGACGAACTTTGCAAAAAATGGAGATTTCGCCTGAAAAGTCTTGACTTCTGCACGTTAAAGTGCTAAACTATAAAGGAGGACAGGAAATAATGGCAAACACCAATCACCTCACCCCGCTGGGCGGGTACAGCGATGCCGGAGCGAAGATGCTCCGGAAAATGTCCGAAAACGCGAACCTTTTGACCGATTTCCTGCGGTTTCAGGGACGCGTGTTCAAGCACCCGGCATCGGTCGCGTTGGAATTCTTCACGCAGAAGCCCGGTGCAGCCTTTATCGCAACCGCGGCGCAATGGGAAAAAGCCGGCTTTTCCGTTACGCTCGGCAGCGAAGCAATCCGGTTCTTTGATGAACACAGAAAAACGATCGAAATGTTCGACTTCTCGCAGTGCGATCAGGAAGCGCCCCCGATGATCTGGGCGGTGACAAATCAGAACCTTGCGGCAGTCAAGGAAGGCATTGGTATCCCCGCCGAGTCCAAACTGATCGACGGTCTGGTTGCAAAGTCCGTGGATTCCGAGCTGATCGTCAACGCGATGCAGATGCTCAATGTCCCGCCGCAGAACCATGCAGCGTTTCAGCGGTCGGTGGTCAGCGCGGTGGCACAGATCATCGCGGGACGGCTCTCCGTCAACGGCGGCAATTTCCGCGTATCAACAGATCAAAACAATGGAAAGCAAACCGGCCGCGAATGATAAAATGCTGCCGGGCGACATTGATCATAACGGAGAGATCAATGTGATGGACAGCGTTATGCTGGCCCGTCTGGTTAGTGAAGATAC
>JAFUAD010000020.1 GCA_017460835.1 Oscillospiraceae bacterium
AGCTCGCGGGTCGAGGGCAGAGCCCTCGTCGCCCGTCGCAACGGGCGAAACTCCCCTAGCGTGCAAAGAGCTCGGCGGGCTTGGGGACCTGCGATAGAGGTCCCCATTCCAAAATAGCATCCGCAAAGCGGATACTTTATTCCTGTAATCATAAAATCCCCGATATGCCACACCTAATGACACGGCTTGTATTGACATTATTGCGGCTTTCTGTTATAATATTTCTGTATAAATAAACGGAAGGCGGCAGACTGCTCAGTTCTGCCCCGACCGCTCCATACAGAAAGGAATTCCGTCATTATGGCAGTCTTTAAGTGTAAAATGTGCGGCGGCGCGCTGGAGGTCTCCGAGGGCATGACCGTCTGCGAATGCGAATACTGCGGAACACAGCAGACCCTTCCGAGGAATCACGACGAGGTTCTGACCAATCTCTTTAACCGCGCAAACAACCTGCGAACCAAGTCGGAATTTGACAAGGCGCAGGAAATCTATGAGAAGATCGTCTCGCAGAATCCGACCGAGGCAGAGGCCTACTGGGGCATCATCCTCTGCAAATTCGGAATTGAATATGTGGAGGATCCGGCGACCCTCAGAAAAATCCCGACC
The DNA here is from genome assembly GCA_017460835.1 of Oscillospiraceae bacterium. Lineage (GTDB taxonomy): Bacteria > Bacillota > Clostridia > Oscillospirales > Ruminococcaceae > Firm-04. The sequence continues at coordinate 607 of JAFUAD010000020.1, forward strand.
TGCCACCGGACTCAGCTCGAATCGGTCAAAACGGACGCGGATTACCGGGCGGCGATTGAATATGCCGATGCCGTTCAGCGGACCTTCTATGAGCGGGAGGCGGAGGAGATCGACCGGCTGCAAAAGGATATCCTTGCGATCGTTCACAGCGAAACGCCGTTTGATGTGTTCATCTGCTACAAGGAAACCGACGAAAGCGGCCGGCGCACACAGGACAGCGTCATTGCAAACGACATCTACCACCAGCTCACACAGGAGGGCTTCAAGGTCTTTTATGCGGCGATCACGCTGGAGGACAAGCTCGGTCAGGCATATGAGCCCTATATTTTCGCGGCGCTCAATTCCGCAAAGGTCATGCTGGTGCTCGGCACAAAGCCGGAGTATTTCAATGCGGTCTGGGTGCGGAATGAGTGGTCGCGGTATCTCAAGATCGTGCAGAATGACCGCGCAAAGCTGCTGATCCCCTGCTACCGCGATATGGATGCCTACGACCTGCCGGATGAATTTTCGCATTTGCAGGCGCAGGATATGGGCAAGATCGGCTTTATCAACGATATCATCCGCGGCATCAAGAAGATCATCTCCGCCGAGCCGGAAAAGCAGGCCGTGCAGCAGACGGTCGTGCAGACCGCGGGCAGCGCAAAGATCGAAAACATCTTAAAGCGCGGTAATCTCGCGCTGGAGGACGGCAACTGGGATGAAGCAAACCGCTTCTTTGAGCAGGTGCTCAATGAAAACGCCGAAGAATCGCGCGCCTATATCGGGCTGCTCTGCGCGGAAATGCAGGTAAGGAATGAAGCCGATCTGTATTACCTCGGAGACAAGTTGTCTGCCAGCAGGAATTATAAATTTGCTTACCGTTTTGCTGATGCGGAGCAAAAGAGAACGCTGGAGGAATATTCCACGGGCTTTGAACGAAGAAAAAAGGAAGCGATCGAAACAATCCGGAAATACATCGTGCAGCACAGATCGGAAACCGCAGAGGACAGACAGATTTCCGTAGAGAAGGATTTGGATGCAGCCCGGCAGCGTCTGGCGGAGATCAATGAGACGATCCCGAAGATAGAAGCAGAAATCGCCGGAATCAATGTGGCGGAGACTGAGAATTTAATCGCACGGATTCAATCCACAAGAGACGGCGTCCGGACGGAATATCAGGCTGAGGAGGGTAAGCTCGAACAACTGAAACAGGAGCTGAAAAAAACAGGATTCTTCCAGAAGGCACAGAAGGATCAGATCCGTGCGGCAATTGCAGAACAGGAGAAGAGGACAGCGCCGCTTCGGGAAAGGTTCGGGTTCACTGAAAGAAAAATAACAGAACTGCAAGGCAAGATCAGTCATTATTCAGAGCAGAAGAAAAAGATTGCGCAGCTTACAGAAGTAAAAGAAAGAATCGAACAGATATCCGTTCCGGAGCTGGAGCAGAAGAAAGCGGCGCTGAAGCAGGAGATTCAGAATTCCGATCTGGTTTTGAAAAAAGACTTCAATCTTGCGCTGGATTATATCAAAAGGATGGGACCGGACTGCCTAAATCAGCTCGGCAGTCTTGTCAATGAGCTTCCGCTGCCCGCAAAAATCAGAATCGGCCTGAAAACTGTAACCTTTTCAAATTATGAGTGGCATGTCATATTTGTTTCAGAAAAGACTGCGGTTCTTTTGACGAAAAATGTATTGTTTGAAAGGCAGTTTCATAAAACCAACAACGAACAAATTACATGGGAACAAAGTGATTTGCGAAATTGGCTGAATACGAATTTTTACAATTTATTCACCGACAGCGAGAAAAAGCTGATCTTAAAAACCCTGTGTTCCAATCATACCAATACGCCGGACGGTACACAGTTGCAGGGAAATGACACGGAGGACTATGTGTATATCCTGAGCCGGGAGGAAGCCGAAGCCATTGTAAACAGCATACCCTGGCGCTTTTATAATGAAAGCTGGTGGCTTCGGACAACAAGAATGCATAACGATATGTGTGAAGCGGACATCGTGCCATGTACAAGAGGGTATGTGAAAGCTCCCTTTTTTCAGATACAATTAACTGCCAGAGAAGGCGTCCGTCCCGCAATTACAATCAAATTGGATTAAGGAGAAAAAAACATGAGCAAGCAAAAATTCACCTGCCCGACCTGCGGCAGGGTCACAGAGGTCGGGGGGCTGTTCGGCAGCACCAAATCGCCGTACACCTGCCCGGTCTGCAAGACTGTCATTGACGTTGAAACGGCAGCAGCGAAGCGCGCCGAGAGCCGCAAGGGGCTGGTTTCCGTTATCAAATATGAGGGAGACAACAGCACCTTCGTCTGGAAGCACCCGATCGAGGACTTCAACTTCGGCTCGCAGCTCATCGTTCACGAGACGCAGGAGGCGGTGTTCTTCCGCGACGGGCAGGCGCTCGATACCTTCGGCCCGGGGCGTCACACCCTCGAAACCGGCAATCTGCCGCTGCTCCGCGGGATCATGGCGCTGCCGGTCAATGCCGATTCGCTGTTCCATTCCGAGGTGTATTTCATCAACAAAACCGTGCAGATGGCCGTGAAATGGGGCACGCCGGACAAGGTACGGTTCCTCGACCCGATGACCGGCGTCCCGCTTGAAATCGGCGTCTCCGGCGAGATGAACCTTGCGGTTTCCGATTCGCGCAGGCTCCTGCTGAAAATCGTCGGCACGATGACCGGCATCTCATGGGAGAACGAGAGTGAGGGATTCTCCAAGTCGCTGCAAAAATCCTTCCGCCCGCTGATCGCCAATGCCGTCAAGACCCATCTCGCTGCTGCGATCAAGCAGAATGGGATTGATATTCTGGAGATCGACGAGCGGCTTGAGCAGATCTCGGAGAGCCTGCGCGCGAAGATCCTGCCGGCCTTCGAGGAGTACGGCCTGACGATCCCGCAGCTTTTCGTGACGAGTATTTCTCTGCCGGATCCGCAGACCGACGCCGATTTCCGGCGCGTGATCGAGCTGCACAGGGTGACATTGCAGCAGAAGGAATTGCAGGCGCAGGCGGCGGTGCGCGTGACCGAGGCGCAGACCCAGACGCTCTACCGCACCGAGCAGGAGCGCAGCAGAGCCGTGATCGAGGCAGAGCGCCGCGAGGCGGAGATGCAGAAGCAGCTCACCGAAACTGAGATCGCAAAGCAGGAAGCGGAGAGAAAGCTCATCGACGCGCAGGCCGATATCCGGATTCAGCGCTTGAAGGGGCTGACCGAAGCGGAGATCATGCAGGCAAAGGGCTATAATCAGAGGGATGTCTTGCAGGCGGAGGTGCAGGAGGCATACGCACAGGGCATCGGCAATATGACGATCAACGGCTCCGGCGGCGGGGTCGCAGGCGATGTGCTGGGCGTCGGCATCGGGCTCGCGGCGGCGAATACCGTCGCCCCGCAGCTTGGCAGCATGCTCGGCGGATTGCAGCAGAATATGCAGCCGGAGCCTGCAAGGGATACATGGCAGTGTGCCTGCGGCAATCAGGCAACGGGACTGTTCTGCAACAACTGCGGCAGCAAAAAGCCCGCGCCTGCAAAGACATGGGACTGCACCTGCGGGAACAAGGGCGTGATCGGCAATTTCTGCAACCTCTGCGGCGCGAAAAAGCCCGAGGAGCCCGCCGCATGGGACTGCGCCTGCGGAAACAAGGGCGTGATCGGTAATTTCTGCAACCTCTGCGGCGCAAGGAAGCCGGAGGCGCCGGCCGTATGGGACTGCTCCTGCGGCAACACCGGCATCACAGGCAATTTCTGTAACAACTGCGGAAAGCGCAGACCGGAATAACCCGGAAAGCCCCGCTGTCTCCCTTATGCCGGAGGCAGCGGGTTTTGTTGATCTGAAATACTGTTATCTGCCCCAAAATAGGCTTGATTTCTCTGTTGCCGAATGGTATAATAATGGCATCATAATGCAGACGGCAGAACCCTATGATAGGAGGATTACAAATGAAACAAAAGCTGCTAATTTGCGCGGCTTCCCTGCTGCTGACCGGCTGCGGCGCGGCAGCGGAGGGCTCATCGGAGGCGATGAACGAGACGACCGGAACGCAGAATCAGACAACGGCTTCGGAAACGACGACTGTGACAGAGACCACGGCGGCGCCGGAGCCTGCGGTTCCGTATTTGGAGCAGTGCCGCGCAAAGATGACGGAGGTTCCGCCGGAGGAAATCCTGGTAAAGCGGGAGAATGCGGTGTATCCGGAGTTTCAGAAATACAGCTATTATTCATCGGTCTGCGGCCGCGAGAAGACGGTCAATGTCCTGCTGCCGGCGGATTACCGCCCGGATGTCCGGTATCCCGTGCTCTATATCCTGCACGGCTCCGCGGATAACGAGGACTGGATGGCGCGGGACGAGGTGTATCTCAGCACCATGCTCAATAACCTGATCGCGGACGGCGAGGCGAAGGAAATGATCGTGGTCTCGCCTTATATTTATTGCAGCCTTGACGGCTCTGCCTGCACCGCGCTGAACCGGGAGGCGTTCCTCAATTTTGACCGCTTCATCGAGGAGACGGAGACCGATCTCAAGCCCTTTATCGAGCAGCAGTTTTCTGTTGCGGAGGGCCCCGAAAACACCGCAGTTACGGGGTTTTCAATCGGCGGGCGCGAATCGCTCGGGATCGGCTTTCTGTATCCGGAGCAGTTTGGCTACATCGGCAGCATCTGCACGGCCTCCGGCGTTGTAAAGGGAACGGGGAATACCTACCTGCTGGAGCCGGAGCAGTTCTGCCTGCGCGGGGAGCCGCCCTATCTGCTGCTGCTCAGCGCATCCGAAATCGACAGGGCAGTCGGGGATATCCCGTTTGGCTATGAGCAGATGCTCAGCGAAAACGGCACCGAACACCTCTGGCATCTGATGACAACGACCGGCCATGAGGTCGGGAGCGTGATCTCGCATATGTATAATTTCTATCGCATGGTCTTTCAGGCTATGTAATCCCTCCCCGGCGGGCAGTGCCCGCTGGCGATTTGGCTTCGGCCGGCAGTGCCGGCTGCCGTTTTGGCTTCGCGGGTTTCTTGGCATATCCGCCCAATATTATTCAGGAAGCAGCACAGGTGTGTGCTGCCCGATTGGTTCATGCTCCCTTTGTCTGTATTGATTTGTAAAATATTGCGGCAAGATGATACGATTTCAGTACACCCTTTGGTGATGATGAAGTAGTAAACCCGAGAAGATAAAAATATATATTAACAAAATATTTTTTTAGAGTTTTTTTTACTACTTCATCGTCATCAAGTTGTGTACCAGAGTTGTCATATATTGCCGCAAGATGATATTATTTCAGTATGCCCTTTGGTGATGATGAAGCAGTAAATCCGAGAAGATAAAAATATATATTAACAAAATATTTTTTAGAGATTATTTTTACTACTTCATCGTCACCAAGTTGTGTACCGGATTAGTCTGATATTGCGACAAGATAATTATAGTGCTGTATTCCGAAATGTCTGCGCCTGTTGGCCATTGGGCTTTGTGTATACGGATTATAGGAGCACGAACCAATCGGGCAGCACACTCCTGTGCTGCGGCTGTCGGCACTGCCGACCGCGGGCTCCGCGCCCGCAGCTTGCATTTTGAGGGGGTTCGTGATATAATGAACAGGGGGTTGCACTGCATTACCGCAGCACCCACTGATTGAGAACAGGAGGCGCAGCATGGACGGATTATCGGAAAAGCTGGTCGCGGCAATGATCTGCGCGGTCGGCTTTTGTACCGCAGACAGCCTGACCGCACCGGTGGCGCTGCTCCTGCTCAGCCTCTGCATTTCTGCCGCAGTCACACTGCTCCCGAAACAATACAGCACACTTTCCGCTGCCATGATCGCGGCGGACGCCGCCCTCAGCCTGTGGTTTCCGCTCGCGGTCTGCGGCCTGCCGCTGCTGCTCTATGACGCGCTGACCCTGAAAAAATGGTGGCTGGTGCTGCCGGGATGCCCCGCCCTGTTTATAGCGGGCAAGAGCCTGCTTCTGACGCAGTATCTTGCGATTGCGGTCGGATGCGCAGCGTCGCTGCTGCTCTTCCGGCGCATCTCCCGCCTGACCGGTCAGGTCTCCCGGCTGACCGAGCTGCGCGATTCGGTCACGGAGCGAAACCTGATGCTCGCCGAGCAGAATCTCAAAATGGCACAGATGCAGGACGCCGAGATCCACCTCGCGACCATGAAGGAGCGCAACCGCATCGCCCGCGAGATCCATGACAATGTCGGGCATATGCTGACGCGCGCGCTGCTTCAGGCAGGCGCCCTGACGGTCATCAACCGCGACGAGCAGATGCGCGAGCCGCTGATCGGGCTGAAGGACACGCTCGATACCGCGATGACCAGCATGCGGGAAAGCGTGCATACGCTGCATGACGACTCGATCGACCTCAGAAAGGTGATCGCGGACAGCATCGGGACGGTCGGCGACCGGTTCTCGGTGAAGCTGGATTACGACATCAGCGACCGGGTTCCCGGAAGCGTCAAGCTGTGCATCGCGGGCGTCATCAAGGAGGGGCTCTCCAATGCGGTCAAGCATTCCGCCGGCGACAGAATCCTGATCGTTGTGCGGGAGCATCCGGCGTTCTATCAGCTCGTCATAGAGGATAACGGGCGCTGCACGGAGATCGCAGAGACCGGCATCGGGCTGAAAAATATGACGGACAGAGTAAAGGGCGTCGGCGGGCAGATCAGCTTTACGCCCTCGGAAAAGGGATTCCGCATTTTTGCGTCATTGCAGAAGGAGAAACCATGAGAATAGTAGTGATTGACGATGATAAACTGGTCGCGATCTCGCTGAAAACGATTCTGGAGGCGACCGGCGCCATTACGGTTGCGGCGATGGGCAGCAGCGGGGCGGATGCGATCGCGCTGTATCAGGCGGAAAAGCCGGATGTGATGCTCATGGATATCCGCATGGACGGGATGACGGGCATTGAGGCGGGCGAGCAGATTCTGAAGGCATCGCCGGAGGCAAAGCTGCTGTACCTGACGACCTTTTCCGATGATGAATACATCATCAAGGCGCTGCGCATGGGCGCAAAGGGGTATATTCTGAAGCAGGATTTTGAGGGCATTGCGCCGGCGCTGGAGGCCGTGATGCGGGGGCAGAGCGTGTTCGGCGAGACGATCATTTCGCGGCTGCCTGAGATGATGAAGCAGCAGGAGACCTTTGATTATGCGGCACACGGCATCAATGAGAAGGAGCGCGAGATCATGGAGCTGGTCGCGGAGGGGCTGAGCAACAAGGAGATCGCGGCGCAGCTTTATCTCGGGGAGGGCACGATCCGGAACTATGTCAGTGAGCTGCTGGATAAGCTCTCGCTGCGTGACCGCACCCAGCTTGCCGTCTATTATTACACAAAGGTTCGCGCAAATTAGTGCGGGGGTGAAAGCCCTGCCGAGATGCGCAGAAATATCGGAGTATACAGTAAAATTATCTTGCGGCAATATATGACAATTCCGGCACACAGCTTGGTGACGATGAAGTAGTAAAAAATATTTTGTTAATATATATTTTTATCTTCTCGGGTTTACTGCTTCATCATCACCAAAGGGTGTACTGAAATTGTATCATCTTGCAGCAATATATGACGACTTTGGTACACAACTTGATGACGATGAAGTAGTAAAAATAATCTCAAAAAAATATTTTGTTAATATATATTTTTATCTTCCGGGTTTACTGCGTCATCATCACCAAAGGGTGTACTGAAATTGTATCATCTTGCAGCAATATTTTACATATCAATACGGACAATGGGCGCATGAACCAAAAAAGCAGCACACTCCTGTGCTGCGTCCTAATTGGTACTGGGTGCATGCGAAAAGATACCCGCGAAGCCAAAATGGAGCCCGGCACTGCCGGGCGGGCAGTGCCCGCTGCCGATACAGCAAAGCGCCGTCTTAGCGAATTGTTCTATATTGGTTTGAATCTCGCCTGTTGGCCATTGGGCTTTGCATATGCGGATTATGGGCGCATGAACCAAGCGGGCAGCACACACCTGTGCTGCGGCGGGCAGTGCCCGCTGCCGGTTCGCTTCGCACCATAATGAGCGGAGTTGAATCTCTTGTCTCAGCCGAATATGTGGGCACGCTTGGGCGTGCAGCCGGCAGTACCCATATGTGAATTATGGGCGCATGAACCAAGCGGGCAGCACACACCTGTGCTGCGGCGGGCAGTGCCCGCTGCCGGTTCGCTTCGCACCATAATGAGCGGAG
>JAFUAD010000073.1 GCA_017460835.1 Oscillospiraceae bacterium
ACTACATTCATTTCTACAATCATCAGCGTATTCAACTGAATACAAAACTGACTCCACTTGAGTTGCGGAGCCAGTTCAGTGCTTAATTCATTTTGCCATAGGCGGCTTTTTGTGCTGTCCGTACAAAATGGGGCGGTTCAAGACCGCATGGGAGCTCAGTTTGTCGAATAAGGTATCGCTTCGCGATGATTTAGAGGCCGCGCACGGCTTATCACAATCAGTATCCCGCCTCTCTCCCTGCGGAGGAGCAGAGCTTCCAGTTCATTCCGCCGTAGACCAGAACGGTTCCGCAGTAGGGGCAGATGTTCGTGCGGTCAACATCCGCCGACCCGCCGCAGCTTGGGCAGGTCACCGCGCTGAGCACCGGCCGCACCGGCGTCAGCGCCTCTGCGGGACGCACCAGCGTCCAGAGATATTCCATGAAATGCTCCTGCTTTTCACTGCCGCGCACGGTCCTGTCGGTTTTGTCATCCCGGACATAGGTGATGACGCGGGTATTGAGCCTGACCCGCATGATGCTGACGCCTGCCTGCTGTGCCCAGCCCAGCAGCGTGACATTCAGAACCGTCGGATGATCGGTCAGGCGGGTCTCGCCGCTTGTGCGGTAAGCCTGAAGCTGCGATTCATAGACCGCGGCTGCCTCCGGCGTAAAATAGGGCTGCACCGCTTTGAGATCCTTTGCCGTCCATGCATACAGCAGCCGGATATACAGCTCCGAGACCGAGGCCTTCAGCTCATCCGGCGAGAACGCGGGATCGGCCTGCCGCAGCGCTTCGAGGCCTTGCAGTTTTGCATTGTCATACGCACTCAGCGCGCCCTTCTCCAGAAATTCCGGCTGGATTTTTGATTTTCCGAATAAATGAAACATGGTGTATCCGTCCCTTCGCTGTGATGGTTACAGAGTTTTCTGCGAGAGCCCTTTGATGTTCGAGATGACCCAGTTAAACCGCCCGCTGACGATCATATTGCCGCAGCCCGGGCACTGTGCCGCCTGGTTGATATCCACCTGCATGCCGCAGCAGGGGCAGGAAACCGCGCCATGAAGCGGGCCATGCGACCGCATCAGCGTCCACTCGTAGGTCATCCGCTTGCGTGCCTTCGGATTGCCGCGCACGACCTTTCCGGTGCGGTCATCCGTCACATAATCCGTGATCTCCGCCTCGACCGTGACCGTCAGCAGATCATTGCTCAATTCCTGAGAAGCGCGGACAGCACGGACATTTTTGACGGAAATCCCCGAGATGATATTCGTTTCCTGCCGCTGACGGTAGTTTTCGAGCTGTGTCTGATACTGCCGGAATGCCGTTGCAGAAAGATACGGGCGGACGCTTGAGAGATCCTTTGCCTGCCAAGCATTTTGCAGCGCGATATACACACCCGTGACCCATTGCTTCATGGATTCCGCAGAATATCCGGGGATGACCTTTGCGATCTGTTCTTCGGTCTGCTGCATTCTTTGCAGCTCTGTGAGGCGTCCCATGCCGGCGCTGCCGCTTCCGCCGCGCTGTTTCTTTTTTTTGATCAGCTTCGGCAGAGAGAACAGTGCCAAAACGATCAGCGAAACCATTGTCTCAACGATGCTCAGCGCCAGTGCCAGCGCAATGGTGAGCAGCGGCAGGATAAATATGATGAAGGCTCCCTTGTCGCCGGACTCCCTGATATTCAGGTATTTTTCAAGGAATGACTGCATTGTCACATACTTGTAGATCAGCAGAAAGATGAGGAACCCGACCGCAGCGCAGATACAGATCGGGAGGACGACATGAAAGACCGGCGCTAAGAATGCGATCGTGCCGCTGCCGGAATCGCCGTCGTAGTCGCCGCCACCGCCGCCGCCGCCCCCGCCGCCGTAGTCATCGCCGCCGCCGAAATCGCCGAAATCGGCACGGATGGACAGCGCGTGCTTCTGTACGAGCATTCCCGCGCAGGGGAGAACGGTAAAAACCGCCAATAGAATCAGCAGAATTTTCTGAAAGCGCTTCATCTGAGGGTCACGCCCTTTCTGTTATGTTTTGGAGGTTCGCTGCGAGATGCCCTTGATATTGGTGATGACCCAGTCGAAGCGGTCATTGATAATGGCGTTGCCGCAGCCCGGGCACAGTGCGTACTGGTTGATATCCTCGATCGCACTGCCGCAGCACGGGCAGGAAACCGCGCCCTGCATCGGCTCGTTCGACCGGATCAGTGTCCATTCGTAGGTCATGTACTTCCAGTCCGTCTGATTGCCCCGCAGCAGCGCACCGTCCCGGTCGCGGATGACATAGTCATGGATGCGGGTGCTGATGCGCAGAGTCAGAATATCGAAGCCGTTTGTCTGCTGCACTGCCACCGGCACAACATCCTCAACCGTGATATCGCTGACAATATTCGTCTCGCCCTTTACGCGGTACTGTTCAAGCTGCATGTCAAACTGCCGGTAAGCCGGCGCAGCGAGATATTTCCGGACAGGGGAAAGATCCTTTGCCTGCCATGCATTTTGCAGCGCCGTATAGACATTGGCAGCCCATGCCTGCATCTGCTCCGGCGAATAATCCGGAACGGTAAGCCTCAGGGCTTCGGGGTCGAGCGGGACAGCCTTGTGAGGCGCCTGTTTGCTGATCCCCTTGTCAGCAAAGCGAATCAATAAGTAGAATAAGAGCACGATCACCCCGATAATCCCGAAAAAGAACAACACAAATATCACCCCGACCCATTCTCTTGTAATCAGGGACGAAATCAGTAAGGCCATAAGCAGCGCAAATCCCAGTCTGATCCCTAACAGGAAGAATATCGAAAAAATGTTACTTTTGCCGGAATCGGAGTTCACCTCATGCTTCCGTTTCCGCCGAATCACAGCTACAATATTTTCCAGTATGAAAATGGCGCAGGTAAAGACAAATGTTAAGCCCGCCCATTTCGCATCCTCCGAGGTGAGCGGCTCTGAGGAGTGGCTGCTGCTTCTGTCGTCATCGTCATCGTCCCAGCCGCCGCCCCAGTCGCCGCCGCCTCCGCCCCCGCCGCCGTAGTCATCGCCGCCGCCGAAATCGCCGAAATCGGCACGGATGGGCAGCGCGTGCTTCTGTACGAGCATTCCCGCGCAGGGGAGAACGGTAAACACCGCCAATAGAATCAGCAGAATTTTCTGAAAGCGCTTCATGTGGATATTCCTTTCCGATCGGGATTTTTCCGGCAAATTGCCTCCGTATCGCATTTTTGCATAAAAATTACAGCTATATTATACCATATAATGACGGAAATTTCAATGGGAGCGGGTGAAAAGGGAGTGGCAAATCGGGGGGGTTATGATTTCAGGAATAAAGTATCCGCTGCGCGGATGCTATTTTGGAATGGGGACCTCTATCGCCCATGTTTCGCAAAGCGAAACTGCGCAGTTTGCCTTCGGCAAACATGGGGTCCCCAAGCCCGCCGAGCTCTTTGCACGCTAGGGGAG
>JAFUAD010000074.1 GCA_017460835.1 Oscillospiraceae bacterium
ACGCTAGGGGAGTTTCGCCCGTTGCGACGGGCGACGAGGGCTCTGCCCTCGACCCGCGAGCTTTTTGAAAAAAGCTCGACCAAAAACTTCAAAAAGAGCTCCGATTATGACTGAGTAAAAATCCCCGAAAAAGCCACTCTCCCGTGTCATTCTGTCCGATTTTGTCGAAATTGTGCACTGTGCAGAACCGCGCAAGAAGCGCGCACCGCCTGCCGCTGCAAAAAAACGCTGCCGCGAAAACAACGCAGCAGCGGCTTTTCTGATTATCCGATCGGTTCCAGCGCACCGGAGAGCTTTGCGTAATTGACGCGCACGCCGTCATCCGGGTCGATGGCCGGCTCGTGCTGTGCTAAGCGCTGCAGCGTTTGCGCATAGTCTGTGAGCTCGGCAAGCTGCGCCCTGAGCTTCTCCTGCTGCTTTTTCCGCATGTCCGGCTCTGTGATGCCGCCGGCCTCTGTGAGCGCGGCGCGGCAGTGCGGAAGCATCGCCTGCAAATAGTCTCTGCAAACTGTCCCGACTGTTCCGGGCTGCCAGCGGTGCATGTAGACAAGCGCCTGAAACCCGTGCTGCTTTCCGGAGCTGAACATCCAGTAGATCGGGCATTTCCGGTAGATTTTGCAGTGATCCGCGTAAAACCCGTTCTCAAAATAATGCGCGAGCACCTCCTGCGGGGTACCCTTTCCGCCGAGCGTCTCCGCGATAAAGCGAAGATTTTCAGCCAGCGTGTCCGCCCCGTATACGGCGCGGAGAAACGCGATGACGCGGCCGGTGATATTATCTGCAAAAACGCCCTCTCCGCCGATCGGCAATATATTATTCTCCGCGGGCATGACCGTCCGGTACTTTGCCGCATCGGGTTCCCCGCCGGCACAGACCAGCCCGCCGCAGTCCGCGGAATACCGCCCGAACAGGCACCCGACGGCATAGCTCAGCAGGCTCTTGACCTCGCGTCTGCGGTCGGCGCGGCGCACGGAAATATTCCGGTCGGCAGCCTCCGGGCGCAGCTCGTTCTCCATCCCGTAAATCCCGATAAACAGGCGGTTCAGCGCCTCCTCGTTCTCCTTCAGCCTGCAAAAGCGCTGCGCACATTCCGCGTCCCATTCCCGGTATGCATCGGCGATCAGCGTGCCTTGCCGCCCCTCTCCGGCATAATTCTTCGGGAGCAGCGGATGCCGCACAAAATCCCAGCTCGTCTCAAAGCTGTCCCAGTCCGTTTTGCACAGCGCGATGTTCTCCCGGACCAGCTCCTCGATCCGGGGCTTTTGGCTCAGATCGACAGCCAGCGGCAGATCGGCGATATTGCCCGCCTGAAAATTGATCGTCGGGGCCAGCACGCGCAGCAGCTCCGCCACGACCGGCGAATTGGCAAAGCCGAGCAGATAATACAGCAGATCATCGCTGAAGCAGCTCATCCCGGCGATATCGAAAATGAAGCCGGGCGGCTTATAGCGAAACGCCGCGCTTGCAGAGGAAACCAGCGACCACGACACGGATTCGCGGAAATAATACTGTGTATTCTGCGGGCGGGAGCGCAGCCGCCCCTGTGCATTCCGGAAGCTCCGGATCTCTCTGCCGTCATGCTCCCAGTTGACCACAAAATCGTGGTTTCCGTACCATTTCCGGAATTCGCCGCCTTTGTTGTAGGGGAACCACTTTTTCTGCGAGGCGGCAGCTTCTGCGGCAGAGTGTGCATCAAAGCAGATTTTCCCGGCGGGAACCTCATGCCACAGCCGGACAAATCGCGCATTGCAGCCCGTAGCGAGCCCCTGCCGCGGGCTTGCGAGCGCCCCGACCGACGGGTTCCCGAATGCGCGTGTAAGCCCCTCGCTGACCCAGTATGCGACCGGCTTTCCGGGGATTTTCAGGAAGCCGGCGGGGTCTGCCTCATAATAATAGCCGCAGTGCGGGTCTGCGATCGCCTCCAGCGTTTTTTGCCGCTGGATTTCCATGCCGCCGCGGAAATCGGTCAGGCGGATATAGCTGCCCTTTTTCTGCACGGGGCGGTTCCGCAGCACAAAGGCGCAGATCGGCACCGTCGCCTCCTCAAATGCGGAATACTCAAACTGAATCAGCGATTCAATCGCCGCATCGGCGTAGATTTTCCCGCGCAGCGTCTCGTAGGACTGAATGAACATCCAGACATACGGCGTGAGCAGCCCGGCAAAGCCTCCGGGCCTTGTCAGGCGCATGCAGCGCTCGGTAAATGCCGCAAACAGGTCGGATTTGCTGTCAGGGTAATGCGTGCGGACAAACTCCGAGAGCACGGGATTCATGCTGCTGCCTGCCATGTACGGCGGATTCGTGCAGACCGCGTCATAGCGCTGCGACAGAATCTGCGCAATCGCGATCATCGCAGAAAGCCTGCGCGGAGGCACGGCACCGGTGTATGCTGCCGCCTCCTCCCCGATGCCCTCCGGTGCGGTGATCTCCGCGAGCGAGCCAAAGGTGTCGGCATCGGCAAACTGCGAAGCCAGTGCGCGGAGATTTCCGGTGAGCTGTGCGGGAATTTCGCCCGCAGCATCGGCAAAGCAGGCGAGATTCGGCCGGATTCCGGCGCTGAAAATCTGCGGGTCATGCTCCCGCGCCTTCATCATCACCGCAAAACAGGCAAGCTGATATGCCCTGCGGTCCAGATCGAGCCCGAACAGATTGTGCCGCAGAATCAGCCTTGCGGCCTCGGGCTCCGGATAACCGCACGCCCTGTAAAGGTCCGTCAGCAGATCAAAGGCATAAACCAGAATATGCCCCGTGCCCATGCAGGGGTCAAGGAAGCGGAGCTGCTCCGGGCAGAGAGTCTGTGCATTGCCGCGCTGATCCTGCGGGGCGGCCTCCGGCTTCAGATAATACTGCCAGTCTGCGCCCGCAGGGATGCCGCAGCGCTCCGCCCAGAGCCTTCCGAGCGAATTTTCAACGAGATACCGCACAATCCAGTCCGGCGTAAAAATCTGCGTCGCCGCCGGAATGGATGCGGTCGGGATTTTGATATTTTGCTTTAATCCGGCGTTGATCTGCTCCTTTGCCTCGGTGTTGTAATACTGAAACAGCCAGCCGACGATCTGCACCTGCCCGCGCCAGTCCTCCTCCGGAATCTCTGCGGCCATGCGCGCGATCACGCCGTCTTCATGAAAAAGCTGCGGGGGGCAGAGCAGGATCTCCCATTCCGTGAGAATCCCGAACAGTTCCGGCAAAACGGCATTCAGCGCATTGCACTGCGCGGCCAGCGAGGAAATCGCCGCCTCATCGCCGCCCTGTGCCATGAAATTCGCCGGGCAGAACGCGCCGGTCTCATCCGTGAAGATCCGCCGTCCGTCCGGCAGATAGCCGTTTGCCTCCAGATACCGCAGCGCGATGATGCGGCTGAACCATGCATATGCCGCCTCCTCCGCGGCCGCAGCAAGCCCCCGCTGTCCGATCTGCTCCGCCGGTGCGCCGCAATGCCCCGGCTCCGGCATTGTATGCTGTGTGATGCCGTATTCCGCTGCGCGCTGCGTGACGGCGCAAATCAGTGCTGCCCTTGCCGCAACCGCAAAATTTCTGATCGCTGTTTTATTCATTCTTCGTCGCTTGCAGATCGGCAGCGGTGCCGTTTGTTGCAGCGAGCAGCGTCTCCGGCGAAAGGAAAATCTGCGTGCCGAGCCTGCCGCCGCTTACGATGATCTCCTCATACTGCATCGCCGCTTCATCCAGAAAAACCGGGTAATCCTTCTTCATCCCGATCGACGTACAGCCGCCGCGGATGTAGCCCGTCACCGCCTGAATCTCCTTCACCGGCAAAAGCTGCACCGACTTTTCGCCCGCCGCTGCCGCCGCCTTTCTGAGGTCCATCTCCGCGGTGCCCTGTATCACAAATGCATAATGCGCGCCGCTTCTGCCCGTACACATCAGCGTTTTGAAGGTGCGCTCCGGGTCCTGCCCGAGCATCTGCGCGATCTGTACCGCGTCCGTGAATTCGCTGCATTCGTAGTAATTGACCGTATGCGGCAGCTTCTTTTGCTCCAGTATCCGCATTGCATTTGTTTTCTGCTGCTTTGCCATTGCCTGTTCCTCCTGATGCCGTTTTCTCCGTGTATTATATCACAGTTTCCCCGCCCTGTCAAACACTGCAAGCGCCGCGGTGCTGTTCCTGCACCGCGGCGCCTAAGAGTCTTGGTGATGCTGCCGGCTGCGTCAAAAGTATCCGCTGCGCGGATGCTATTTTGAATGGGGATCTCTTTCGCCCATGTTTCGCAAAGTGAAACTGCGCTGTTTGCCTACGGCAAACATGGGATCCCCAAGCCCGCCGAGCTCTTTGCACGCTAGGGGTGTTTCGCCCGTTGCGACGGGCGGCCAGAGGCTCTGCCCAATGGTTTTGCTTCGCAAAACCGTGGGACTCACGCGAGCTTTTTGAAAAAAGCCCGACCAAAAACTTTAGAGACAGCTCCGATTATGGCTGCAAAAGCGCCCCCGAAAATGCCGCTCTCTATCTTTCCTGCATCAGCAGGCGCTTCAGCAGCGTCAGATCGACTGCATTGAGCCTGCTGTTTCCGTCGAGGTCGGCCGCCGCGGCATCGGGAAGCGTCTGGCGCTCCGCCGCTAAATACTGCGCGAGCATCACGGCATCCGCGACCGTGCGCGCGCCGTCAGCATTGACATCCCCGGACAGTGCTTCTGCGCCGCCGCCCTTTACCAGAATCGAAACGCTTGTCATCTCCATGCTGCCGCTGTACGGCGCAATGCCGAGGCGGTCGAGCTCGGTCATGCCGACGCCGAGCGTATCGAGCGCTTCGAGAATGTCCTCTGCGAGGAAGCAGGCGGTGTCGCCGTTGAAATAGGCCGGCTGCACCGAATGCCAGATCGCCGTACCCGACCAGCGCTGCAAATTGAGCACAGGCTGGTTCGCGCCGGAATATTTCACCTCGATCGCGAAGCTGCTGCCGAGCGCCTCCAGCTCCGCAGCATCCAGCACGCCCGCATCCTGCCAGACCGCCGCGCTCTGGTCTCCGGAGGCATTGCCGCTGAACACCGTCTTATGGAGCGTATACCCGCTGCACGGATATTTCGCGACGCGGGAATAGAGGATGTGCTCGCGCGGGGTCTCATTCTGCCGCGCAAAGAGCTCTGTCAGCGTCACGAACTCATAGCCCTGCTCGACAAGCTGCGGCATCACGATCTTCAGCGCCTCGACGGTCTGCGAATTGCCCGCGGCGTCGTGCAGCAGCACGATCACGCCGTCCTTTGCGCCGTTCATGATATAATCCGCGCGCTGCTGCGCCGTGACATTTTCCATGTAATCCTGGCAGTCGATGCCGCAGATGAACGGCAGCCCGACCGCATCATAGAGCGCATCGCTCACATCAATGAACGGCGGGCGGAAGAACCGCGTCTTTTCGCCGGTGATCTGCTCGACCCATTCATCCACATAGGCGATCTCCGCTTTCACCTTGTCGGCGTCCATCGCGGCCATATTGGAGTGCGTCTTGGAGTGGTTGTCGATCTCGCAGCCCATGTCATAGGCGCGCTTCACCGACACCGCGCTTTCGTCGTTGATATTGTCGCCGATCAGGAAAAAGGACGCCTTCGCGTTGTACTGCTCCAGGACATCGAGCACCTCATTGGTCGTCGTGGTATTCGGGCCGTCGTCAAAGGTCAGCGCGATCAGCTTCGGCTCGGCCTCCGCACTGCACGGCAATGCGGGCATTTGCAGCATCATCAGGAGCCCGCCGAAAAGCGCTGCTGTTTTTCTATGGTTCATTCCGATTCTCCTTTGCATAATTTTATCTGATACAATCCTGCATCATATTCAGTATAGCACATCAGTTCGCCTTCTGTCAATCACCCCCGGCATCCCGTTTATGTGCATTTGCGTCATTTCCGCAGCTCCGGCGGCGTCCCCTTTCAAGTTGACAAAATATTCCGGATTATGTATAATAATAACAGAAGCGCATTCTCACAAAAGGCGATGCCGGCAGAAAATGCCCGGCGCCAGAAATCACAGTGTTCGGGGGCATCAGAATGAAACGGAAAACGACCAAAGAGCTTTTAGCGGAATCATTTTTGGAGCTCACGGAATCCAAACGCATCGACAAAATCAGGATCAGCGATATCACCGATAACTGCGGCATGTCTCCGCCGACCTTTTATCATCACTTCAGGGATAAGTATGATCTTCTTGTCTGGATACACACGAACCGTGTCAGCGGGATCATGTCAAAAATCGACAGGGACGGATACAAGTGGCGGGATACGCTCCTTGACGGGGCGAGATATTATTACGAAAACCGCAGCTATATCATCAATGCCCTGAAGCACACAAGCGGACAGGGCTCCTTTGTTGAATATGTTACAAGGAGCAATACAGAGCTGCTTGCAAAGGAGGTTCGGCGCAAGCTGATGACGGAATACCTGCCGCCCGAACTGTACGGGCTGATCAAGATGTATGTTTACGGCACGGTTTATTTTATGCTCGACTGGCTGCTGCATGATACCGGGCAGACCCCGGAGCAGGTCGCGCAGCTGTGGGAGGACGGGCTGCCGGAGCCGCTTCGGAAGCATCTTTGCGAAGCATAATTTTATAATTTCTCCAAAATATAAAATCGCTTTAGAAAATTCAGGTTTTGCCTCTGGACATTCCGCCGGTTTTCTGTTATGATACAATTACGGTATCAGACCGCAATCCTGATAACGGAGGTAGGAACAACGGCAGACAACCGGAAAATTACCGCAGGCTTGCAGGCAATCGTAACGGGGCTTTCCCGGCAGGCGATCGGACATGCGATCCAGTCGAAGCGTTTTTGCGGCGCAGAGCCGTTGACAAGGCAACGGCGGCCGTGAAAAAAGGCGGCCAGATTCGGTTCTCCCGTAAGATGCAAGCGGGAGCCGGCTGATAAGCAAACAAAAAAGGGCTGTCGTTCAGACATCGGCAGCCTTTGCTGTAAGAGGAGGTTTTTATGGAGATCAAAGCAGTAAAATTCAGAAAAGACGGGTTTTATACACAGCCGTTTGTGTTCGGCGGCGAGGAGGGGATGGAACCGTTCGACAAAAACATCCGCTACCGGGGCAGCCTGCAAAACTATCTGATCGACACGGGGCGCGAGGTCATTCTGGTTGACACCGGGCTTCCGGCAGGCACGCCGGAGGAGGTGCCGGATGAGAACAGTATCCTCTACACCGGCAAGGATATTTGCAGCTATATGGAAGCGCTTGCGGCGCTCGGCTATCAGCCCGGGCAGGTCACAAAAATCCTGCTCACCCATAAGCACAACGACCATTCCGGCGAATTAAAATCGTTCCCGAATGCGAAAATCTATGTGAACCGCGATGAGATCGGCGCAGCGGAATTGCAGGGGCTTGAAAACCTTGTTCCCGTGGATTTCACCGACGGGGCCTATCACAATTTCCCGGAAAGCCAGAAAATTGCCGAGGGCATTTACCTCATCCGGGCAAAGGGTCACACCAACGGCAACAGCATCATCATCGCCGAACATGACGGTCTGTTCTATATGCTCCACGGCGATATCACCTATGTGGATGAAGCGCTGTATGAGAATAAGCTGTCCGTGGTGTTTGAGGACAAGGACGCAGCCAGAGAAACGCTTGACCGCGTGAGAGAGTTTGTGCGCAGCAATCCGACTGTTTACTGCGGCACGCATACGCCGCAGGGCTATGAGAATCTCGAAGCAAAGCGCGTGATCGACCTTGACAATCCCGTGCCGACTGTTTTGGCAGAGGCGGATTTCTCCGAAAAGAAAGCATCCGGCAAGTACGTCTGCTCGATCTGCGGCTATGTCTATGACCCCGCGGAGCATGACGGCGTCGCCTTTGAGGATCTGCCCGATGACTGGAAATGTCCGCGGTGCAAGCAGGGCAAGGACAAGTTCAATCCGGCATAAAGGGCGCATTGCGTCCGGAACAAACAAAACCCCGCCGTCTGCGATAATGCAGGCAGCGGGGTTTTTTCAGGTTTACAGAAGATCACCGCGGAATTTCGCGGGGTTCGCGGTTCCGATGCGGGCGCCGTAGCGCACGACAGTCTCGGCACCGTTCTCAGAATTTTTCAGGATTTGCTCATATAACTGCGCCGCGTCCCGTTCGAGCACCAGCACGATCGTCGAGCCGCCGAATTCAAAATAACCTTTTTCGATGCCGCGCGCGACCTGCTCGCCGTGCGGGTGATTGACGATCTTCCCGACGAACATCGCACCGACCTCGATTTGCAGCACGCGTCCGAAATGCACGGTGTCGAGCATCGTGACGGTGCGGGTGTTGCGGTGATAGACCTTGACATATTTCGCGGAGACCGGATTGACCGTATGCAGCACGCCCTCGATCCGGCGGGTCTTGCCGATGCGGCAGTCATCCGGGTAGCAGTAGCGGTGATAGTCGTCCGGCGTCAGGCGGAAGATCAGGCACTGCCCGCCCTCATAGCGTTTCGCGAGCCGCTTGCAGCCGAGGAACGCCGCAAGGCTGTAATCCGCACCCTTGACCGTAAAATGCGTCTCTGCGTCAATCGGCACGACGGTCAGCTTTGCGTCGCAGGGGGAGATCAGCGCCTCCGGCAGCCGGTCGATCGGCCTTGCCTCGGGCTTGATCGGTCTTGTGAAAAAAGCGTTGAAGCTGCGGAATTTTTCCTCCGCAAAATCCTTCATTTGAATATGCTTTGTGAGGACAAAGGGCGGGATCGCGACCGTTGAGACCGGATGCTCCAGCGCCATCCCGGCGGCCTTCGAGACCACGGGCTTTGTCAGGATTTTCAGTGCAGCGCGGCCGGGTGCCGTCCCGTAGAGCAGCCCCAGCAGCTTACCCTGCTTTTCGCAGGAATCCCTGACCGGATTCCCCGCCATATCGCAGATCGAAGCGCCTGCCCCCGGAGCCTCCTCGGAGGATGCCTCCTGCTCCTTAACCGATTCCAGTTCCTCCGCCATAGCAGGCACCTCCTCTCAGATTCCGGCGATCAGCCGTGCTTGTGCTTGAAAATGAGCAGCGCAAGCTCCAGTGCGCCCGCGACGATGAACAGCAGCATCGTCCGCATGCCGGGCTTTTTGAGCGTGAACCGCGTGATAAATGCGCAGGCGATAATGGCGTAAATGACCGTACAGACGATCGGGAAGCTGCTCCCGAGATCCTTCCGGAATGCAAACAGCAGCGGAATGATCAGCGCGACGGATGTAACCGGCAGCCCCTCATAGACCTTTCTGCGCTCGGTCGTGACCTGCTGGCGCTCCTCCTCCGAGACATTGAAATAGGCAAGGCGGATGAGTGCCGCAAGGCTGAAGCAGCTGTAGACCGCAATGTTGATCGGCTTGCGGAGCGGTGCGCCGCAGCTGAAGGCGATCATCGGCGGCAGCAGCCCGAAGCAGACCATGTCTGAAAGCGAGTCGATCTGGATGCCGAAGCGCGATTCCTGCGGGGTGCGGTTCTTTTTGGTCTTTGCGACCTTTCCGTCAAACATGTCGCAGAAGCCCGCCAGCAGCAGCATGATAATCGCACCGTTGGTGCTGCCCTGCGAGGCGAAATATAATCCGAGCGAACCGCAGACAAATCCGACGTATGTCAGAATGACGGTGTAGCTGTAATATCCGATCATAAATATTCCCTTCTCCTGATTTTCTGCACGTCTGTGCAAGCTCTCACTGCTTATTATAGCATTTTTCAGAAGAATTTGCAACCCCTTTTCCCGATTTTCTGCCCGCAGATGTATCATATGCCGCAGAAACCCCCGGCAGCTCCGGTTTCCTGCGGGGCAGCTTTCCTGAAAAAAAGAATAAACTTGTGTTCCAAACAGACGTTTCCGCCTTGACAAATGCCGGAAAAGTAGTATAATATATTATATATCGGGATAATAAAGGAAGAAACGGAACAGACGGATATTCCGCAGAAAGGATGATGTCAGGTATGTTCAGGCAGTATGCACAGGAATGGGACGGCTTTGTGCAGGGCAAATGGAGCGATCACTCGGTCGATGTCCGCGATTTCATCTCAAAAAATTACACACCCTATGACGGCGACGAGAGCTTTCTGGAGGGGCCGACCGAGGCAACGAAGCAGCTCTGGGCGCAGGTCACGGAACTTTCCGCGAAGGAGCGGGAGGCAGGCGGCGTGCTGGATATGGACACGAAGATTATCTCGACCGTGACCTCGCACGGCCCGGGCTATCTGAACAAGGAGCTTGAGAAAATCGTCGGGCTCCAGACGGATAAGCCCTTCAAGCGTGCGTTGCAGCCCTTCGGCGGCATCCGCATGGCACAGCAGGCCTGCAAGGAGTACGGCTACGAGGTCGATCCGGAGGTCGTCGAGATCTTCACAAAATACAGAAAAACGCACAATCAGGGCGTTTTCGATGCATATACGCCGGAGATGCGCCTCGCGCGGAAATCCGCGATCCTGACCGGCCTCCCCGATGCCTACGGCAGAGGCAGAATCATCGGCGACTACCGCAGAGTCGCGCTCTACGGCATCGACCGGCTGATCGAGGACAAGGAGCACCAGAAGGCGAACGACTACGCCCGCATGACCTCGCGAAACATTCAGCTCCGCGAGGAGCTCTCGGAGCAGATCCGGGCGCTCGGCGAGCTCAGAGAGCTCGGCAGAATCTACGGATTCGATATCTCGCAGCCGGCAAAGAACGCGCAGGAGGCCGTGCAGTGGCTGTATTTCGGCTATCTCGCGGCGGTCAAGGAGCAGAACGGCGCGGCGATGAGCCTCGGCAGAACCTCGACCTTCCTCGATATCTTCATCCAGCGCGACCTCGACCGTGGCATCATCACCGAGAAAGAGGCGCAGGAACTCATCGACCACTTCATCATGAAGCTGCGCATGGTGCGCTTTGCGCGGACGCCCGAATACAATGCGCTGTTCTCCGGCGACCCGACATGGGTGACGGAATCCATCGGCGGCGTGTCGGTTGACGGGCAGCATATGGTCACGAAAAATTCCTTCCGCTATCTCAATACACTGAACAATCTCGGCACCGCGCCGGAGCCCAATATGACTGTGCTCTGGTCAAAGAAGCTGCCGCTCAATTTCAAGCGCTTCTGCGCGAAAATGTCGATCAAGTCCTCGTCGATTCAGTATGAAAACGACGACCTGATGCGCGTCAATCACGGCGACGACTACGCGATCGCCTGCTGCGTGTCCTCGATGCGCGTCGGCAAGGAGATGCAGTTCTTCGGCGCGCGCGCAAACCTCGCGAAATGCCTGCTCTACGCGATCAACGGCGGCGTCGATGAGGTCATGAAGATTCAGGTCGGGCCGAAATACCGCCCCGTCGAGGGCGATTACCTCGACTACGACGATGTGATGGACAAGTACGATCAGATGATGGAATGGCTCGCGGGGCTGTATGTCAATACGCTGAACATCATCCACTATATGCACGACAAATACTGCTACGAGCGGCTGCAAATGGCGCTGCACGACCGCGAGGTCAAGCGCTATTTCGCGACCGGCATCGCGGGGCTTTCCGTCGTGGCCGATTCGCTCAGCGCGATCAAATACGCGAAGGTGAAGTGCATCCGCGATGAAAACGGCATCGTCGTGGACTACGAGACTGCGGGTGACTATCCGAAATACGGCAACGACGACGACCGCGTCGATCAGATCGCCGTCGATATCGTGCGGCGGTTCATGAACAAGATCCGCAAGCACCACACCTACCGCGAGAGCATCCCGACGATGAGCATTCTGACGATCACCTCCAATGTCGTCTACGGCAAAAAGACCGGCAATACGCCCGACGGCAGAAAGCACGGCGTTCCGCTCGCACCGGGCGCAAACCCGATGCACGGCAGAGATACCCACGGTGCCGTCGCCTCGCTGAGCTCGGTCTCGAAGCTGCCCTTCCGCCATGCGCAGGACGGCATCTCCAATACCTTCTCCATTATCCCGGATGCGCTCGGCAAGAGCCAGACCGTGTTCTCCGGCGATCTTGACCTCGACGCACTGCGGCAGGAGGCGGCAGATGAAGCCGAATGAGCTGCCCGCGGATGCGGCGGAGCTGCACGACCCGGACGCGCTCGCCGAGATGATCGACCGGCTCTTTGAAAGCGGCACACAGCATATCAATCTCGAAATCGGCGAGCAGACCGGCATCCGGACGGTGAACAGCACGGATTGCGGCGGAAAACCGGGCGCCTGTGCCGTCCCGAATTTTCCGTATAATGATGAAAACAGCGAAGAAGCTGAATAAACGGGAGGTTTTCTTATGGCAAACGATCAACAGGTAGACAATCTGGTCGCGCTGCTCGACGGCTATGTCGAAAAGGGCGGACACCACCTCAATGTCAATGTATTCACGCGGGAAACTCTGCTTGATGCACAGGCACATCCGGAAAAATATCCGCAGCTTACCGTGCGGGTCTCCGGCTACGCGGTCAACTTCATCAAGCTCACGAAGGAGCAGCAGGATGATGTAATCTCGCGTACCTTTCACAGCAGCATCTGATGCATTTTATTCAGCCCGCTGACAGTGCGCAGCGGGCTGTGTTTTTTGAAAGGGGGGCAGGAATCATGGAGGGACGGATTCATTCGACAGAATCCTTCGGCACCGTTGACGGGCCGGGGGTGCGGTTCGTGATCTTTTTTCAGGGCTGCCCGATGCGCTGCCGCTACTGCCACAACCCCGACACATGGCAGCCGGGCGCGGGGCATCCCGAAACGGCGGAGTCGCTGCTCGAAGCCTACCGGCGCAATGCCGCATTTTATCAGAACGGCGGTATCACCTGCACCGGCGGGGAGCCGATGCTGCAAATGCCCTTTCTCACCGAGCTGTTCACGCGCGCGAAGGCCGAGGGCATCCACACCTGCCTTGACACCTCCGGCATCTGCTATGCGCCGGAAAACGCGGAGGCCGTGCGCAAGCTGCTCTCCGTGACCGATCTGGTCATGCTCGATCTCAAGCACATCCGCGAGGACGCACACCGCGCCCTGACCGGTCACACAAACCGGAATATCCTGCAATTTGCGGCGTTGATCTCCGAATGCGGCGTGCCCCTCTGGATCCGGCATGTGCTGGTTCCCGGGCTGACCGACGCGGAGGAGGACCTCGAAGCGCTCGGCTTTTTCATCGGCGGGCTGAAAACGCTCAAAGCGCTCGATGTGCTGCCGTATCATGACATGGGCAAGCAGAAATATGCCGCGCTGGGGCTCCCCTATCCGCTGCCCGATACCGCCCCCGCAACTGCGGAGGAGGCGGCAGGCGCCAAGCAGACCGTGCTCCGCGGCATCAAAAAGCGGCTGCTCTGTGATAATAAAAGCAGCCGAAAATGAAAAATATGCGGATATTTGCAATTTTACTTGCATAACTTAGAAAAATATGCTACAATAAGAGAAAGGATTTTGTACCGCAGTCTGCTTTAAGGGAGGTGTACCGGATCATGCTGCATCCGATTATCGGCGTCTGCCTGTCTACTGTGCAGGAGGAGGACCGGCTGTATTTTATCAGCGGGCTGAACCGCCATGCGGTCGAAAACGGCTACCGGCTGATGATCTTCCAGACCTGCTCCGATCTCTACCGCTCGAAGAATCCCAATGACGACGGCGAGATCACCGTGTTTCAGCTCATTCCCTATGAAAAGCTCTCTGCGATGATCATTC
Source organism: Oscillospiraceae bacterium (assembly GCA_017460835.1). Lineage (GTDB taxonomy): Bacteria > Bacillota > Clostridia > Oscillospirales > Ruminococcaceae > Firm-04. The sequence continues at coordinate 13,570 of JAFUAD010000074.1, forward strand.
TGCCGCAGTTTCTGTTCAATCACCCTGTGCTCGATACCATTGTCGCCGAGTGCCGGAAGCGGGATATCCCCGTGATCTCCATTGACCGGCAGATCTTCGGCTGCACCTGCTTTTCCTTTGCCTATGCGGATATTTTCGAGCAGCTCTGCCGGCATGTCATTGACGTACACCGCGCGAAAAATCTGCTGATGATGGCGGGCACAAAGGGCAACAGCTTCTCCGAGAGCCGGATCTCGGCCTTCCGGAAGGCGCTGGAGGAGAGCGGGCTGCGCTTTGATGAATCTATGGTCGGCTACGGCGACTTCTGGGCGGAGCCGACCGAGGCGACGATGGAGCGCTGGTTTGAGATCGAAAAGCGGCCGTATCCCGATGCGATCATCTGCGCGAACGATTCTATGGCGATCGTCGTCAGCAGCTGGCTCCAGCTCCGCGGCGTCCGGATTCCGGAGGATGTCATCATCACCGGCTTCGACGGCATCCAGCAGTCGGAATACCACCTGCCGCACCTGACCACCTGTCATCAGGACTATGACCGCATGGGCAGAGAGCTCGTCGCGGCCGTCAACAGGCTGCGGAGGGGCGAGCGCCAGCCCGTTTACAATGTCATCGGCTTCCATATCCGCCTGTCGCAGTCCTGCGGCTGCAAGCCGGTCGAGTTCCGCAATATCAATGATGCGATGAACCGGCTGTTCCAGCGCGTCCGGACGGTCAATAACCGGCAGGATCTGATGTGTACGCTTCAGGCCTCGATCTCGAAAATGGAGACGATCGAGGAGCTGCCCTCTGTCCTCATTGAGAAATTCGTGTTCCATACCAGTATCTTCGCGATCAATGACGATATCTTCAAGCTGCCGGATTTCGGCCGCCATCACAAAAAGGACAAGGCATTCACCGAGAATGCGGATATCATGTATCACCGCTATTTCTGGTATCAGAGGGAGCGCTGCACGGTCCCGCGCAGGGAGCTGATCCCGGATCTCGACCGGATGCTCGAACGCGAGGAGCCCATCATCGTCTGTGTGCTGCATCACCTCGACCTCACGCTCGGATACTGTGTCTTTCAGACGGAGCTTGCCGTTGAGGAATACGAGAAGATTTACACCTTCATGAGCGCGGTCAATGCGTCTTTCGGCGCATTCCACAGCAAATTGCAGATTCAGGCGATCAATGACCAGCTCAAATCGGTCAATACCGAGCTGGAAAAGCTCTATGTTCACGACTACCTGACCGGTCTCTATAACCGCCGCGGATTTTACCGCGAGTTCCGGCTGATGCGCGAGGCGCAGAAAACGCCGGCGTTCGCGTTCCTGATCTCCGCAGACCTCGACCGGCTGAAATATATCAACGACACCTTCGGCCATCTTGAGGGCGATAATGCGATCTGTACCGTCGCGCAGGCTTTGCTGCATGCCGCCGGAAAGGACGATATCGTTGCGCGCTTCGGCGGAGATGAATTTGCCGTCGGCGGGATTCTGCCCGCTGCGGACGCAGAAGCGCATTATGCCGCATTCCGCGAGCATTTTCAGAATTATCTCAAAAAATACAATGAGATTTCGCAGAATCCCTATCCGGTCGAGGCGAGCATCGGCTTCTATGCCGAGGCGCTCAACAGCGACTTTGACCTCGACAGTATGATCAAGGTCGCCGATGACCGGATGTATGCCGAAAAGCTCGCCCACAAAAAAGCCCGGCTGGTCTGACCGCCGCATATGGCGCGGGCAAATCCGAATGCGCCCTCATATTCAAGAAAAAACAGAAATCGCACGCTTTTGCAGGAAAAGCGTGCGATTTTTCATATTCCGGTTATCCGGCGACGGTGCTGTGCGTACCCTCGCTGCTCTTGAGCGTTTCGACAGACGATGCATACCATTTTCCGTCATCCGCCTTCACGAGCGTCCATCTCAGCGTACCGGCATAGTCATTGACCACGCGCTTCGTAAGCTGATACTCATAGCTCACCTCGCAGGTGCAGCAGTTTTCGGAATAGACTGCCAGATTGGACACAACGGTCGGGCCGTCCTTGCGGGCGGTGTAGGGGTTGTTCCAGCCCCATTCGTACATGTTTTCCGTCATGGCATTGTAGACGGTCGATTTCCGGACAAGATACTGCGCAAGTGCGTTGAAATTCCGCTGCTGCGCCTCATCCTTATTGATGACATAGTTGATATACGCCGCGGTCAGGTCGGTGATGCGCTGCGTCATCTCGTCGCTGATCTCCGCCTCATACGCCGGGGAATAGACGAGGGAGATGTGCTTTTCGCCCTCCTTCGGCTCCGCCTTCAGCGTGAGCGGTCTGCCGGAGGCGTCCTTCGCCTCCACGACCGGCGCGGCATACAGCCCGGTGATCTTGCAGAGCTGTGCATCCGGCTGCGCTGCATATTTCAGCGCGGCTTCATCGAGCTTCAGCGGGGAATCCGCCGGGGCAACAGCCGTCGGTGCGACCTCGATGCCGTTGACGGTCAGCGTCGAGCCCGCCGGCATGATGACATTCAGGTCATACTCCGGCTCGGAGGCAACCTCCATCAGCGAGGTCACGGTGCCGACCTTCCAGAGAGTGAAGTCGTGCTTATCCGTGGTGCCGCCGCTGACGAGCTCGACCTGCGCGATCGCAGCCTCGCCGCAGTTGAGATAATAGACCGGCTTGTCATCTTTATAGAGTCTGCCGTTTTTCTTCCATGAGAATTTGTAATCCGCCGGATCCTCAATCTCCAGTGTATTGTAGATGGATTCCGGTGTTTCATACTGCGAAAGCGGCAGGACATTGATCTTTTCCTTCATCAGATTCTGATAGAATGCCTCTCTTGCGGCGGCATCCTGACTGTTCAGCTCGGTGATATAGGAATCAATGGCATATTTCGGCTGCGAATCCTCATATTCCCGGCAGAGCACCCACATCCAGCGGGAAAGGAGCAGAATGCCGATAAATGCAAGGACAACATAGATTGTCATGCCGATGCGCCATGCGGAAAAGCCGCTCTTTTTGCCTGCGGTCCCCTCGGCAGCGGCATTTGCTGCCGGACGCTTCTGTGCGCTGCCGCTCCGCTTTACCGGACGGCGGCCGTCTGCCGGGCGGCGACCCTCTGCGGCTTTTTCATTCGCAAAACGGGTTCCGGCTGCTGCGGATTCACCCCATACAAAAGCATCATTTCCGGGCTTTTCATCCGCAAAACGGGTACCTGCCGCTGCGGCGCGGGTTCTCTGCTGCTGACCGCTCGGTGCGGCAGCTCTTTTCTGCTGCTGATTGCTCGGTGCGGCAGTTCTTTTCTGCTGCTGACCGCTCGGTGCGGCAGCTCTTTTCTGCTGTTGATTGCTCGGTGCGGCAGTTCTTTTCTGCTGCTGACCGTCCGGTGCAGCGGGTCTTTTTCTCTGCTGACCGCTCGGTGCAGCGGATCTTTGCCGCTGCTGGCCGTCCGCCGATGCGGGACGTCTGCGCTGCTGCGGCGCGCTGCCGGAGGGTCTTGTCTGTTTGCGGTTCTCGTCCGGAAGCCGGACCTCCTGCTGTTCGTAATCCATCGTATCAGACCTCCCCTTCCGTCAGTTTTCCTGCGCAACCAGCCAGCATGTCGGCATCTTGCGCGGGCCGTAGAGCGACGAGCAGACCGTGACGAGCTCGCCGTCATAAATCATCATGGAGGAGCTGCCGCCGTCGAGGTTTGCGGCATTGACTGCGCCGTGCTCCAGCATCACCGAGATCAGATCGTCATAGGTCGCGCCGAGGGAGCCGGGCTGTCTGCCGTCGATGACGAGAATCAGAACCGTGCCGTCGGCGGTCTGGCCGATCGCGCTTCTGGGGTTGAAGCCGCCGCCGAGGTCCTTGTCCTCGTTGCAGGGGTTGCCGTTGACGATCAGCACCGGCCCGAAGCAGACCGCATCGCGGATGCCCGCATCAATCGCCTGCTGGCCGGTCATCGTGCCGACATGCAGGATATTGTTGTTGTCGAAGCCGATGACATCATAGGTGCTGCCGAGCGAGCCCCATTTCAGCTCACCCTGCGAAATGACCATTTCAAGCGGAACACCGCCGTTTCCGACGCCGCCGTTATCGGCAAAGCCGCCGGCATTGATGCCCGCGAGGGCGCCGTAGCTCTGCACCATCTCTGCGACGCGCTTGCCCTCCTGATTATTGCCGAAGGCGCCCGAGATGCCGACAAACACGCGGGAAGGATCCGAGATCTTGAGGAGCTTGCCGCGGTAGGTCGAGCCGGTGATCTCCACGAGCTCGGTCGCGGGACGGTCAACCGCCTCGCCGCCCTCATTTTCGTCTGCTCTTGCCGCGATCTTCACAAGATCGGGGTCGGTGACCTCATCGGTCGTATTGCTGCGGAAGGTGCCGATGTACTCCGCGATCTGCTCATCCGTATAGAACCAGTCGGCGAGGAATTTCACCGCACTGGTCTCCTTGACCGTACACACAAAGAGCTTCTGTGCCGTCGGGAAGGGTCCCTTTGCGATGACGAGCATCAACATCAGCAGCCCGAATACAATCAAAATCAGCGTCGTCAGAAGGACAATGAAGAACCGCCCGATTACTTTTCCGACGGTGAGTCCTTTTGCTTTTGCTTTAGCCATAAAAGCGCCAACATCCTTTCCTGTTTCTGTTTCCTGTTTCTGTGCGCCGCATCTGCAAAAGAGCCTGACGGCGCACCTTATATTGTAATGCAAAATGCGAAAAAAAGCAAGCCTTTTTTGCATTTTCCGACATTTTCCTCATAGCAGCGGCATTTTTCGCCGTTTTTGTGTGCCAGATGACAAACGGAGCGCCCCCCGCCGGCATCGGCAGAAGGCGCGGTTTCATCCGGAGCCCGATCACACCGGCTTCCGGATATTCTGTGCAAGATACGCTCTGGTCTGCGGGCTGTCGCCGATCGCACACTGCGGCGCAAAGGGCTGCACCAGATTGACAATGTAATCGACCTGCGCGGGCTTGCCGGTGAACTGGTAATCAATATGATCGCCGTAGCAGTTGTAGGCCGTGAGGAACAGTCCCGTCGGCTTGTTCGAGTAGATCGCCGAGGCGAGCAGAGCGCCGAGCAGCATGGCCATCGCCGCCTGCCCTCTGCGGTCCTCCTTGCAGACCAGCAGCAGGCACTTATTCGGGATAAACGTCGTAAAATCGCCCGGCTTCATGATGAAGGTCGGCGTCAGCATGAAGCGCTTGTCGGCATACTCGACCCGTCCGTAGGCCTCGTTGAAGGTCGCCGCAACGCCCTCCGCGCCGCCGTAGCGCTGAAACACGAGATGCTTCTCCGGGTGCTTTTCCTTCCGGGATTTGACGAACGCAGCGATCAGCAGAATCAGCCCGAGAATGCCGAACATGATCGAAAAGCCGTAGACCAGCGCTTCCGCCCCAACTTTGTCCATCCCGGATAAGAGCGCCGCATAGACGATGATCGCCAGAAAGCATTGCATCACGATCAGGCCGATCAGCACGCCGTTGGTTTTCTTGGAATAAAACCTTGTCACATTTTCCAGTACATCTGCCGCAGAGAGCGGCTGAGAAATATCCTGCACAGTTTTTCCGCCTTTCCTCTTCAGGGGGCGTCTCAGGAGACGCTCCGGTTATTTCTGTGTGATTTTGCTGCCGGCATCGGTGACAGCATCACGGCCTCCTCCGGGAGCAGCGGTTCGAGCGTCATGTCGTATTCCGGCGGGATCAGCGCCGTATCGAGCACGGTCTCGACCGTCTCACAGGGGATAAAGTGGATCGCATTCCGGACGGTTTCGTCGAGTTCAGAGAGCTCCGGCTCATTGCCCGCGGGAATCAGAACCGTGCGGATGCCGTTTTTATACGCAGCCATGGACTTTTCGACCAGCCCGCCGATCGGCAGGACTCTGCCGTGCAGCGTGATCTCGCCGGTCATGGCGATATCGTGCCGGACGGGAATGCCGCTCAGTGCGGACACGAGGCCGGTCAGCATCGTGACGCCGGCGCTCGGGCCGTCCTTCGGGACAGCGCCCTCCGGTGCATGGATGTGGATATCCTTCGATTTGAAATATTCGGGGTTGATGCTGTATTTTTTCGCGACCGAGCGCGTATAGGAGACCGCGAGCTTTGCGCTCTCCTTCATGACCTCGCCGAGCGAGCCCGTGAGCTGAATATCGCCCTTGCCGTCCATGATGAGCACCTCAAGCGGCATCAGCACGCCGCCGACGCTCGTCCATGCGAGCCCGTTGACCATGCCGACCGCATCGGATTTCGAGTAATAATCGCCGAGGAACTTGTGCGGGCCGAGTGCCGCTTCGACGGTTTCCGGCGTATATACGACCTTTTTCACATCGCCGGTCAGCAGCGACTTCGCACATTTTCTGCAAAGCGACGCGATATTCCGCTCGAGCGTGCGGACGCCGGCCTCCTTGCCGTAATAGTCGATCAGGTCATAGACCGCCGCGTCGGTCATCCGCATCTGCGATGCCTTCAGCCCGTTCGCCTTGAGCTGCTTCTTGACGAGATGCTCCTTCGCGATGTGGAATTTCTCCTCTCTGGTATAGGAGTTGATCTCGATGACGTCCATGCGGTCATAGAGCGGCGCGGGAATCGCGGAGGCATCGTTCGCGGTCGTCAGGAAGAGCACCTGCGAGAGATCGAACGGCACCTCGACATAGTGGTCGCGGAAGGCGTGGTTCTGTGCGCTGTCGAGCACCTCGAGCAGCGCCGCTGCCGGGTCACCCTTGAAGTCGCCGGAGAGCTTGTCGATCTCATCGAGCAGCACGAGCGGGTTCATGCTCTTGCCCTGCCGGACGGCATCAATCACTCTGCCGGGCATCGCGCCGACATAGGTCTTTCTGTGGCCTCTGATCTCCGCCTCATCGCGGACACCGCCGAGCGACACGCGCACATAGTTTCTGCCGAGCGCGCGCGCAACCGACTGTGCGATCGAGGTCTTGCCGACGCCGGGGGGGCCGACGAGGCAGATGATCTGCCCGGTGAGCTTCGGCTGAAGCGCATGCACGCTCATGGCTTCGAGCACGCGCTCTTTCACGCGTTTGAGCCCGTAATGCTCGCGGTCGAGCAGTGCCTCCGCCTTTTTGATATCGAGCTTCTCCTTCGTATAGACGCCCCACGGCAGGCCGAGCACGGTCTCCAGATAGTTGTTGATGACATATGCCTCCTGCGAGCCGGAGGGCATTTTTGTGAGCTGATTCGCTTCCTTCCGGAGCTTTTCCTTGATTTCGTCTGAGGCTGCGAGCTTGTCGATCTGCGAGAGATATTTCTGCACATCGTTGCCGTCGCCGTCGCCGAGCTCCTCCGAAATGACGCGCTGCTGCTCGCGGAGATACATCTCACGCTGTCCCTGGTCGATGCGGGACTGCACACTGTTTTGCAGCTCCGTCTCGATTTTCAGCACCTCATTCTCGCGGATGAGCACCGCATAGAGCATGGTCAGCCGGAGGAACAGGCTCCCCTCCTCCAGCATGAGCTGCCGGTCGTGATAATCGAATTCGAGATTCGACCAGATGCCCTCAAAGAGCATCTCCGGGCTCTCCTCCGAGAGCACCATCTCCGCGAATTCCCGCGGCATTCTGCGCGAGAGCCGGCAGTTTGCCGCAAAGGCATCCTTCACGGAATTGACGATCGCCTGCATTTCAACGGGCGAGGATTTGACTCTGCTGTATGTCGGCAGCGGCTTGTACTCCGCCTCCCAGAAGCCGTCCTCCTCCGGGGCATAGAGCTTCAGGAGCTTTGTCCGGGCAATGCCCTCGACAAGCACTCTTGTGCCCTCCCTTGCCCGCATGACCTGCCGGATCTCGCAGATCACGCCGGTGCGGTAGAGGTCGCGGGCTTTGGGCTGCATGAGGCTCTGGTCGCGCTGTGCGACGAGGATGATGCGCCTGTCATTGCTGACGGCGGCATCGACGGCCTTTTTGGATTCGCTTCTGCCGATCTCAAAGTCCATGACCATATGCGGATATGCGACAAGACCGCGCAGCGCAACGAGCGGGAGTTTTGCGGCCTCCGGCTCCTGTACCTGTTCTGTATCGGGAGTGCGTTGTTCTTTCTCTTGCATATTTCTTTTCCAATCTGCCCTGCGCGGCGGTAGTGCTGCCCTGAGCCCGTGCGCAGCCGGAACAGGGTTTCAGTGCATCCGATATACCATCATTATACCGGAAATACGCAAAAAAAGCAAGCGGAAAAATCCGTCAGCCTGCTTTTTCTGAAACGAATCTCCCGCAGATCGCTCCGCAGGAGATTCCGGATCGGTTGTATTATGCCGTCTCCGGCAGCTTGCTCTCTCCGCAGACGACCTGTGGCGCCGTGCCGTTCCGGACGCAGTCCGCGGTAATGACGACGCGCCGGACATTTTCCTGCGAGGGCACATCGAACATCGTCTGCATGAGGATGCCCTCGAGAATGGCACGCAGGCCGCGCGCGCCGGTTTTCTGCTCGATCGCGCGCTTTGCGATCTCGACGAGCGCATCATGCTCTGCTTCCAGCTCGATATTGTCGTAACGGAACAGCTTTTTGTACTGCCTGAGCAGCGCATTCTTCGGCTCGGTGAGAATGCGGATCAGCGAATCCTCGTCCATTTCGTCGAGCGCGGTGATGATCGGCAGGCGGCCGACAAGCTCCGGCACGATGCCGAATTTCACGAGGTCCTGCGGAATGACCTTCCGGAAGATATTGGCAGTTTTCTCGGTTTTCGAGAGTACCGGCGCACCGAAGCCGAGCGCAGAGGACTGCGTTCTGTTAATGATATGCTTTTCGAGCCCGTCGAAGGCGCCGCCGCAGATGAACAGGATATTCTTTGTATTGATGTGGATGAACTCCTGATTCGGGTGCTTTCTGCCGCCCTGCGGCGGGACATTGGAAACCGTGCCCTCGATGATCTTCAGCAGCGACTGCTGCACGCCCTCTCCGCTGACATCTCTCGTGAGGGAGGTGTTCTCGGATTTGCGCGCAATTTTGTCGATTTCGTCGATATAGATGATACCGCGCTCTGCCGCCTCGACATCGAAATTCGCCGCCTGAATCAGTCTCAGCAGCACATTTTCCACATCGTCGCCGACATAGCCCGCCTCGGTGATCGTGGTCGCGTCCGCGATGGCAAACGGCACATCGAGGATCTTCGCGAGCGTCTGCGCGAGGTAGGTCTTGCCGACGCCGGTCGGCCCGAGCAGCAGCACATTGCTCTTTTGCAGCTCGACGTCATCGCCGTCGTCCTGCGAGAGAATGCGCTTGTAGTGGTTATAAACCGAGACAGAGAGCGAAATCTTCGCCTGCTCCTGTCCGATGACATATTCATCGAGCACCTTTTTGATCTCGGCGGGCTTGAGCAGATTGATCTTCTTCTCGGATTTTCTGCCCCTGCCGTTCTTCTGGCTCTGCGGCTTCAGATCGAGATCGCCGTACAGCAGCTCATAGCAGTATGTCACGCATTCGTCGCAGATATTATTGTTTCCGGCAGAGAAGATGCTCTGCACCTTACTCTCCGGCTTTCCGCAAAAATTGCAGATTCGCATTCCTTTTTCCGGCATGTATTCTCTCCTTTCCCTCATTCAGATCAGAATCAGCGGATTCACAGCGATTCAGTTATTCAGTATGATTTTCTTCTGCTCCTGATATTCCTCGTCTGTCAGTGCGCCTTCATCGAGAAGCTCCTTCAGCGTATACAGTGCCTTGACCTTATCCGATGTAGTGACTGCGCTCTCTTCGCCCGGGTCAATATGTGCAGCTTCCAGATACCCTTTCGGCACCTTGAATCTGTAGGCGACCAGCTTTCGGACATACTTCGGGTCACGCAGACGGTTCTGTGATTCTTCCAGCATCCGCTGCATGTTCTGCTTTCGGGAGCTGTATGTTGCGACTTCGATTCCGATTGTTATGGCAGCAATCAAAAACAATACAACACCTACCGGTATCGAAACGGGTAAAGCCGCAGCGCTCAGCAGGGCAGAGATAATACCGCGCAGCGCCGCCTCTTTTCGCACGGTTTTACAAACATACTTTTTCGGCGGGACAAGAGCCGGTTCAATGAATTCAGTATCTCTGAATTCAAATCCGCAGTTTGGGCAAGTGACAAACGGATAACCGTATTTCCTCCTGGGATACCAAGCGTGACGCTCATAAACCTTCATGCATTCAGGACATTTCTTTACAGTATAGATACGAGCCAATCGCCCTCACTCCCTCCCGCAGTGAAATCAATCGGATTATCTTTTGGCGACGACCTTATCAATCAGTCCGTATTTGAGTGCTTCCTCAGCGGTCATGAAGTAGTCGCGCTCGACATCGCGCTCGATCTCCTCCAGCGCCTTTCCGGTATTCTCGGAGAGGATCCGGTTGAGGTTGCCCTTGGTGCGGAGCAGGTTGTCCGTGCGGATCTTGATATCGGTCGCCTGACCGGAGAGCCCGCCGCCCATAATCAGCGGCTGGTGAATCATGATCTCGCTGTTCGGGAGCGCCATGCGCTTGCCCTTCGCACCGGAGGAAAGCAGCAGCGCGCCCATCGAGGCGGCAAGGCCGATGCAGATGGTCGCAACGTCGCATTTGATATACTGCATGGTGTCATAGATCGCCATGCCCGCCGTCACGGAGCCGCCGGGGCTGTTGATATAGAGGGAGATATCCTTCTCCGGGTCCTGGCTCTCAAGGAACAGGAGCTGCGCAACGACAAGGCTCGCAGTCACATCGTTCACATCCTCGGAGAGCATGATGATCCGGTCATTGAGCAGGCGGGAGTAAATATCATATGCCCGCTCGCCGCGGTTTGTCTGTTCGATTACGGTCGGGACAAGGCTCATGTTCATGTTCATCATTCGTGTGCCATCCTTTCTTCGGCGGAAATCGCGGTTTTTCGGCAAATTCCCGTATAAAGCAATGTTCCGGCTCATGCTCTGCACAGAGTTCATCCTGTGCAGAGCAACAAGCCGGGGTATCAGTATGTGTGTGTATTACTCGGCGGACTCCTCCGCAGCCTCAGCAGGTGCCTCCTCGGCGGCTGCATCCTCTGCTGCCTCGTTATCCACGACCGCATTGTTCTTGATCAGCTCGACGACCTTCTGCACGCGCATATCGGTGCGGTAGTCCTCGACCGGAATTCTGGCCTTGACGAGCTCCAGCGGCGCATTGAGCTGAGCCGCGAATTCGCTGAGGCCCTCCTCAAGCTCATCGTCGGAGACCTGAATATCCTCTGTATCTGCGATCTTTTCGAGTGCAAGTCTCAGCATGACTTCCTTCTTTGCCTGCTCCTCATACTCATCGCGGAGCTGCTCAATCGTCATGCCGGTGAGCTGGAGGTACTCCTCGAGCTTCAGATCGCCGTACTGCTGCTGGAGCTGGTTCTCGAAGTCACGGATCCGCTGGTCGATGCGGCGGTCATAGAGCACCTGCGGGATGACGCCGTCCGCCCCGGCGACAACGGTGTCAAAAATCGAATTCTCGAATGCGGTCTGAGCCTGCTGCTCCGCAGTCTGGGTCAGGCGCTTTTTGATATCCTCGCGCATTTCCGCGATGGTGTCGAATTCGGAAACATCCTTTGCGAATTCATCGTCTGCCTCCGGCAGATCCTGTGCGGTGATGCCGAGCAGCTCGCACTTGAACACGGCTGCCTTGCCGGCATAGCGCTCCTCGGAGTAATCCTCCGGGAAGGTGACCTCAACATCGAACTTGTCGCCGATGTTCTTGCCGACGATCTGATCCTCAAAGCCCGGAATGAACTGACCCGAGCCTAAGCGGAGCGGGTAATCCTCGCCCTTGCCGCCTTCAAATGCCTCGCCGTCGATGAAGCCCTCGAAGTTGATCTTGACCTCGTCACCCTTCTGCGCAGCGCGGTCGTCGATGTCGATAACTCTCGCCTGACGCTGACGGAGCATCTCGACCTGCTGGTCGATATCCTCCTCGGTGATCTCGCGCACCTTCATCGGTGCATGGATGCCCTTATACTCGCCGACGGTGATCTCCGGCTTGGTGATGAGAGTTGCCTTGCAGACAGCGCCCTCTGCCTTTGAGCAGGAGACGAGCTCGACGGACGGGCGGTCGATGATGTTGATTTCCTTCTCGCGGATGATCGCATCGAGCTCACCGGGAATGATCTGGTTCACGGCATCCTCGAAGAAGACCTCCTCGCCGTAGAGCTTCTCGACCATCTTGCGCGGGACCTTGCCCTTGCGGAAGCCCTTGACCGCGATATCCTTTTTCTGGTGCTGATAGACGCGCTCGCAGGCGGCCTCGAGGTCCTCAGGGGAGATCGAGAACGTGACTTCTCTCATATTTACATCTGTTTTCACATCGGATACTAAGCTCATGGGTTTGTTCCTCCATATTTCAAATTCTTCTTGCATGCACCCGCCGCATTCCCTGCGCGGGGCATATGACAGACACTTTATTATAGCATAAAAGTCCGGATTTTTCCAGCGCTTTTCCCGCTTTCTTGGATTTTTACAGTTTACATGATCTTTTGTGGAATAAACTGTATATAATCCCCTGCGATCAGGTGATAGCAGATGCCGTCCCGTTCTCCGTTGATCGCGTATTTATGCTGCGATTTCCCGTGAACATGCCCGTACCAGCAGTCCTTGACCTGATGCTTCCAGAGCACATCGAGCATCTCATAGTTGCAGCCCGAGCCGTAGACCGGCGGATAATGCAGAAACGCGACCGGCTGAAGCCCCTGCTGCTCTGCGGCGGTCAGGGACACATCGAGCCGCTGTGCCTCTCTTGCGCGGATTTTCGCATTCGCGGAGTCGTCGGCGTTTGCGTCCATATTGACCCAGCCGCGCGTCCCGCAGATGCCGGTGTTTTCATATGCATAGCAGTTGTTGTGCAGAATTCTCAGCGTATCCAGCCCGTTTTCCGCAAAAAACGTCTGCATCTTCTTCACAGTCACCCACCAGTAGTCGTGGTTGCCCTTGAGGATGATCTTCTCCCTTCCGGGCAGTGCATCGAGCCAGCGGAAATCGGGCAGCGCTTCACTGAGCGTCATGCCCCATGAGATATCCCCCGCGAGCACGACTGTGTCCTCCGGCTGAATGAGCCTTGTCCACGCATCATGCAGCAGCTCCGTGTGATTTTCCCAGCCCGCGAAAATATCCATCGGCTTTTCAACCCCGAAGGAAAGGTGGGTGTCCCCGATGACAAATAAGCTCACTGAATCCCCAGCTTTTCCTTGACATACGCGGGCATCTCATCGCCGGAAACGACGTCGGAGAAGCGCACGGTCTTGGTTTTGAGCTCTGCGAGCGCTGCCGGAATCTTCATGCCGGATTTTTCCTGAAGCCGGTCGAGAATCTCGTATTCATCGGCACCGGTGTCGCCGCCGATCGCTTCGAGCACCGCCTTGCCGAACTTATAGGGGTTCGCGGTCGAGGCAATCAGCATCGGAAGCTGCTCCGCTGCCTTCGCGCTGTAATCCCGCGCCGCGCAGATGCCGACGGCGGTGTGCGTATCGCTGAGGTAGCCGTTCTCGGAGAAGACCTTGCCGATCATGTCCTTTGTCGCAGCATCATCCCAGAAGCTGCCGGAAAATTCCGCCTGAATGCGGTTTTTCAGCTCCTCCGGGATCTGATACTTCCCGTCTGTTTTCAGTGCGCCGAACCACTCTCTGATCTGTGCATCGTCCTCGCCGGTCATGTGATAGAGCAGGCGTTCGAGGTTGCTGGAGATCAGAATGTCCATCGACGGCGAAACGGTCGCGTGGAAATCGCGGTTGCGGTCATAGATGCCGGTGTCGATGAAATCGGTCAGCACCTTGTTGATGTTGGAAGCGCAGACAAGATGCCGGATCGGCACGCCCATCTGCTTTGCATACCACGCCGCGAGGATATTGCCGAAGTTGCCGGTCGGAACCGTCAGCGCAAAGCCCTGCCCCTCGCTGAGAATGCCCTTTTCGAGCATGGTCACATAGGCGGACACATAGTACACGATCTGCGGGACCAGTCTGCCCCAGTTGATCGAATTCGCGCTGGAAAACTGCATGCCGTTTTCTGCGAGCGCCTTCTGCATGTCAGGGTCGGTGAAGATCGCCTTGACGCCGTTCTGGCAGTCGTCGAAATTGCCCTTTACCGCGCAGACACGGACATTTTCGCCCTCCTGCGTCTGCATCTGCCGCTTCTGCATGGAGCTGACGCCGTCCTCCGGATAGAACACCATGATCTTGGTACCGGGGACATCCCGGAAGCCTGCGAGCGCCGCCTTGCCGGTGTCGCCGGAGGTCGCGGTCAGGATGACCACCTCCCGGTCGATGCCGGTTTTCTTGATGGAGCGGGTCAGGAAGTGCGGAAGAATTTGCAGCGCCATATCCTTAAAGGCACAGGTCGGGCCGTGCCAGAGCTCCAGCAGCATGGAGCCGTCTGCGAGCGTTGCGATCTCCTGCACATTCGGCGTCTCGAAGCTGCCGGTCTCATAGGCATTGTGCGTGCATTCGCGCAGCTCCTCATCGGTAAAATCGGTGAGATAGAGCTTGAACAGCCGTGCGGCGCGCTCGGCATAGGAGAGCCCCTTGAGCGCCTCGAAGTCCGCCGCGCTGAGCTCCGGAACCGATGCCGGAACAAAGAGCCCGCCGTCGGCCGAGATGCCCTGTGCGATCGCCTCTGCGCTGCTGACGCAGAGCGCCTTGTTTCGTGTGCTGTGATAGATCATATGAAAATCCTCCTTGCAGATATCGTAACAGATTCCTCCGGCGGGGCGGTGTTCAGTACCCCGTCGCATCAAATGCGCCCGCGAGATATTCAATATGCCGGACAAAGCTGCCGGAGTATTCCACCTCGGCAACATCAAACCGCGGCTGAAGATCGCAGGGATACTTCAGCAGATACTGCTCTGCCGCACGGATAATGAACCGCTGCTTTTTCGCATCGACCGCCGCCGCGCCGGATGCCAGCGCACCGGGTCTGCGCGTCTTGACCTCAACAAAAAGCAGCAGCTCCCCGCTCCTTGCGATAATGTCGATCTCGCCGCCGCGAACCGTGAAATTCCGGCAGAGAATCTCAGCGCCCTGCGCTTTCAGCATCGCGCAGACGGCAGCCTCCCCGAGATCTCCGATTTTCCGTTTATTTCCCGTTCCGCTCATAGTATTTTTTCAGGAACGAGGGTCTGTGCGCGGGACACAGCCCGTATTTCGCAATCGCCTCGTAATGTGCCTTTGTGCCGTAGCCCTTGTGCGCCGCAAAGCCGTACTGCGGATACTGCTCATCGAGCTCGCGCAGTGCCGCGTCACGGGCAGTCTTTGCGAGGACGGATGCCGCCGCAATGCTCGCGGACTTCGCGTCGCCGTGAATGAGCGTGCCGACCGGCATCGGCAGAACCGGCGGCTGATTGCCGTCCGCCAGCGCAAATTCCGGCTGAATCTCCAGCCCCTCGACGGCTCTGTGCATCGCAAGCAGCGCCGCCTGCAAAATATTGAGCCGCTCGATCTCCTCAACGGTCGCATGTGCAATGCTCCATGCAAGCGCCTGCTCCCGGATGACCGGCGCAAGCGCCTCCCTGCGCGCCTCGGACAGCTTTTTGCTGTCGTTGAGCCCGGGGATTGTGATATCGGGCGGAAGGATGACCGCCGCCGCATAGACATCGCCCGCGAGCGGCCCTCTGCCCGCCTCATCGACGCCGCAGAAAACCGGAAAATGCGTCCGCACCTCCGTGTCAAAATCGAACAGCTCCTGATAAACGGTCAGTGCTCTTGCCATCGGTGTCACCCCGCCTTTCTTCAGATGAAACAGTCAGTGGAGCGTCATCACGCTGTCGATATCCGCGTAATAGTTGTCATAGTTCTGCGGATCGACATAAACGCGAACCTGCCTTCCGGTCAGCGCCGGGGTCGGGTCAGCCATCACATTCCGGCTGTGGAACACATGCACCATACCGAGCGGATCGGTAAACTGAAACTCCGCCCTGTACGGGTTTCTGCCGTTGATCTGCACAGCCAAATTCAGGCTCGCGCTGACAAAATTTGCCATGATATAGTTTCCGGCAGCGATCAGTTTCTTGATTTTACTGTTCTCCTTGATTGACAGCGCAAGGAATACCGCGCCGAGCACAAGGAAAAGCCCGCCCACACCGCAGAATACGCCCTTGAAAACCGTGGACGACTCTTCAATGGCATCCGACGGAATCACGATTCCGAGAATCAGAAAAATCAGTCCGATCGGCGCAAAAATCAGCCCGATCAGTCCGAAAATGCCCAGTCTGAATTTATAATTGGTTTCCATAATGTCTCCTTACGGTTTTTCAAGCGAAATGCGGCCGAGCTTTGCCGCACGGAATTCATCGAGCAGGGTAATAGCTGCCCGCTCGGTATTCGGGATGCCGCCCGGCAGCAGCATGCCGCGGTTTTTCGCCATGATTTCGAGCAGTGCAAAGCCCTCTGCATCCGTTTCCGGCGCGATTTTGTACCGCTCGCTGAGCGCCTGCGGGTAATTGGTTTTCAGCAGCGTCATCAGCCTTGCCGCGAGCGCTTCCTTGTCGAGAATATCGTCGCGGACAGCGCCGGTCAGTGCCAGCCGCACCGCGACCTCCTGATCGTCGAGCTTCGGCCAGAGCACGCCGGGTGTATCGAGCAGCTCCACGCCGTCCGTTGTTTTGATCCACTGCTGTGTGCGCGTGACGCCGGCTCTGTCCTCGGCCTTTGCGCGTTTTCCGCCCGCGAGCCGGTTGATCAGCGAGGATTTCCCGACATTCGGGATGCCGAGAATCATCACACGGATCGGCCTGCCCTTCATGCCCTTCGCTTCATATTTTGCGAGCTGCTCATGCAGCAGATTCCGCAGTGCCGGCGCAAACTGCTTCACGCCCTTGCCGGATTTGGAATCCGCCGTAATCGCCGCAAAGCCCATTTTCTGAAAATACCGGATCCACTGCGCCGTAATATCGGGATCCGCCATATCCGCCTTGTTGAGAATGACAAGGCGCGGCTTTCTGCCTGTCAGCCGGTTCAGCTCCGGGTTCCGGCTGCTCAGCGGCAGCCTTGCGTCCAGCAGCTCGGCGGCTGCATCGACCAGCGGCAGGCTCTTGGAGATCATCCGTCTGGTTTTCGCCATATGGCCGGGGAACCACTGAATATCCTTCATATCTTCCATAGCTGTACCTGATGCTCCCTCTGTTACTGTACCTTTCCGAACTTGGAAAACGGTGAGATCCGGAGCACGACCTTGCCGACGATATCCTCGACCGGCACCAGTCCGACCTGCGCAAACCGGCTGTCCGTTGAGACGATCCGGTTATCGCCGAGCACAAAGACATATCCCTCCGGGATGGTCAGCGGGTAATGGAACACGAGTGAGCCCATTTTCGTCGGGCTCGATGTATACGGCTCGTCCAGCTTCACGCCGTCCACATAGACAGCGCCCTCCTCGATGTTGATGTTCACTTCCTGCCCGGCCTGTGCGATCAGCCGCTTGACGATATTCTTGCTGCCGTCCTTGCCCACAAGGCCCTCGCCCTTTACGATATTGCCTTCCGCGTCGAGCGTATAGCCCGCCTCGTTGTTCACGATCAGGATATCGCCGTTCTCATAGGTTTTCGTCAGCCGCGAGACCAGCAGGCGGTCGCCGCCCTGAAGCGTCGGCTGCATGGACGCGCCCTCGACATTCGCAATGCAGAATAAAAATGTGAAAAACAGCATCACGACGAAGATCGAGGCGATGACGGACTCGACCAGATCGAGCAGATCGCCCAGAAACTTCTTGGTTTCCGCATCCTGCGCCGCCTTGTCCTGTGCCGCATCCTCTGTATCGGCATCCTCCGGCTCTGCGGGCACATCCTCTGCGGATGCTTCGCTTTCGGTGATGGTCTCTGCGGTTGATTCTTCCGCGGGGGCTTCCTCCGCAGGTGCCTCCTCAGCGGGTTTCTCCTCAGCCGGATTCTCCTCCGGCTCCGTCTGCTCCGGTGCTGCTTCTCTTTCCTTTTCCTCCGGGATCTCTGCCATTATACTCCCTCCGTTTCGCCGCAGCGCTGCGGGATTTCTGCAAGCACACGGCTCCTCAGAAGAGCCATGCAAATTTGTCCTTCCACGATTTGCAGCGCTCCTCCGACCTGCCGTACCGGAGCACTGCCGTTCCGATGACCTCATCCTCCGGAATCAGCCCGACGGGATCAAAGCGGCTGTCCGTACTGCCGGGGCGGTTGTCGCCCATCACAAACAGATAGCCCTCCGGCACGCGGAACGGGTATGTGAATGCATCGCCGGCATTCCGCGTCAGGTCCTTGATATAGCTCTCCTGAAGCTGCTTGCCGTCCACGGCGACCGTGCCGTTATCCGGGTCGATGTCGATCTCCTGCCCGCCGCGCGCGATCAGCCGCTTGACGAGCACCAGCGGCGTTCCGTCAGAATTCCGGAGCCCGTTCTGTTCGATCACAACGGTCTCGGCGTCATCGGCAAAATGCCCGCCGCGTTCGTCATTGATGACAATGATATCGCCGTTTTTGGGGGTATACAGCGGGGCGAGAATCAGGATCTGATCGTCATCATACAAAGTCGGCTCCATAGAATGGCCGTCCACCGTCACCGGCCGCAGCAGGAACGTGAACACCATCAAAAAGACAAAAACGGTCGCGATCGCCGCCTCGACGACATCCATCAGGTCTCCCAGAAAGGCAAGACCTTCATTTTCCCGCTTTTCCTCAGCAGGATCAGTACGTTTTGCCATACGCTGCCCTCTTTCACGGTTTGAGACAGCGCCGTCTGCTCTGTGCGGCGCCGCCCCTGAATTAACGGGTAAAGCAAAAGGGGACTGCGCCAGTCCCCTTTCGCTTGTTTGCAATCAACGAACCAGTCCCTTGACCTTTGCCGCTTTTCCGACTCTGCCGCGCAGATAGTAGAGCTTTGCTCTGCGGACAACGCCCTTGCGGACGATCTCGACCTTGTCAACAGCCGGGGAATGTACCGGGAACACGCGCTCGATGCCGACGCCGTGTGCGACTCTGCGGACGGTAAAGGTCTCGCTGATGCCGCCGTGCTTCTTCGCAATGACGGTGCCCTCAAAAGCCTGAATACGGCTCTTGTCGCCCTCCTGAATGCGGACATGCACTCTTACGGTGTCACCGACGTTGATCTCCGGGACATTTTCCTTCATGCTGGACTTGCTGATTTGCTCCAGTGCGTTCATCTGAGGTTTCCTCCTTGATTTGTTTACGGATGTTCTTACATCGCCGCGCCTCAGATTATTCTGGTTTGCGGAATTTCCCGTATGATATGAGCGGCATGATTTTCACTGCCGCGGGGGGATACTGTGCAGCGGACCATCCATGTGTCAGAATGTTTGACGGATCGCAGAAAGCAGCGCTCCCCGCACCCGTTCGGCATCTTGACCTCGCCTGTCAAGGACAGGCGGATATTCAAATGCTGTACTATTATATCACATTTCATTCCAAAATGCAAGTGTTTCTGAAAAAATTTTTTTCGGATTCCCGCAATATGAGCGGCAGATGAAACCTTTGTGAAAATTCGCGGGTTTTCATCTTATTTTCAGAATTGCCGATTATAATGTGGGCAAACAGAAAGGAGCGTGGAAATCATGCGCGGACACAGAATTTTTGCCGCGGTATATGCAGCGGCGCTGATCGCATTCACAGGCTATATCGCGCTGGATACCTTTGTTCTGGAGGACGTCTATCAGACCGATACTACGGAAATGAACCTGACGATGTTTGCAGAGGAGAGCAGCAGCGCAGCCCTGCCGGAGCAGAGCACCCGGAGCGGCAGCACCGGCGGCGCGGGCGAGAGCCGGGTCTCGCGGCACAGCCGCAGCAGCGAGCGGAGCACCCAGCAGACGCAGACCGCGCCCGCCGAAAGCAGCACCGCAGACACCGCATCCGCATCCGTCTCATCGGAGAACAGCTACATGGATGACAACATCGCGGTCACGCTGAGCACCTACCGCGCCGCCGATACGACGGTCTATGCCGCGGATGTGCAGCTCAGCTCCGCGCAGTATCTGAAATCCGCCTTTGCCTATGACACCTACGGCAAAAACGTCACGGCGGCGACCTCGGAGACCGCGGCGGCACACAATGCGATCCTTGCAGTCAACGGCGACTACTACGGCGCACAGGAGCGCGGCTATGTCATCCGCAACGGCATCGTCTACCGCGATTCCTCAAACGGCAAGGATCTGCTCTGCGTTTATGCGGACGGCAGCATGAAAATCGTGAATTCAGACGATTACAGCGCGGAGGAGCTCGTGGAGCAGGGCGTCTGGCAGGCATACTGCTTCGGGCCGGCGCTGCTCGAAAACGGCAGCATCAGCGTCTCGCAGAATGAGGAGGTCGGCCGGGCGATGGCGAGCAACCCCCGCACAGCAATCGGCATCATCGACGACCTGCACTACGTCCTGATCGTCTCGGACGGCAGAACGGACGAGAGCACGGGGCTTTCCCTGTATCAGCTCGCGGAGTTCATGCAGCAGCTCGGCGTAAAAACCGCGTACAATCTCGACGGCGGCGGCTCCTCGACGATGTATTTTCAGGGGCAGGTCGTCAATAACCCGACAACAAACGGAAACCGGATTCAGGAGAGAGGAGTGAGCGACATTGTATACATCGGATGACAGAAGCCGTGTGCTGCATTATGTTTGCTATGATCTGATCGCGGCGGCGTTTTTTGCGCTGTTCGGTGCGGTTTATGAGCATTTCAGCCACGAGGTCTATTCCTATGCGATGATCTATGCATTTGCGGTGCCGCTGATCGCGGGGGCACTGCCGCTGACGCTGCTGCTCTGCCGGAAAAAGCCGGTGCGGCTGCCGGGGGCGGGCGCGCTGGTGCTCTGGCACGCGGGACTCGCGAGCTTTACCGTCGGGCTGGTCTTCCGCGGCGTGCTGGAGATTTACGGCACGACGAACAGGCTGATGCCGGTATATCCGGCAGCGGGCGGCATCCTGATTGCTGCCGCGCTGCTTGCGTATCTGATCGGGAAACCCGCCGTGCAGCGCCCGGAGGTACCGCAGGAGCGCAGTTTTTGAAAGTCCCTGCACCTTCATTAGAACATAATTAAAGTTTTTGATCGAGCTTTTTTCAAAAAGCTCGCGGGTCGAGGGCAGAGCCCTCGTCGCCCGTCGCAACGGGCGAAACTCCCCTAGCGTGCAAAGAGCTCGGCGGGCTTGGGGACCCCATGTTTGCCGAAGGCAAACTGCGCAGTTTCGCTTTGCGAAACATGGGCGATAGAGGTCCCCATTCCAAAATAGCATCCGCGCAGCGGATACT
>JAFUAD010000021.1 GCA_017460835.1 Oscillospiraceae bacterium
CCTGAACAAGACCGATCTGTATGTTGTCTGGGCATCCCCGAATGCAGCAGATCAGGTTGCGAACGGCGACGTTCTGTACTTCAACTTCATCGCACCGGATGCAGCAGGCGAATACCCGGTTGAGTTCGTGAGCATCGAGGTCATCAATACTGACGGCCAGGCTCTCGATATCACCACCGAGAACGGCGCGGTTATCGTTGAGGAGACCACCACCACGACGACCACGACCACAACGACCACCGATACCACCACGACGACCACCGAATCTACCACGACTACTACTGATACTACCACCACCACAACTGATACCACAACGACCACAACCGACACCACCACTACTACGACCGATACCACAACCACCACAACCGATACCACCACAACGACCACCGATACCACCACCACCACGACCGTTACCACGACCACCGATACCGATACCACCACGAGCACCACGATCACCACAACGACCACCGATTCTACCTCGACCACGACAGATACCACAACGACCGCTCCGATCACGACCGGCGCTGCGAAATATGACATCGACGATGTTCTTGCACACGCAGGCACCACTGTGAAGGTCCCGGTTTATGTGACCTCTGACGACGGCACCGCAGGCTTCACAATGCGCTTCGATATTCCGGACGGCTTTGCCATCACCGGCTTTACCTGGGGCGATGCTTACTCCAACAACAACGGAGAGGCAATGTGGAATGCTTCCGATTACGTTCTGGTCTGGGCGGATGAGAA
Organism: Oscillospiraceae bacterium; assembly: GCA_017460835.1. Classification (GTDB taxonomy): domain Bacteria; phylum Bacillota; class Clostridia; order Oscillospirales; family Ruminococcaceae; genus Firm-04. Next base: position 748 of record JAFUAD010000021.1, read on the forward strand.
CGGCTCGAACCAGAAGGCAGAGCCCGGCTCCGTGATCGCGTACCTGGAGGTTTCTGTTCCGGAGGATGCCGAGGTCGGCACCACCTACCCGATCAATTTCGTTGACGGCAGCGTGACTGCTCACGACGAGCACGATCAGCCGGTTGCAGTGACAACAGAAGCCGGTTCCATCACCATCGTTGCAAACGACACCGTCGTTTACGAGGTTGAGGATACCGAGGGCGAGCCTGGCGAACAGGTCGATGTCCCGCTGAATGTTGTTCTGGATCCGGGCACCAGCTCTTTCGAGATCACACTCGATATTCCGGCAGACCTCACCGTTGATGAGATCGTGTTCGATCCTGAATACGAGCAGAACGGCACATTTGAGTGGGATCCGGAAACCAATACGCTGAAGTGGACCAGAAATGATGATTCCGACTTCACACCGGACGGCACCCACAACATCGCAACGCTCAAGATCACAGTTCCTGAGGACGCAGAGCCCGGTACTGTTTATCCGATCGACGCGAAGGATGTCAAGGCAACCTCTGCGGACGGCAATCCGCTGAACTATGAGTTCAACGGCGGCACGCTGACCGTTAAGGAGCCGGATGTGACGACGACCACCACAACGGATACCACGACGACGACCACTAATACCACCACAACCACCACGACCGATACCACTACAACTACAACTGATACCGAAACCACGACTACCACGACTGAGACCGGTACCACGACCACCACAACCGATACCACCACTACCACGACCACAACTACCACCACCGATACCACCACCACCACCACCGATACCACTACTACCACAACCACTACCACCACCACCGATACCACTACCACTACCACCACCACGACTACCGATACCACAACCACCACAACCAACAGCACCACCACGACAACTGAGACCACGACCACGACAACCGAGACCACTTCTACCACCACCGGCACAACCACCACCCTCGCACCGGGCGAGACTGCAATCGTGACCTCCTACACCCTCACCTTCGATCCGCCGACCCGTGTGAACTATTGGTCGCACGATGACCGGACCTTCAAGGAGAGCGGCGGTCTGAGCGAGATGAAGGCAGCCATCACCGTCTACAAGTTCTATGTCAATTCCGACGGCGAGTATGTTGACGCAGACGGCAATGTCATCCCGGCAGGCGCACAGCAGTTCTTCGAGGAAAAGACGCTCGATATCACCGGATACACCAATCCGGCCGAGAACCTCAATTCCCCGGAGAAGGTTTGGGATAACGAATCGACAGAGTACCTCGGAAAGCCGAAGGGCGAATGGACGCTCGAAGAGGAGATCTCGGTTCCGCACGCAAACAAGTATCCGCTGACCGTCTACTACACCTACGATCCGGCTGAGGATCCTGATTTCGATGTCAACAACGGCGCTCCGCTCGAGCTTGGTTCGATCAAGATCTACATCGGCGTGAAGGGTGACTTTGATTTGAATAATCAGGTTGAACCTGAAGACGCGCAGCTGACACTTCAGTACTACACGGATCATTATCTGGCTAAGAAGGAAGGCTTCCTGAGTGACGATCCTGAGCTGGCCGGCGAAGACGGACTGATCTTCTTCCTTGTCAATGTCTACTACAGAGACGGTAGTACCTCTGACGATCCGATTAGTGACCCGCAGGTTGTTGAGCCTGAGGACGTTCAGTGCATCCTGAATTACTACACGGTTCACACGGCGGCTCAGCACTATGACCGCAGCTGGGATCACCCGACGATTGTAGGCTACGACTATCTCGATTACTTCTACGGCGACGTGATTCAGTAATAAAAACGGGCAGGGTGACAACTGCCCTGCCCGTTTTTTCACAATGCGAAAGCATTGAATAGATAAAGGAGTGTTTCCAATGAGAACTTTGAAAAGGGTGGCGGCAATTCTTTGCAGTGCCACAATCCTGACCGGGATCGGAACCGCAGCGTTTGTTGCAAATGCACAGGAGACTGTCCCGCTTCAGGATCGGGAAAGTGAATTTGATACGGACGTTGTCAATATCATCGCCGATCAGGTTTACGCAGTGCCCGGTGAAAAGGTGGCATACAGTGTCTATCTTGTCGGCAACGAGGGAACGGACGGTTATTCCGGAAGCGGTATCGTTCTGAACTATGATGAGAGACTGACACCTGCAATCAAGGAGGGTACTGAGGACACACCGGATGTGCAGCGCGGTATTGCAGCGGAGGGGCTTCTCCCGACGTATTCCCTGAATACGGATCTCCACATTCTCGGCGCAAGTACCGCCGGTTCAATGGATGCGATCTGCACCAATGACGGCGAGTATCTTACGACCTGGTTCACCGTACCGGCAGATGCAAAGGACGGCGATACTTTCCCGATCACGCTGACGGTCAGCCGCTGGATTACGAACAAGAATGAACCGATCTCGTATTATAGGATTAATGGCTGGATCAAGGTGAAGGATTCGGATACAACGTCTTCGACCACGACGACGGAATCCACAACCACTACCACCGATACGACTAGCTCGACGACCTCATCTTCGAGCACAACGGATTCTTCTTCGACCACGACTGATTCGACGACCACGACCACGGAGAGTACCAGCACCACGACCGTGTCCACTACTACTTCTTCCACCACCACAACGGATACAACCTCCGTCACCACGGATTCTACCACAGGATCCACGTCGTCTACTACTGAATCTTCGACGACCACAACCTCTGAGACCACTGGTTCCACATCCTCCAAGAGCACGGATTCTACCACAGGATCCACATCTTCTACGACGGATTCTTCGACGACCACAACCTCTGAGACCACCGCTTCCACATCGTCTAAGGTTACCGATTCCGTCTCTTCGGATTCCACGACCAGTACGACGGTGAGTGTCACGAACACGCAGCCGCCTGTTACCGGTTCGACCACGACAACGACTGAAAAGACCACGGATCACACCACGGCTCCTACCACGCCGAATGCAAATGATATCGCTGCAACGACAAAGGCGCCCGGCGCAAGCACAGGTGATTCCGGTGTCGCAGTCGCGGTCACGGGTCTGGTTCTCGCAGCCGCAGCCGCAGTTGTAAGCGGTGCGAAGCGGAAGGAACAGTGATTTCAAAGCAAACCTTCTTGAAAACGGAGAGGACTTTTCCTCTCCGTCTTTTCTTTTTTTGCCGAAAGCCGACAAAAAAGGGGTTGTGTTTTTAGAAAGCCTGTGGTATAATAAATACAGTATCAATTTCTGGAGGCAAGTATGGCATCTATTTGGAATCATCGAATCAGTCTTTCCCTCTTCGGCGAGGCAGAGGGCCCCGCGATCGGCGTCGTCCTCGATAATATCCCGCCCGGAGAATATGTTGATATCGACGAACTTGCGCGGTTTATGACGCGCCGGACGCGCTCCGTGTTTTTGCCGGATGACCCGAACCATCAGCGGGAACAGCTCGATTTTCCGCAGGTACTCTCCGGGCTCATCAACAACCGGACAACCGGCTCGCCGCTCTGTGCATTTCTGAATAATCCCCGCGGAATGCAGCCGCTTGATTATCAGGATTTGTCGCATCTTGCGCGGCCGGGCGCGGCGGATTACACCGGCGCACTGCGTTACCGCGGCTTTGCGGATGTCCGCAGCGGCGGCCACCTCTCCGAGCGGATGACCATTCCGCTGTGCTTTGCGGGCGCCGTCTGCCAGCAGATGCTGGAGCGCCGCGGCATTTATGTCGGCGCGCAGATCACCTCCGTCCATAATATCAAGGATAAGCCGCTCTCGCAGACCGATGTGACGAAGGAGGATATCCTCCGGATCCGCAGCCGGCGCTTCCCGGTCAATGACCCGGCAAAGGGCAGAAAAATGCTCGCGGATATTCAGAATGCGGCAGCCGGCGGCGAAACCCTCGGCGGCACGATCGCCTGCTATGCGGTCAATGTTCCCGCCGGAATCGGCTCCCCGATCTTTGAGGGGCTCGAAAATTCCATCGCGCAGCTCGTCTTCGGCATCCCCGGCGTCCGCGGACTGGAATTCGGCGCGGGCTTCGAGACCGCGAAAATGACCGGCAGCCAGTGCAATGACCCGTTTTATGTGGACGAGCACGGCCATGTGAAAACGCAGACCAACCACCACGGCGGCATCCTCGGCGGCATTTCCTCCGGTATGCCGATCTGCTTCCGCATCGCGATCAAGCCGACCGCGTCGATCGGCAAGCCGCAGGCGACCGTCGATTATTCCGCGATGACCAATGAGGTGCTGCAAAGCGCAGAGGTCTCGCACCCCTGCCTTGTGCCGGAGGCGGTTCCGTGCGTCGAGGCCGCGATGAGCATTGCGCTTGTCTCGCATCTGCTCGATTATCCGAACTTCATCTGAGAGGGAATCAGATTTACGGCGGAAGAAACTGCGCTTCCGGAGAGACACCTGCAAGCACTTGAGACAGCATTTCACCGTCCTTTTTACATCAGTGCTGCTCTGGCTGCGATTGTGCTTGCAGTCACGGCGGCCGTGACGCTGTTTCTGATTGCGGCGAATGTCGGTGCGGCGGGGATTGCCTTGCTGCGGTAATAGACGGTTTCGTTGTGCTGTTCTGTGTGATGTATCTGCGTACCAAATCAACGGAGCGGCGGGATGCATTGTATGCGCTTTCGCACGGGCGCCTTGTGTGGCGGGAAGGAATCCTTGATGATATCGCTGTGCATTGCGCGAACTACATCCAAAGAGACGCTGTTGATATTACGATGGAAGCATATGCCGACGGTGAAATGTACGTTTCTCCGCAATGGATCGGCGCCCCGCTGGGGCAAACCTTCATTCTCAAAAATCAGAGTGAAAATAATTGATCAGTCCGGCGGCCTTCGGAGCAGCGGAACTGAATTTTTGTAGCGGAATGAGCAGGAGGTGGGCACATGAACCCGGAGCAGCTCCCGGAGGAGCAGAAGCATGATCTGCCGGAGGAAAAGCTGAACGGTCAGCTCGCGTTCTTCCCGGAAATGGAGCCGGAGCGCCCCGAAACGGAGCCCGCCGGACCGCGCGCCATCCCTGCCCCCTCAACCGAGCAGATGAGCCACTGGCATATCTGCATTTTGCTCAGCGATATCCTGCTGCGCTTTGACGGGCTTCTGCCGGAGGACTGGCTCTATGAGATCGCCGTCCCGACGGGGCATGTCAGCTATTTTATGTATATGGACGCGCTCGGCGCGCTTCAGGAGCAGAATGCGGTCACCTGCTGCACGGAGGACGGCGTCCCCTGCCTGCGCCTGACGGATGAAGGCAGACGCAGCGTGAAGCAGTCCCGCCTGTATGTCCCGAAATATTTTCGCGACCGCGTACACCTGACCGCCCTGCGCTATGTCGCGCGGCAGCGTGCTCTGCGCGATCTGCACAGCAGCTATGAGCGGGACGGGAACGGCTGGAGCGTCACGCTCACCTGCACCGACCGCGGCGCGGAGATGATGACACTGCGGATTCATGCGCCCTCGGAGGATCAGGCGGAGCAGTTCATCGAGCGGATTCAGCGGAATCCGGCGCGGTTTTTCGGCAAGCTGCTCGACCTTGCCCTGACAAATGAGGAAGAACAGTACGATTTGACCGATAACTGAGAAAAATGCTTGCAATCGGCGGCGTTTTGTGCTATAATGTTGTCATTGCAGATTTGAATATTTCAATTACAGAAAGGCGAATGAATATGAAAAATCACAAGAAAAGACTTGCGAGATATGCTGCGGCTGCGGGAAGCGCGCTGGCGGCATGTGCGATGCTTGCGATGACGGTATTTGCGGACGGCGAGGCTGCTTCCTCCGGCGATTCCTCGACCGGCACTGCGAGCGGCGGCTCGGCACTCGGTGCGCTGCTGATTCAGCTTTCCCCGTTTATTATCGCGCTGATTCTGCTGTATCTGATCATGCTGCGCCCGCAGCAGAAGCGCGAGAAGGAAGCACAGGCCATGCGCGAGAATGTCCGCGTCGGCGACGAGGTCTGCACGGCGGGCGGCATCATCGGCATTGTGCTGAAGGTCAATGACGATTCGGTTGTGCTGGAGACCGGCGGCGAGCGGAACAAGATCCGCATTAAGAAGTGGGCGATTCACGAGAACATCACCCGGATGGAGGAGCAGCAGGCGGCCGAGCGCGAGCGGAAGGCTGCGCGCAAGAACGGCATTGCAACGGCTGCTGCCTCGATGGATACTGAGGGCAAGAAAAAGAAGACCGACGGCAAGAAGAATGCTTCTGACGAAAAGAAGAAACCTGATTCTGCCGAAAGAAAGAAGAAAAAGGATTCTGAATAATGCAGCAGAGCCTCTCCGTTTGTATGCGGGGAGGCTTTTTTCATTATCCCGCCTGTATTTTCCTTCTGAGGCTTGCATTTCGCAGAAAAACATGATATAATAAAAAATAGCCGCATCAAAGCGGTAAAAAAATATGATATCGGGGTGGATTTTATGAAACGAATCTTTAAGGCGGGCGCAGCTCTCATGAGCCTCGTGCTCGCGGCGCAGGGGATTCCGCTTGCGGCGGCTCCCACCAGCGCAGCAGACAGCGACGCGATTCTGGTGACCGACTTCGAGGACGGCGACGTCTCCGCTTTCAGCAAGCGCGGCGACACCGACACATCTGTCATCGCCGCATCGACAGAGGACGCGCATTCCGGCACGACCTGCATGGCCGTCACGGAGCGCTCAAACGGCTGGAACGGCCCGTCCGTTTCGCTCTCGGCACTCGGCTGTGAGCCGGGCGTGCAGTACCTCGTGACCGCATGGGTCAAAATGCAGTGGTACAACAATGCGCATATCAGCATGCAGTATTCCGATGCCGACGGCACCGCGCATTACGCAAACCTCTCCGCAGCCGTCAGCCAGGGCGAATGGGTGCAGATTCCGGAGGTGAAATTCAGCTTCTCGGAGGATATGCAGGATGTGTCCATCTATATCGAGGGCGAGGGGAGCGATAAGCCGAATATGTGGGTTGACGATTTTTCGCTGACAAAAGCACCGGTTCATCCGATTCAGACGGATATCGCATCGCTGAAGGACGTCTATGCAGACTATTTCAAAATCGGCGGCGCCGTGACCGCGGGAGAGCTCGCGCCGCAGTCCACAAAGGATCTGATCCTGAAGCACTACAACAGCCTGACGCTCGGCAATGAGCTGAAGCCGGAGAATATGCTCGATCAGAAGGCCTGCCAGGCGTATCTGGAGGAGACCGGCGACAATACCGTGCCGCAGGTTCGCCTGAACGGTCAGGCAAGAATTATCCTCAATTTCTGCCGCGAGCACAATATGCCCGTCCGCGGCCATGTTCTGGTCTGGCACAGCCAGACGCCGGGCTGGTTCTTCAAGGAAGACTACACCTCAGACGGCGACTGGGTCGATAAGGAAACCATGCTCAAGCGCATGGAGAATTACATCAAGGGCGTGTTCGCTGCGCTGGAGGAGGAGTATTCCGATATCAACTTCTACGCATGGGACGTCGTAAACGAGGCATGGCGCGATGACGGCACGCCGCGTCTGGGCGGAACCTATGAGCAGAGCGGCGAATATTCCGGCTGGGTGCAGGTGTTCGGCGACAATTCCTTTATCCCCTATGCATTTGAATATGCGAGAAAGTATGCGCCCGCCGGCACAAAGCTCTATTACAATGACTTCAACGAGTACATGCCGCAGAAGGTCAATGCGATCATCAGCATGGCGACCGAGCTGAAGGAAAAGGGACTGATCGACGGCATCGGCCTGCAATCGCACCTCAATGTCACGAACAACCACGGCACCGATCCGTTCCCCTCTGCCTCGACCTATAAGAGCGCACTGGCAAAATATGCCGCACTCGGCCTTGATCTTCAGGTCACGGAGCTCGATGCGACCTACGATCACGACGTCGCAAACGGCGAGGAGCTTCAGGCACAGTATTACAGCGATATCATGGATGCGATCGTCGAATACAAGGACAGCATTTCCGCTGTTGTATTCTGGGGCACGACCGATGACCAGAGCTGGCGCGCATCGAGAACGCCGCTGCTCTTTAATGAGGATTACACCGCAAAGCCCTGCTATTATTCGATCATCGACGGGATTGAATACACCGTTCCGGATACCACGGCTTCTTCCTCGACGACCACGACCACAAGCACCTCCACCACGACCGAGACGACCGTTTCGGGCACCGATCCGGGCAATCTGAAGCTCGGCGATGTCGATTGCAACGGTGAGGTCGATGTGCTGGACGCCGTGATGCTGGCGAGAATTACGGCAGAGGACACGAATACCGGCGTGACCGACGAGGGCAAGGCCAATGCAGACATGAATCAGGACAAGGCTGTGAAAGCAGATGACCTGACTGCGCTGCTCCGCATCCTTGCGGGACTGGATTAAAAAATATGCGGCTTCGGCGCCTTCGCTTTTTGCAGAGCGGAGGCGCCGCTTTGGTTTTTATTATGATTCTTATTTTTACATGAAGTTCCTGCCCGATTACCTTGCGGCATTGTCGAAAATATGCTATAATAGGAGAAGAGCATATGCAAGGAGGCACATTCATGTTCCCGACAAAAACAGTATTGAAAATCGGCATTCCGTCGGCCGCGTTCGTCCTGACGGTCAGTCTGTTCGGCGCGGCGCTATACAGCCGGAACCGCCGGATCGAGGAGCTGCGCACCCAGATGGAGGCGCGCGGCATCCCGCTGCCGGAAAGCAAGGCCGAGACGAAGGTCTATGAGCCGGTCACGGTCAATCACTACTACGACCGGCGCGGCTATAAAATTCTGCTCTCGGACGATACCTTCGGGCAGATCTGGCTGCCGGTGCTGTCGGATGTTCCGCTCTCGGAGCACTCGACCGACCGGATGGTGCAGCAGCGGAACGGCAGAATGACGTCATTTGACGAAAGCGGCAATCTCAACGCCCTGACCGGCATCGACATTTCGGCGCACAATTCCGTCACGGACTGGGATGCGGTCAAGGCGGACGGCATCGACTTTGTGATGCTGCGCGTCGGCTACCGCGGCTACGGCGTGGGGACCGGCACGCTCAAAGCGGATGACAAATTCCGCGAGTATTACCGCGGCGCGAAAAAGGCGGGGCTGCTCGTCGGCGCCTATTTCTTCTCGCAGGCGATCACCGAGGAGGAGGCGGTCGAGGAGGCGATCCTGACCGCACAGCAGCTTGAGGGCTGCGAGCTCGATTTCCCGGTCGCGTATGACTGGGAGCTGATCTTCCATGACAGCGAGGCGCGGACGGACAATGTGCCGGTCGATGTGCTGACGGACTGCACGCTCGCCTTCTGCCAGAATATCGAGTCCTTCGGATACCGCGCATCGGTGTATCAGAATAAGCGCACCGCACTGTTCAAGCTCGATCTGCCGCGCCTCAGTGAGATTCCCTTCTGGCTCGCGGAGTACGGCGACGGCCCGACCTACATCTACAATTACGACATGTGGCAGTATAGCTGCACCGGCACCGTCGCGGGGATTTCCGGGCAGGTTGACCTGAACCTCTGCTTCCGCGATTATTCGCAGGAGGGCGACCCGGTCATCTCGCTGCCCCCGCAGGAGGGCATGCTGCTGCCGCAGGGCATTCCCGCCGAAACTGACACGACCGGCACAGCCGCAGCCGAAACAACCGGCACGGAGACAACTACGACCGCTTCGGAGGGGGTATCCTGAGTACGCGGCTCCGGAATGAGGTGGAGAATATGAAGCTGACAGTTTATACTTGTTATCCGCTCAGTCCGGCGGAGAAGGCAGAACTGGTGCGGGGGCTTCGGAATCCCAAACCGGAATCCGCCGGAAGCAGGGGAAACACATTTCAAACCTGTTTTGTGCTCAGTGCATCGGATAAAACAGAACTGGCATATTCCCTGCTTCCGCGGAGAGCTGCGGGAAAACCGCTTCTGAATCCGGAAAGCGCAAGGAGGTATTCCGGCACGTTATCCTGCGGATATGATTGCGATTATGCTGTCGGAATCCAAAGGGACGGCACGGCGCTTGCAGTAGGATCAAATATATACGGCAGATGCAGCGTTTCCGGCTGGAGCGGGCTCACAGCGGTTTCATCCGGGCACTGCCATGCTGTCGGATTGAAGGCCGACGGAACCGCAGTTGCAGCGGGCTGGGATGAATACGGTCAGTGCCGTGTTTCCGGCTGGACAGACCTGATCGCCGTATCAGCAGGACATTATCATACTGTCGGACTGAAATCAGACGGTACGGTGGTGGCAGCCGGAGCAGGCGTGCGGGATGCGGCGCAGCCGTTCAATCCGAACTATCTTGCTTCTGTTCTGCGGGACAGGCCGCAGCTTTCCCGCTTTCCTGCGTCTGAGATCACTGCCGGGTTCGCCTCCGGAATGTGCGATGTTTCAGGCTGGGCGGAGATCGTATGGATTTCGGCGGGCTACTGGCACACTGTCGGTGTGAAGAAAAACGGAACAGCGGTTGCGTCCGGGAGAAATACATTCGGTCAGTGTGCGGTTTCGGGATGGTCGGATATCATTGCAGCTTCCGCCGGATTCCGGCATACTGTCGGGCTGAGGTCAGACGGAACGGTTGCCGCCGCCGGATGGAACGCCTTCGGTCAGTGTGATGTTTCCGGCTGGACGGATATCGTCGCCGTTTCTGCCGGGATATGGCATACCGTCGGGTTAAGGTCGGACGGAACCGTTACCGCAATCGGCATCAATCATTTCGGTGAATGCAATGTGTCGGAATGGACGGACATTGTCGCGGCTGCGGCCGGATATTGCTGTACGCTCGGCTTAAAGGCGGACGGAACGGTTGTGACAACCTGCGGACATGCTTCCGCACGAAGCGACCTCTCCTCATGGACAAACATCGGCCCGTGCAGATAAAAAATCACACAAACCCCGCGCTCTGACCGGCGCGGGCTTTGCTTTGGGCAGTTTTCCGCATCCTCACACCGAATTTTCATGGATTCTTCATCTGAAAGGGGCTTTTTGTGCCTTTTGTCACTTGATTTTCCGGCATATTTATGGTATACTAGATAGATAGAATTAAGGTGGCAGAGTATGCGCACCGACCGGAAAAAGAAAAGAGGGATTCTATGCCGAAGAGCATGACCGGATACGGCAGAGCCCAGCGCCTTGCAGACGGCAAGGAGGTGCTGGTCGAGATCCGCGCCGTGAACCACAGATACTATGAGTTCTCAGCGCGCCTCCCGCGAACCTGCATGTATCTTGAAGAAAAGCTGAAAACCTTTCTGAACGGAAAGATCGCGCGGGGCAAGGTTGAGGTCTCCGTGACAATCACCCGCCCCGAGGGGAAGGATGCCCTGATCGCCGTGAACCGCTCCGTTGCCGAGGGCTATGTGCAGGCGCTCCGCTCGCTGAATGCCGAAATGAGCACGGAGGAGGATTGCTGGCTGACCGATGATATCACGCTCAGCTCGCTGCTGCGCCTGCCGGATATCTTCACCGTGACAAAGGAGCAGGAGGACGAGGACGCGGTCTGGGCGGTCGTTTCCGATGCCGCCGCAGAAGCACTCGAATCGTTCGTGCAGATGCGCGAGGCGGAGGGCGAACGGCTCAGCGCCGATCTCTCTGCAAAGCTGGACGGACTGGAGCGGATGCTCGGCGAGGTCGAGGCGATCGAGCCCTCCGTCGCGGAGAGCTACCGCGCAAGGCTTTATGCGAAACTCACCGAGCTGCTCGGCGATACGAATATCGACGAACAGCGCATTCTCACCGAGACCGCGATCTTTGCGGAGAAAACCGCGATCGACGAGGAAACCGTGCGGCTGCACAGCCATATCGCACAGTTCCGCGAACTGCTTCAGTCGGCAGAGCCGATCGGCAGAAAGCTCGATTTCCTGGTGCAGGAGATGAACCGCGAGGTCAATACCACCGGCTCGAAGGCACAGGAGCTCCGGATTACAAAGCTCGTCGTGGATATGAAATCCGAGATCGAGAAGATCCGCGAGCAGATTCAGAATATTGAGTGACGGAGGGAAAACGGAATGCGGCTCATCAACATCGGCTTCGGCAATATGATTTCCTCGGCGCGTCTGGTGACGATCGTCAGCCCGGACTCCGCTCCGATCAAGCGCATTGTGCAGGATGCCCGCGACCGCGGACGCCTGATCGACGCGACCTACGGGCGGCGAACCCGTGCGGTCATCGTCATGGACAGCGATCATGTGATTCTTTCGGCGATTCAGCCGGAGACGATTGCGGCAAGACTTGCGGGCAGCCCGGCTGCTGCGGAGGAGGAGACAGAGGATGACGAAAAAGAATAAAGGCCTGCTGATTGTGCTGTCAGGCCCCTCCGGCTGCGGAAAGGGCACGCTGGTCGGGGAGCTGATGAAGCGCGGCGACTGCGCGGTTTCGGTATCTGCAACGACCCGCGCCCCCAGAACGAACGAAGCCGACGGCGTGCATTATCACTTTATTTCACATGCGGAATTCGAGCAGCGGATCCGTGAGGACGGCCTGCTGGAATATGCGGAATACTGCGGCAATTATTACGGGACACCGCGGAAAGAGGTCGAGGCGATGCGCGCCGAGGGCAAGCATGTGATCCTTGAGATTGAGGTGCAGGGCGCATTTCAGATCAGGGAGCGCTGCCCGGAGGCGGTGCTGGTGTTTACTACCCCGCCGTCGATCGAGGAGCTCCGGCGGCGGCTGCATAAGCGCGGCACCGAGACCGAGGAGGTCATCGAGCAGCGCATTGCCCGCGCAAAGGAGGAGCTGCCCTATGCGGAGCAGTATGATTATATCGTGCTGAATGACGCGCTGGAGGATGCCGTGGCGGATCTGAATACCGTCATCCGCGCCGCCTCCATGCGCCCGGAAAATACAGATTTATCCGGCTTGCTATAAATAAAAATCAGCGAAGAAGAGAAAGGACGGAACCCATTATGATGCTCAGACCCTCTATGTATCAGATTATTTCCAAGAACGAGAGCTATTACTCTCTGGTGATCGGCGTAGCGAAGCGCGCACGCGAGATCTCCGAACAGCATGTCAAGGAGAAGGAGGCCGCAAAGGCTGCCGCCGAAAAGCGCGCGAAGATGAACGGCGACCAGAAGATCCGGCTCGATGACAAGACCATCAAGATGGTCGTGCTGGAGGAGAATCCGGTCAAGACCGCCGTCGATGAATTCGCAGCGGGCAAGTATAAGCTGGTGGAAGCGGATTCCGAAAACGGATGACCGGCCATCTGCCGACGCAGAACGGTCTGCTCGCCGGCGTCGCGCTCGATGCCGCAGCGTTTTCCTATGACAGGCTGTATACATACCGCATTCCGCAGGATACCGAACCGGCTGTGCAGCCGGGGATGCGGGTGCTGGTGCCGTTCGGCGCCGGAAACCGGCTGAGAGTCGGCATGGTGCTGACGGTCACGGCCGGGGAGCCGGAGGCTTCCGGCGAAAGGACTGTCTCGCTGAAGCCGCTGCACGATGTGCTCGACGATGCGCCGGTTCTGACCGATGAGCTGCTGATGCTGGTGCGGCATCTGCACGACACGACCTTCTGCACATGGTATGATGCGGTGCGTGCGGTATTGCCGGGCGGTTTGCAGCTCCGGCTGGAGGAGCAGTATGAGCCGGCGGAGCATCTGCCGGATGTAACGCTGACCGATGAGGAGCGCACACTGTTTTCGGCGATCGCGCAGACGGACGGGAATCCGGCGGCGCTGCGAAAGCTGCGGGATGACCCGGTTTCGCAGAAGCGGATGCGGTCGCTGGTGAAAAAGGGATATTTGACCGTCGTGCCGGAAAGCAAGCAGCGCATTGCCGACAGCACGCGCAGGATGGTCCGGCTGAGCCCGGAGTATCTGGCGCAGCCCGAGGGCTTCCGCCCGACGCCGAAGCAGCGCAGTGCTGTGAAGGTGCTGGAGGAATACGGCTCGCTGTCCGTGCGCGAGTGTGCCTATGAAGCGGGCGTGACCGAGCTGGTGATCACGAATCTTGTCAAGAGCGGAATCGCGGAGACCTACTCCGCCGAGCAGCTTCGGGTGCCGCGCGATGCCCGTGTGACGGTCTCGCCGGAGGATACCGTGCTCTCCCCGCAGCAGCAGGCGGCATATGATGCGGCAGCGGCTGCGATCGCGGCGGAAAAAACCGCGGCCTTCCTGCTGTACGGCGTGACCGGCAGCGGCAAGACGGCAGTGTTCGAGCAGCTCATTCACCTGACGGTGCAGCGCGGCAGACAGGTTCTGCTGCTGATTCCCGAAATTTCCCTGACACCGCAGACCGTGCAGTATTTTCAGGCACGCTTCGGCAGTCAGGTCGCGATGCTGCACAGCGGGCTCTCGCTGGCGCAGCGCTATGATACCGATAAGCTGATCCGGCGCGGAGAGATCTCGATTGTCATCGGGACGCGCAGCGCGGTATTTGCCCCGCTTTCCCGCATCGGACTGATTATCCTCGACGAGGAAGGGGAACACTCCTATAAATCGGAGCAGGCACCGCGCTATCATGCGGCGGATGTCGCAAAGGCAAGATGCCGGTATCACAATGCCGTGCTGATGCTCGCCTCCGCGACGCCCTCGCTGGAGAGCCGGTATCTCGCAGAGCGCGGGGTCTATCAGCTTCTGCGGATGGATCAGCGCTACAATCAGGCGCCGCTTCCGGAGGTCACCGTCGTCGATATGAACGAGGAGCGCATGAACGGAAACGGCAGCCCGTTTTCGATGACCCTGACAGAGGCGCTGCTCGAAAACCTGCGGCGCGGCGAGCAGAGCATTCTGCTGCTGAACCGCCGCGGCTACCACACATTATTGCAGTGTACGCGGTGCTATGAGCCGGTTTATTGCCCCAATTGCTCGGTGCCGCTGACCTACCATATCAAAAACAACAGCCTGATGTGCCACTACTGCGGGCATGTGCAGCCGCCGGTGACGAAATGTCCCAAGTGCGGCAATGACAGAATGCGGCAGATGGGCTTTGGCACACAAAAGCTGGAGGAGGAGCTGCAAGGTCTGCTCCCCGATGCGCGGATCCTGCGCATGGACGCAGATACGACCATGACGCGGACGGCCTATGAGACCGGCTTTCAGGCATTTGCAAAGGGCGAATACGACATTCTCTGCGGCACGCAGATGATCGGCAAGGGGCTGGATTTCCCGAATGTGACGCTGGTCGGCGTCGTGAGCGTCGATAAGGCGCTGTTCGCCGGCGATTTCCGCAGCTATGAGCGCACCTTTTCGCTGGTGACGCAGGTTGTCGGGCGCGGCGGCAGGGGTGTGCGCCCCGGCAGGGCGATTTTGCAGACCTATATGCCCGATCACTATGTATTGCAGCTTGCCGCGCAGCAGGATTACGACCGCTTTTATGCGGAGGAGCTGAGCCTGCGGCGGGCGCTGCTGTATCCACCGGTCTGCGATATCTGCGTGATCGGCTTTGCCGATGCACACGAGCAGAATGTGCAGCGGGCGGCGGCGCAGTTCACCGAGCTGCTGAAGGATGAGATTCGCCGGAAAAACCTGCGGCTTCCGCTGCGCGTGCTGGGGCCTGTTCCGGCGGGCTACGGCAGGCTCTGCGGCAAATTTCGGATGCGCCTGCTGATGAAGTGCAAGAATACTGCGGAAATGCGTGCATTTATCCGCGGCCTGCTCGAACGCGCCCACAGCGAAAGGCTCACGCAGCTCGCCTCCGTTTATGCGGATATGAACGGAGACTGCGGCGTCTGACAAAGGGAGGAACCGCAATGAAGCTGCTCAAAATGCCGACAAAAAAGCGCCTGCTCATTGATTTTTGCATCATCATTCCGGCGACGCTGATTGTGCTGTTTTGCTGCTTCCTGTTTCTGATCGCGAAGCCGTGGCGGCACTGGAAGCCCGCCGAGGTCACCGTGCAGATTAAGCAAACAGCCGAAAATCCGTATCTTGACCCCTCCGGCATGACGCAGGAGCAGAGAATTCTGCCGCCGGCTGGCTATGAGCGGGTTCCGGCTGCGGAAAACAGCTTTCTCGCCTTCATGCGGCAGCAGCCGCTCTATGAAAACGGCAGCATGATCTATGCCTACAGCGGCGAAACGCTTTCTGCGGGCAATGCCGCGGCGGTGTATGCGCTTTCGGTCGGGGATGAGGGCTATCAGGAGTGCGCGGATACGATCATCCGCTTCTGGAGCGAGTATCTCCGGTCGCAGGGGCGGACAGACGAGCTCGCGTTTCATCTGACAAACGGCTTTCTCTGCGATTACAAATCGTTCAGCCGCGGGAAGCGCGTGCTGGCGGCGGGCGAATACGCAGTCTGGTTTCCGCTCAGCCGGCATTCCGACAGCGAGCAGACCTTCCATGACTGGCTGATGACGGTCATGCGCTACGCAGGGACGCTTTCGCTGGAAAAGGAATCCGAGCCGATTGCCGCAGGGGATGCGCACGCGGGCGATTTTCTCTGTCACGGCGGCTCGCCCGGTCATGCCGTGCTGATCGCGGATGAGGCGGTGAATGCGGAGGGGAAGCGCTGCTTCCTGCTTGCCGAGGGCTTTATGCCCGCGCAGAGCGCCCATATTCTTGCGGGATATGCCGGAGACTCAAATCCGTGGTATACGGAGGAGCAGCTCTCGGCAGACCCGATTGCCCTCAGCACCTATACCTTCACCGGCAGCGGAATTCTGCGCAGACACGAGGGCTTTGCGCTGCCGTGATGCATCATCATACAGAAAATAAAGGAGAACTGAAAACCGATGGCGATCCGGAAAATTGTGAAGGTCGGGGACGATGTGCTGAAAAAGCCGTGCAGACCCGTCGAAAAATTTGATGAAAAGCTCGCGCAGCTTCTCGATGATATGATCGACACGCTGAAAAAATCCGGCGGAGTGGGGCTTGCGGCACCGCAGGTCGGCGTGCTCCGCAGGGCGTTCATCATGATTCTGGAGGAGGACGGCGAGCCGATCGAGGCGGTCAACCCGGAGATCGTGAAAACGAGCGGGAAGATCCGCGACCTCGAGGGCTGCCTGTCCGTCCCGAACCAGTGGGGCTATGTGACGCGCCCGAAAACGGTCGTGCTGCGTGCCTATAACCGGCACGGCGAGCAGTATGAGCTGAAGCTCAGGGAGCTCGGCGCCCGCTGCGCCTGCCATGAAAACGATCACTTAGACGGCCACCTGTTCCTTGAAAAGGTCGAGGAATTTGTAAAGCCGGAGGATCTGGAGGAGAAATAACCCGCACGGCAAAGGAGTGCGCTTGCATGAAGATTGTGTTTATGGGGACGCCCGAATTTTCCGTCCCGACGCTGGAAATGCTGCATAATGACGGCCATGAGGTCACCGCAGTCTTTACCCAGCCCGACCGCGCAAGAGGCCGCGGCAAGAAGCTCCGGCCCTCGCCGGTCAAGGCAAAGGCGCTGGAATACGGCATCCCGGTGTATCAGCCGCTCTCGCTCCGCAAGGGTGAGGATGCGGCGGAAGCCCTGCGTATCTTGCGGGAGCTCCGCCCGGAGCTGATCGTTGTCATTGCCTACGGCCAGATTCTCCCGAAGGAGATTTTAGAGCTGCCGCAGTACGGCTGCATCAACCTGCACGCCTCGCTGCTGCCGCGATGGCGCGGCGCCGCACCGATTCAGCGGGCGATTCTCGCGGGCGATGCCGAATCGGGCGTGACCGCGATGCAGATGGCGGAGGGGCTCGATACCGGCGATATGCTGCACACGCTTCGGACGCCGGTTCTGCCGGATGACACCGCCGATTCGCTGCACGACCGCCTCTCGGCGCTGAGCGCACAGACGCTCCGCGAAACGCTGGAAATGCTGCAAAACGGCAGTCTGCACCCCGTTCCGCAGGGTGAGGAGGGCGTCTGCTATGCGGAAAAAATTACGAAGGACATGAGCCGGCTGGATTTCAGCGCCCCGGCAGAGGAGATTGACCGCTTCATCCGCGGCGTGACCGGCTTTGCCGATCTGAACGGCAGGCGCGTCAAGCTGCACAATTCGGTTCTGACAGCGGAGCATTCCGATGCGCCCGCCGGAACCGTGACCGACCCGGATACCTGTACCTTTGTGTGCGGCGACGGCATTTGCGTCCGCCCGACTGTCATGCAGGGGGAGGGCGGCAGAGCGATGCCGGCCGCCGATTTCCTGCGCGGATTCCCCGTGCAGCCCGGAGACCGCTTCCTCACCGCCGAATGACCGCTTCCCGAAAGGAGTGTTTTGTATGTATTGGATTCCTGTTATTATTTCGCTTCTGATTACTGTCATCGCGCAGATTCATGTGCGTTCGACCTTTTCAAAGTACAGCAAGCTCGGCAATTCCCGCGGGCTGACCGGCGCGGAGGCAGCGCGGCAGCTTTTGCTGGAAAACGGCGTCACGAATGTCGCGATCGAGCCGATTCCCGGCAGCCTGACCGACCACTATGACCCGACGAGCAACACCATCCGGCTTTCGGAGGATGTATACAATGTCGCGTCGGTTGCGGCAGTCGGCGTCGCGATGCACGAGGCCGGCCACGCGCTCCAGTATGCGACCGGCTATGCGCCGATCCGTCTGCGCAATGCGATCGTGAAATCGACGAATATTTCCTCGTGGATTTCGTATCTGCTGGTGATGATCGGCATTATGTGCAGCTCCTATGAGCTTCTGACGCTCGGCATCATCTTCTTCTGCGTCGTGATCTTCTTCCAGCTCGTGACGCTGCCGGTCGAGTTCAACGCCAGCGGCAGAGCCGTCCGCGCACTGCAAGCAGGCGGCTGGCTCCCGCCCGAGGAGATCAAGGGCGTGAAGGAGACACTCTCCGCCGCAGCACTGACCTATGTCGCAGCGGTTGCAGTTTCGCTGCTGCATCTGCTCCGGCTGCTTGCGATCCGCGGCAACCGCAGATGAGCGGAGCCCCCGGCCTTGCGCCGCGGCTGCTCTGCGCCAGAACGCTGATTCGTGCGGCGGAAACCGGCAGCTACGGCAATCTTGCGCTGCGCAGCGCCCTTGCCCGCGCCGAAGCGGAGGGCATGACCGATGCGCGGGATTCTGCGCTCTGTACGGCGATCTTTCAGGGCACAACCGAGCGCCTGCTGACGCTTGATGCCTGCATCCGTGCGCATGTGAAGCGCCCGCTTGAAAAGCTCGAGCTGACGGTGCTGTGTGTGCTGCGCTGCGGGATTTACGAGCTGCTCTATCTGCAAACACCGGAGTTCGCCGCCGTCAATCTCTGGACGGAGGCCGTCAAAAAACTGAAAAAAACGAGCGCCTCCGGCATGGTCAATGCCGTGCTGCGCGCCTTTCTCCGCAGCGGAAAGCGGATTCCGCTCCCGGCTGAGCCGATCGCGGCAATGTCCGTGCAGTATTCGGTTCCGGAGGAGCTGCTCAGGCTGCTGCTGCGGGATTATGACACCGAAACCGTGACCGCATTTCTTGAGGATGCAAACGGGGAGCCGCCGGTTTATGTCCGGCGCAATCCGCTGCATGTGACAGAGGCGGAATTTTCCGAACGCGCAAAGGCGGAGCCGGTGGCCGGAATCCCCGGCGCATACCGCCTGCCGCGCGGGCAGCGCATCGACGGCAGCATTCTGCATGTGCAGGATCTCGCCTCGCAGCTCTGCTGTCTTGCGCTCGACCCGCAGCCCGGCGAGACGGTGCTGGATGTCTGCGCAGCGCCCGGCGGCAAGAGCTTTACTGCCGCGGAGCTGATGCAGAACCGCGGGCAGATTTTCGCCTATGACCTGCACGAAAACCGCGTGAATCTCATCCGGAGGGGCGCAAAGGCGCTTGGCATCACCTGCATCACGGCGCAGCCCGGCGATGCGCGGGAAACCGACAAGCCGCAGGCCGACCGCGTGCTCTGCGATGTGCCGTGCTCAGGCTTCGGCGTGATTCGCAGGAAGCCCGAAATCCGGTATAAATCCCTCGCGGAGACGGAGAGCCTGCCGGAGATCCAGTATCAGATTCTGGAGGCATCCGCAAAAGCAGTGAAGCCCGGCGGTGTGCTGGTCTATTCGACCTGCACCGTCCTAAAGCGCGAGAACGAGGCCGTCGTGCAGCGCTTTCTCGCGGAACACCCGGCATTCATCCCGGAAAAGCCGTGGCAGCAGTACCCTGTGCTCGCCGGATACGGCGCGGAGATGACAACGCTCTTTCCGGCGATGCTGCAATCAGACGGGTTTTTCATCGCAAAGCTCAGGCGCCGCGCCTGAAATCAGGAAAGGAGCCGCAGGATGCATGGAGCAGCAAAAACTGGATATTCTGAGCCTGCTCCCCGATGAGCTTGAGGGGGAGATCCGCGCAATGGGCGCGCCGGCATTCCGTGCAAGGCAGATTTTTCGGCAGCTTCACAGAAAGCGCGTATTTGCTTTCTCAGAAATGACCGAACTTTCTAAACAGTTTCAGCAGCAGCTCAATGAGCGATTTTATATAAACCCGCCAAAGATTCGGCAAAAGCTTGATTCTTGTGTCGATGATACTGTAAAATATCTGTATGGGCTTTCTGACGGCAGCAGCGTGGAGACGGTCCGGATGGTGTATCATCACGGCGTCACCGCCTGTATTTCGACACAGGTCGGCTGCAAAATGGGCTGTCAGTTCTGTGCTTCTGCACCGCTGGGGTTTATCCGCAATCTTTCGGCATCCGAGATGCTGATGCAGATTTACGGCACCGACGCGGATTATCCCGAAGAGGAGCAGATCTCCGGCATTGTGCTCATGGGCATCGGAGAGCCGCTCGATAACTATGACAATGTGCTGCGGTTTCTGCGGCTGATCTCCTGCAAGGAGGGCAGAAACCTGAGCCTGAGACATGTCACGCTCTCCTCCTGCGGGCTGGTTCCGCAGATCAGGAGGCTGGCCGATGAGCAGCTCCCGCTGACGCTCTCTGTCTCGCTGCATGCGGCAGAGGACAGCGTCCGCTCGGCACTGATGCCGGTGAACCGCCGGTATCCGCTGGATGCGCTGCTCGATGCCTGCGCATACTATTTCAAAAAGACCGGCAGAAGAGTGACATTTGAATATGCGGTCATTGCAGGGGAGAATGACTCGCAGCAGGCGGCAAGAATCCTCGGGAAGCGTCTGCGCCCGGTCTTTCCGGGACAGCGCCCCCATGTGAACCTGATTCCGGTGAATCCCGTTCAGGGAACCGGCTTTCATGCAGGCAGCGCCGCCGCATTTCAGCAGTATCTTGCAAGGGAAGGCATCAACGCAACGGTGCGCCGCACGCTCGGCGAGGACATTCAGGCGGCATGCGGACAGCTCCGGCGTGACCAGCTCGGGGCGGAGGCGCCCGGAGCGTAAGTGAAAGAGAGAGAAAGCGTGGTGAGCGGCATTGAAGGCGTACATTGGCTGCGACATCGGCAAGGCAAGAGCCGAAAATCAGGATTCCGTCTGGGCGGAGGAATTCCCCGACGGCGTGTTTGCACTCGTCTGTGACGGCATGGGCGGGATGCAGAACGGCAGTGCCGCGAGCAAGATCGCAGTTGCGGCAGCAGAGGAGTATTTCTGCGCAAATTACACCGCCGGTATGAGCGGGGATGATGTGTGCGAGCTGCTGCGTGCCTGTGCGACCGAAGCAAATCTCAGGGTGTATGACGCTGCCGTCCGCAGCAATTATGCGGCAAGAATGGGAACAACCCTCGTCGGCGTGTTTGCGCGGGACGATTTCGCCTGCGTCGTGCATATCGGCGATTCGCGTGCCTATCTGCTCCCGGCAGGCGGCGGAATCAGCCAGATGACAACAGACCATACCGTCGTGCAGCTCCTTTATGAGCAGGGCGCGATCACAGCGGAGGAGCGCGCGACCCATGCGCGCCGGAATGAGCTGATCCGGGCAGTCGGCGTGTCGCGTCGGGTGCTGAGCGATATCCAGCAGGTTCCGCTTGAAAAGGGAGACCGGATTCTGCTGTGCTCCGACGGGCTTTACGGCATGCTGACAGAGGCGCGGATCGAAGCGCTCTGCCGGAGCGGAAAGCCGCAGGATGTGCCGGAGGCCTGCATCGCCGAGGCGAACGAAAACGGCGGCAGAGACAATATTTCGGTGATCCTGCTCTGCGGGGAGGAGCCGCAGGCGGCAGAGAATGCACCGGAGCCCGAAGCATGAATATCCTTGTGCGCGTATGATGCGTGAATATGCGTGCAATGATAATATATAGTGTAGTTGCAATCAATCAAGAAATGAGTTTTGCCGGGGAAGCCCGGCGCGGAGGTTCGTGATGGAAAAAGATCGCAATGACAAGAACATCGGAAAGAAGCTGGACGGCAGATACGAAATTACCGAGCTGATCGGCGAGGGCGGAATGGCGGATGTCTACCGCGCAACCGATGTGGTCGATAACAAGACCGTTGCCGTTAAGATTCTCAAGAAGGAGTTTGCCGAGAACGAGGAGTTCCTGCGCAGATTCCGCAACGAATCCAAAGCGATTGCTGTGCTCAGCCACCCGAATATCGTCAAGGTGTTCGATGTCGGGTTCTCCGAGCGGATTCAGTTTATCGTGATGGAGTATATCGACGGCATTACGCTGAACGAGTATATGCAGCAGCAGGGGCAGCTCGGCTGGAAGGACGCCGTGCATTTCATCCTGCAAATTCTGCGCGCCTTGCAGCATGCCCACAGCAAGGGCATTGTCCACCGGGACATCAAGCCGCAGAATATCATGATGCTGCGCGACGGCACGATCAAGGTGATGGACTTCGGTATCGCCAAATTCGCCCGTGAGGACGGCAAGACCGGCACCGACAAGGCCATCGGCACCGTGCATTATATCAGCCCGGAGCAGGCAAGAGGCGGCGCAACGGACGCAAAGAGCGATCTGTATTCCGTCGGTGTCATGCTCTATGAAATGCTGACCGGCAAAAAGCCGTTTGATACGGATAACCCCGTCAGCATCGCCGTGATGCACATGCAGGCAAAGGTGCCGCTGCCGCATACGGTCCGCCCCGATCTTCAGATCGGCCTTGAGGAGATCATCCTGAAGGCAATGGAGAAGGATCCCGCAAACCGCTATCAGTCCGCAAGGGATATGATGGACGATCTGCAAACCTTCAAGGAGAATCCGGACGGCGTGTTCGGCTATTATCCGGAGCTGTTCGGCAGCGTGCAGGAGGAGCTCCCGCCGCAGGGCGCTGACGCCGTGCCGCAGTTCTATGACCCCGCCTATGATCCCGCCGATGACATGCAGCGCGGTTATCCGGAGGAGGATGACGGCTATTACGATGAGCCGGACGACGGCTATTACGACGACCCGCAGGATGATTACTACGGCGGCGAGGATGACGACGTCTACTATGATGACGAAGAAGATGATGAAGATGAGGACGACGAGGACGAGTATGAGGAAAGCCGCTCGCTCTTTGTCCCGATCCTCAGCGCCGTCATCATCGTGGTCATTGTCGTGGCGGCTGTGCTGTTCACGAGCGTCATGTCGAAGATGCTCCGCAACGACGACAACGCCAATACCGCCGAGGAAAAGCTGATGCCGTCCCTGATCGGCATGGACTACCAGGAGGCAACGCTGACCTACGGCGACATGATCGACATTGAGATCATCAGCTCCGAGTTCTCGTCCTATGAAAAGGATAAGATCTTCGATCAGGATATCAAGGCAAATGACCCGGTCAAGAAGGGCCAGAGAGTCAATGTCAAGGTCTCACTCGGCGCCCGGAAGGTCACGATTCAGGATATGACCGGCTGGGACTATGAGACCGCCAAGAACCAGATTCTGACGCTCGGACTTCAGGTTGACCCGCGTACCACCTATGACGCGGAGGTCGAGGAGGGCAAGGTCATCAAGACCGACCCGGCAGGCCCCTGCGAGCTGACGCCCGGCGATTATGTTCAGGTCGTCATCTCCCGCGGCAAGAATGCCGTCAATGTCATCGTGCCGACCTTTATCGGCATGCAGTGGGATCTCGCCAGAACGATGGCAGAGGGCAATGACCTCGTCGTCGGCAAGGAGGATGTGGATGACAGCTCGCCGGAGGGCACCGTCCTCGGGCAGAATGTCAACCCCGGCGAGGAGGTTTCCGAGGGTACGCCGATCATGCTGAAGGTTTCGACCGGTAAGGCGAAGGAGCAGAGCGTCAGCGTCACATTCGCGGTGCCGTCCTCTGCAACCGGCCTGTTCCGCATCGTGCTCTATGAGGATGGTGCAGAGAAGGCAAGCTCCAGCCAGTTCAATCCGGAATATGCACTGGGCTCGACCAGACTGACCGTCTCGGGCACCGGTACGCACGATATGATCGCAATGCTGTTCAATGAAGCGACCGGCTCCGAGGCGAGAATCGGAACCTACCGCATTGAGTTCGATGCCGGCACATATACGCCTCTGAGCTATGATATCAACGGCGCATTTGAGCATGTCGGCGGCCTCAAGACCACCACGCCTCCCGCCAGCACAACGACCGGCGGCAGCACGACCTCCAGCACATCTTCCAGCACCACAACCTCCACCACAGCGACAACTCCGCAGCAGACAGAGCCGACGGATGAGCCGGAAGAAGGCTGAGATGGAAGGATTGATTATCAAAGCAGTCGGGGGACTTTACACAGTAGAGTCCCCCGACGGCTCTATGCTGCCGTGCAGAGCGCGCGGCATTTTCCGCCGTCAGGGCATTTCCCCCTGCGCCGGCGACCGCGTCCGCGTTGAAAATGAATGCATTACCGAGATTTTCCCGCGGAAGAATCAGTTGATCCGGCCGCCGCTCGCGAATCTGGACAAGCTGATTTTTGTGCTTTCGGTGCGCGATCCCGCCCCGAATTTGCAGCTTCTCGACCGGTTTCTTGCGGTTTGTGTGTATAAGTCGATCGAGCCGGTGCTGGTGTTCACGAAGGTCGATCTGGCCGATTCGGCGCGGTATGCGGAGATTTACAGCAAGACAGGCTTTCCTGTGTATGATGTGGATTACCGCCGCCCGGAGACGCTGCGCCCGGTTTATGACGAGCTGGAGGGCGCGGTCAGCGCCTTTACGGGCAATTCCGGCGTGGGGAAGTCCACGCTGCTGAACGCACTGGATGTGCGGCTTCAGCTTGAGACGGCGGATATCAGCAAGAAGCTCGGCAGAGGCCGTCACACGACGCGGGAGACCGCGCTGTATACATTGCCGAACGGCGGCCGGGTCGCGGATACGCCGGGCTTTTCGACGTTTGAGACGGAGGCATATGCGCAGATCGCGCCGGAGGAGCTTGCCGGCTGCTTTCCGGAGCTGCGGCGGACGGAGGCGCCCTGCCGGTATGCGGACTGCCGCCATTTGCGGGAGCCGGGCTGTGCGGTGCGGGCGGCGGTTGAGGCGGGGGAGATCCCGCAGAGCCGCTACGAGAGCTACACGGAAATGCTGACCGGGTCGGGCCGGCAGTGCCGGCCTCCATTTCGCTTCGCACCATAATGAGATAAGCGGGATGCTTTATCTCAGCCGAATATTTTGGCACGCTTGGGCGTGCAGCCGGCAGTGCCGGCCTCCATTTCGCTTCGCACCATAATGAGCGAAGCTGAGTCTCTTTTCTCAGCCGAATATTTTGGCACGCTTGGGCGTGCAGCCGGCAGTGCCGGCCTCCATTACAGCAAAGCGCCGTCTGAGCGAATTTTCCCATATAGACTTTCTTCGCGCCTGTTGGCTATGGGGCTTGTACCCCGCGTCAGCCGGCAGTGCCGGCCTCCATTACAGCAAAGCGCCGTCTGGGCGAATTTTCCCATATAGACTTTCTTCGCGCCTGTTGGCTATGGGGCTTGTACCCCGCGTCAGCCGGCAGTGCCGGCCTCCATTACA
>JAFUAD010000022.1 GCA_017460835.1 Oscillospiraceae bacterium
AGACTGCCGAGCCTGCACCTAAGAAGAAGTCGACAAGGAAAAAATCAGCAAGCAAAAAGTCCACAGCAAACTCAATATACACGACTGCCCCCAAAAAGACAGGCGGTCGAAAACAGAAAAGCGATACACATACAGCAACAGGTGAATCGCAAACATCAAGATTATAAAATATAATATCGAAAAATGGACAGCGAGAAAAAGAGAACGAAAAGAGAGCGATTTTGGTAGAAAATCTGGTAGAAGAAAATCGAATTTCGATAATTTATTCATCTACCGCAAAGTGCTGATAAACCCCATAGATACGGCATTTGAGCGAATTAAAAACGGATTTGTTCATATAATGTCATTGACTTAATCAAGACTATGTGATATAATAAACTCAATTTGATATTGGTTCTTATTTTCATTTTCAGAAAGGACAGGCGATCAGACCATGCAGGGGAACAGAAAAAGCGAATATCAAACCAGACAAAAGGCGTGTGTGCTCGCATATCTGGAGGCACATCCGGAGCAGCATATCACCGCGGCACAGCTTGTCGCGGCGCTGAGCCGGAACGGAACGCCCGTCGGGGCGGCGACCGTTTACCGGCAGCTCGAGCGGCTTGAGGAGCAGGGGCTTGTCCGGCGTTACGTCATGGACGACGGCAACTCTGCCTGCTGGCAGTTCGGCGGCGAGGAGGCAAAGGCCGGCACCTGCCATTCGCATTTTCATCTGAAATGCACCGGCTGCGGCATCCTGATTCATCTCGACTGCGACCATCTCGCCGCGATCACCGCGCATGTCCGGGAGGATCACGGCTTTGCGATTGACCCCGCGCGCACCACATTTTACGGGCTTTGCAGCGCTTGTGCAGAGCAAACATCGGAGGAATGAACCATGAAGCGACTGATACGCAAACTCAAGGCGCTCGGCGCGGCACTGCTGCTCGGCACCGGCATGCTCGGCGTATTCGCGGGCTGCGGCAGCCGTGCGGACGACGGCAGAATGCAGATCGTGACGACGGTCTTTGCGACCTACGATCTCACAAAGCAGCTTGTTGATAAGGCGGGGATTCCCTGCAATGTGAAGCTGCTGCTGACGCCCGGCGGCGAGAGCCATTCCTATGAGCCGTCGCCCTCCGATGTCTCCGCGATCCAGAGCTGCGACCTGTTTATCTATATCGGCGGAGCCTCGGAGCAATGGGCGGACAAGCTGATTTCCAGCTCACGCAAGGACAAGCGCAATCTGCGGATGTTCGACTGCGTGAATCTTCTCGCGGAGGAAACCGTCGAGGGCATGCAGGAGGAGGAAGAGGAAGAGGAGGAAGGCGAAATCGACGAGCACATCTGGACATCGCCGATGAATGCAGATTCGATGCTGAGCGCGATCAATGAAACGCTGCGGGAGATGGAGCCGGACAAGACCGCGGACTGCAATGCGGCATTTGAGGAGATTCACACAGAGCTGCTGGAGCTTGACCGGGAGGCAGCAGAAATCAAGGAGAATGCCCGGCGGAATACGCTGGTTTTTGCCGACAGATTCCCGTTCCGCTATCTGACTGAAGCCTACGGCTGGGAGTATTACGCGGCATTCCCCGGATGCAGCAGCGACACGGACGCTTCCGCGGCGACGCTCTCCTTCCTGATTCAGAAGGTCAAGGACGAGCAGATCGGGACGGTGTTCTATCTCGAAAACTCGCAGCAGAAGATCTCGGATGCGGTCTGCAAGGCGACCGGCGCAAAGGCGGTCATGATGCAGTCCTGCAACAATGTATCGAAAGAGGATATGCAGTCCGGCAGGCATTATCAGGATTTCATGCGCGATAATCTTGCCGCAATCCGGGAGGCATTGAGCTGATATGGCATATATTACATGCAGGGACATTACCCTGCGCTATGAATCGCTGGTCGTGCAGGAGCATCTGAGCTTTTCGGTCGAAAAGGGCGATTATCTCTGCATCGTCGGAGAAAACGGCTCGGGCAAGAGCACGCTGATGAAATGCCTGCTCGGGCTGAAAACCGTCGATGCCGGCACGCTGACGCTCGGCGACGGCCTGAAGCGCAATGAGATCGGCTATCTGCCGCAGCAGAGCCAGATTCAGCGGAGCTTTCCGGCGTCGGTGCGGGAGGTCGTGCTCTCCGGCTGCCTGAACGGCGGCTTCTTCCACCCGTTCTATACGAAGGCGGACAAGGCGCGCGCCGCCGAGCAGATGGAATGCCTGAATATCACGGCGCTTGCCGACCGCTGTTACCGCGAGCTCTCCGGCGGACAGCAGCAGCGTGTGCTGCTTGCGCGGGCGCTCTGTGCGACAAAAAAGCTCCTGCTGCTCGATGAACCGCTGACCGGCCTTGACCCGCTGGTCGCGACGGAGCTCTATGCCATTCTGCGGCATATTCACGAGGAGCACGGCATCACGATCATCATGGTGACGCACGATGTGGAATGCGCGGTGCGGCATGCCAAGTCGATTCTGCATATCGGCAAGCAGGAGAGCTTCTTCGGGAGCTGCGCCGAATATGAAAACAGCGCAGTCGGAAAGCGCTTTCTCGGCGAGAATATCACGCCGGAGCACTGCTCCAACTGCGAACGGCATCCGCACAAGCATGCGCATGCGCACGGGAAGGAGGCGGCGGAATGAACGATCTTTCTGCGATTCTGACACCGGAGTATGTTTCTGTCATACTGCTGCCCGCGCTGATCGCCGGCATTGCAGTCAGCCTGTGTTCGAGCCTTCTGGGCGTCAGTCTGGTGCTGAAGCGCTGCTCGATGATCGGCGACGGGCTGTCACATGTCGGCTACGGCACACTTTGCATCGCGATCGCAATGGGCTGGGCGCCGATGAAGGTGACGGTTCCGGTTGTGATCGCCGCGGCGTACATTCTGCTGCGGCTCTCCGAGAGCAGCCGGCTCGGCGGCGATACCGCCATTGCGCTGTTCTCGACCTCTGCACTGGCGCTCGGCATCTTCGCTTCCTCAAAGGCGAATCTCACGACCGATGTTAGCCACTACATGTTCGGCAGCATCCTCGCAATGACCCGCAGCGACGTGATTTTCAGCGTGATTTTAAGCGTCTGCGTGCTGCTGGTGTATCTGCTGTTTTATGACAAAATTTTCGCCGTGACCTTTGATGAGAATTTCGCGCGCGCAACGGGGCTGAACGTCCGGTTTTACAATCTGCTGATTGCGGTGCTGACGGCGGTGACGGTCGTGCTCGGCATGATGATGATGGGCGCGCTGCTGATTTCGAGCCTGATGATCTTTCCGGCGGTGACGGCGATGCGGCTCTGCAAGCGCTTCCGCGCGGTCGTGCTGACGGCGGTTGCGGTGTCGGTAAGCTGCTTCCTGCTGGGACTGCTGTTCTCGCTGTGGTTTGATACGGCAGTGGGCGCGAGCGTGATTCTTGTGAATCTGGCATTCTTTCTGCTGTCGTCGCTGGTATCCTGTATCTTCCGGAGAAAGGGCGACCGCAGCGCAAAATGAACGAAAAAAAGAAATCGCCCCGCAATGCGGGGCATTTCTGCTTGTAGAAGCACTTTATACCTTTTTTCAGAAGATGCTGTTTTTCATGAGCCCGCTTCCGATGACGGAAACAGCCTCGCCGGTCTCGCCGTCGATTTCAAAAATCGCAAGGTCAGAATCATCAAAATCCGTTTCATCAAAGTCGATTTCCTCATCGCAACAGTCAATGAGGAATCCTGCCTTCTCGTAGAGCGCATCCAGTCTGGCATAGAGCTGATCGAGCTCCTCCTCATACTTCGCATACGCCGCGTCGATCTGCTCGTCGGTCATTTCATCGCCGCAGTCGCCGAAGATCAGTTCGTCGATCTCATCAATCCGCGCATTGATCTGCTGATACTCGCTGAATTCCTCCTCGGTGAGCGCTTCCTTCAGATCGTCGTCGAAATCATCGCCGAGATCATCGTACAAGCCGGACTTCTCCTCCAGCTCGTCGATCCGCTCCCAGAGCGCGTCGATCTCCGGGCTGTCCTCCTCCCAGAAATCGTCATCGTCGGCGTGCTCCTGCATGATTGCATCCAGCCTCTCATAGAGCTCCTTCAGCTCGGCATATTCCGCATCGGTCAGGTCTCCCTGCTCCTCCGGGATGCAGTCCGTGAGGGAAGGGCAGAGCATTTCGGTGCAGTACAGCCCGTCCTCCTCTGTCATGAGCGCAAAGCCGGAATTGCAGCAGTCAAACGATTTCGTGCAGACTGCCGTCTGTTCGTTCGCAGTCTCAGTGCCCGCAGCGGATGCACGGATGCCGCAGGGGAGCAGCGCAGCGGCTGCTGCGAGGATGACTGCCTTTTTCTTCAATGTCTGTTTCATAGTCTGATACCTCCTGATTTCGGATTGAACCGAACCTGTTGTTCCGGTCTGATTCGATTGCGGCATACCGCGCAGAAACGATCACCGGTTCTCTGTCAGGAAACTGTCACGGAAGCGGGCGAATGGGCATCCGCCGGCGCCTTCCGTATCCTCATTATAACACATCTACGCAGAAAAAGCAATGGAAAAGCAAATTTTCTTTCGTATCATCCTCAAAAAAAGCAGCGGATATGACAGTGCTCCCGTGTCATACCCGCTTTTATGATTTCGTCCGCTCCCGGAATCAGCCGTTTACAATGACCTCAGAGAGCGCCTGCCGCAGCAGATCCTTTTTACCCTGTGCCGCCTGGATTGCGGCAGATGCCAGTAAATTGGCATCGCAGCGGCCGAATAGCGCCCTTCTGCCTGTGTTTTTCACAAGCAGCGTGATAAAAAGGCGGAGTGTTCTGCCGTTTCCGTCGCGGAACGGATGCAGCAGATTCAGGTCATCGTACAGCCCGGTCAGCTCCTCCAGAAAGGCTTTGTCATCCAGCCCGGTCAGATAATTCTGCTGCTTCAGCCTGAGAAAGCGTGCCTCGGCGATTCCGCTGATTTCCTCGGCAGGGCAAAACACGGTTCCCTTTTTGGAGATCGGGATGGTTCGCACGGTCCCTGCCCAGTCATACAGATCACCGAACAGCGCCTTATGCAGCCCCTTGTAATACGCAAAGTCAACATGCTCAAAAACCGTCTCTGCTTCAAGCTGCGCTGCGAGGCTGGTTACGAGCTTCTGCTCGACCGTTGACAGCTTTTTCTGATCCTGAATATGGAAGCGGTTGATGAGAACGGTCGTATTGGGATAACAGTCTGCCCGGGTGCCTGAAATATCGTAGATTGCCATTGCAACCAGCTCGTCATGGGAAATTCTGTTGTCCAGAAAGTCCCGGATTCTGGCAATGTCCTGCTCGGTCGGATGCAGCCCCTCTATTTCGGCGGAAGCAACTGCATTGCTGACAGCCTGTTCTTTTGCGGATTCCATGTGCGTCACCTCATTTCAATTTGTATGATACCCCGAGCGGCATCCCTGCGTTCCGTACAAGAGAAGCTCCCCGATCGGGGAGCTTCCGGCGGAGCACGCGGGGCCGGCCGCACAGATCATGCTGCCGGATTGTTATTTTACGATGACGGTCATCACAGAAAGATTGTCGTGTTCGCCGCTGACACGGCTCATGATGCGCAGCAGGAGCAGCTCTGCCCACTGCTCCGCCGTCTGAGCCTTAGTGAAATCGACGGCAATTTCCTCGTCCTGCAAATATTCCCATGCGCCGTCCGAGCAGAGGAAATACCCGTCGCCCGGCTCCGGCGGCTCATTCGAGGCATAGATGCTCGGCTCAAAGCGATCCTCGCTGCCGAGCGACCGCAGCAGCCGGGACTGATCCTCGTCCGTTGCGATCTGTCTGCGGGTGATCTCGCCCGCCTTGTATTTTTTGAATGCAACAGAGTGATCCTCTGTGCAGCTCACGATCCGGTTCCCGTGCAGGCGGTATATGCGGGAATCTCCCGTATTCGCCCAGTATGCGTAAGCATCGGTCAGCACCAGCGCGGAAGCGGTTGTCTTGATGACGGTGCCGCGTTCCTGCTGAAGCCCCAGTATCGCAGCATTTGCCTCCGCAAAGACGCGCTGCATCTGTGCTGCGGGGTCGCCCTCTGAGAAGTCCCAGCCGAATACGATCGCTTCGGCCGCCATCGCAGAGGCTTCCTCGCCGCGTGCATGTCCGCCCAGCCCGTCTGCGACGACAAAGATGCCGCTGCCCTCGGGCGTGATCCGGTTTTCCACCGCGTCCTCGTTATAGCTCCTGCCGCCCTGATCGGTATACGAATAGACGTCGAGCTCCATTACTGCTCCACTTCCAGCCGAAACAGATTCGCTTTGTCGCCTGCATAGAAGCTCTGGCCGGGCGCCACCGGAACGGGCACGTTCGGTGTGATCTTGAGGCCGGTTGACAGGAATGTACCGTAGGTTGACCCCAGATCGGTCAGCATGAACTGATTGGACGCTGCATTATAGGCGACGCAGCAATGCTTTCCGCTGACGCCGGGTGTTCCCTCCGGGAAGGTGATGTCACAGCCGCCGCCGACACGGCCGATCGTCACGGGATCCTTGCCGACTGCAAAGGTCTGGCCGGAATGCTGTGCCGAAAGTCCGCGGATGACCGCGCGCTTGGCACCGGCTGCCGGATTTGCCGGAGCAGCGCCGCCGGCCGGCTTCTTTTTCTTCAGCAGGAGGATGATGACAGCCGCTGCGGCTGCGACACCGGCAACTGCGCAGATCACGATGATCAGGGTGTTGGAATCATCGTCGGAGGCCTTTGCAGAGGCCTTCTTCGCGGTCTGGTAGGGGATCGAATTCTTGTCGAGGAAGCGCATCACCTCGGTGCTGTTGATGGCATAGTAATCCGCTTCGATCTGATCCTCATACGGAGAGGTGGAATAGACATTGGTGTTGACGCCGAGCACTGCGCCGTCCTCGTCCACCAGCGGGCCGCCGGAGTTGCCGTGCTGGATGGTCGCATCAATGGAAATACGCTCAACGCCCTTGCCCTCGCTCGCAACCAGACGGGTGATCGAGCCCTTGTGTACGGTGACATCCTCGATTCCGTATTTGCTTGCGCCGGTGAAATCGTTATCCGCATTGCCGGGGAAGCCGAGCGTATAGACCGTATCGCCGACCATTTTCTCCGTCGCTTCCTTCAGCTTCAGGCATTTGCGCTTATCGGTCGGTGTGCGGAGACGCAGCACCGCCAGATCGACCTTGTCTACCTCGCCGTGGCAGTCAACATACGCCACATCGTAATCGTCCTGATCGTAATAAACGCGCAGCTCGCAGGAATCCGCAGCAATAAACAGATATGCCGTCCGGCCGCTGGAAACAGTTTCGCTGCCGATATACTCCAGATACCCGCCGCCCTCGCTGGCTTCGATATAGCTCTCGACGACATGGCAGTTCGTGAGGATATACTGCGCATTGGAGGTGGAATCTCCGACGAAGAAGCCGGAGCCCGAGCTGTATTCGAGCTCGCTGCCCAGACTCTCCTGCGCATCAATCGTATCTCCGTCATAGGAGAGGATGAGCGAGGCGTCCTTCAGATAGAACACAACCGCAACAACGCCCTTTTTTGTGTCATTGTCAAATGCCGCAGCCGGGAAAGCCGCAGCGCCCGCAAGGGATGCCGTCATTCCGACGGAGGCGAGCAGTGCTGCCGTTCGTTTCATGATTTTCATATTTTTTAGTCCTTTCCGTATTTTTCGTCCCTTTTCAAGGTGGCATACCTGCAATCAGACGCAGATTACGACCAGTGCGGTATAATTATCCTGATGCGGGTCGGCATGCGCAAAAATCATGCCCTCTAAATCGCGGCACATCTGCTGCGGCGAGCTCTGGCTCAGCACCGCAGCGATTTCATCCTCCGTGAGCACGCCGCCGACGCCGTCCGTACAGGCGAGCAGCACATCCCCCCGTTCCAGCGGATACGGGCGGACATTGCGGTCGATATCCGTGATGCCGTGCATGCCGAGATACTGTGAGAGCATGGCGGCCTCCGGGTCATCCCGGCAGACCTCCGGCTCAAAGATATGGCTGCGGATGCACTCCAGATAGCGCTCGTGGCAGATATTCTGCTCACGGTTCAGCCGAAGCAGACAGCCGTTCCGCATCAGGTAGAGAAAGCTGTCGCCGACGCTTGCGAAATAGAGCTGATCCCGGTAAATGATCCCGAGTGCAGCCGTGCTGCCGCCCTCGCCCTCAAGCTGTGCCTTGATCGCCTCGGAGGCATTCACGACGCTCTGCTCAAGCTGATCGGGGATATCCCCGTTCAGGTCCAGCGCATTGAATGCCATGCGGAAATATTCGACAGCGGTATTGCTTGCCAGCCCGCCGCCGCGCATCCCGCCCATGCCGTCGCAGACTGCAAAGAGCAGCCCTTTTTCGCGGTACAGTGCGGGATCGAGTGAATTGCATGTGGTAAAGGAATCCTCCTGAAGCTCCCGTGTACCGATCCCCTGGAGATTGGCGAGCAGGTAGCAGAGGCCCTCGCTCTGCTGCCATTCCGGCGCCTGTGTGACCTCCCTGCGGTTCCTGTTTTTCCTGCGAAACAAGCCCATCGGATCAGCCCTGCTTTTCTTCGCTGCTGTCCCATGTGAAGTGCTCGCCGACAAACGGGACGAACATCAGCTTCAGCCCGCCCATTTCGATGATATCGTAGGGCTCGAGCTTTGTCGGGACATAGACCGGCGCATCCTTGAGGTATACGGTGCCGCCGTCGCCGGGGATCAGATGAAATTCGCCGTGCTTCTGATCGTAACCGATGCGTGCATGATTTTCACGGGAGATCGCGGGATCGTTTTTGATGCATACATCCATTCGTTCGCTTCTGCCGATCGTGTTGATCTTGGCGAGCAGGCGGAAGTCCCTGCCCTTTTCGCCGCCCTCGGTGCATACGAGCCAGCCGACGACCGGCTCGCAGCCGCCGCGCCGCTGAAAGACGCCGACGGTCTTGCCGATGCCGTCATCCGAAGGCCTGCGCAGCCCCATCGGCGCGACGGTCTTGCCGATTCCGGTATCGGGTGCTGTGACCGAAACAGGCGCCGCTGTCCTGCCGATCGGATCGGGCTGAGAAGGCGGAATCATCGCGCCCGGTGCCGTTGTCCTGCCGATTGCACTGAACGGGATCGTCGTCGAGGGCTGCGCCATACCCGGAGCGGGCGGCGGTGTCATTGGCTGTGCCATACCCGGAGGGGGCGGCGCCATAGTGCGCGGTATGCCCGGAGCCGCAGGCGGTGTCATATTCGGTGCCGCGCCCGGAGCCGCAGGCGGTGTCATACCCGGAGCGGCCGGCGGCGTCATGGTTCGCGGGAAACCCGCAGCCTGAGGCGGCACCATACCCGGAGCAGGCGGCGGCGCCATGGTTCGCGGTATGCCCGCAGCCTGAGGCGGCGTCATTCTCAGCGTCGTGCCGGGCGTCTGAGGGGGCGCCGGCGGCTGTGCCGCGCCCGGAGCCGGCATGCCGAAGTTAATGAGCGTCGTGCCGCTCACGCAATAGGGGCAGCTTTGATACTGTTCCGTGTCGTAAAGGTGGCCTTTTCCGCATTCCTGAATTGCCATTGTGCAAATCCTCCCCCTGATCAGTCTTCCAGTTGTCCCTGATCGTCAATGTCAAAATATTTTGCGATATAGTCTCCGTCCTCATCCTTTTCCAGATTGTTGACGCGGATGCTTTCCCTGCTGCTGAAGAATGCGATATTGATATCCTTGACATCATCCAGCAGCTTTTCCGTCGAATTTTCCTGCGTGTCGGGATTGACATAGGTATGATACAGCTTGGTCGCGCCGGTTCCCCGGTTTTCGGTCACAAAGAAAATATTGTTGCGTCCGTAATTCAGGCTGCTGATATATTCTCCGCTTGCAACATACTCGCTGATATCAATTTCGAGCGTCTTCTCCGTGACCTCTCCGAACGTGTCATCCGCCGGCGACACGAGCAGCGTGTACTGGCTGTTCGACGGATCGCTGTACGCGCAGCAGAAGACCGAGCTGTCCACGATCGGGAATGAGAAGGTGCCTGCGCCGCTCACAAAGCCGATGCCGGTTGCATTGAGTTTATTTTCCGGAATGCGGAAGACGGTATCTCTGCCGGTGCTGTCCTCGCCGGTCAGATACAGCCAGCCCTCGTTAAAGGTATAGTTGCTGCTTGCGCTGATGGGAACCTTGCTGATTTCCGCTCCGGTTCTGGAGATGCAGTGGAGCGCGCCGGTCGATTTCCGGTAGATAAAGTAGTAGGACGGTGTAATATCCATCCGCTCGATATCGCTGTATTCGCTCAGGATCCGCTCCGATTCCTCCGTGCTGAGATCCATGCGGTATGCGCTGTGATCCTTCAGATAATAAAGCGAATTGTCAAATGCGATCAGATTGGAAAATTCGGCATTGATGTCACTCAGGAGAACCGACTGCTCATCTCCGTCAATCACAACCAGCGCATGATATGAGAGCGTGCTGTAATATTCCTTTCCGTCATAATAGAACGTATGTCCGCGGTTCACGGTATTTGCCGGATTTCCGTAGCATGTATATTCCGCGCCCGCCGATGTGGAGGTCTCGTAGCGCGCCGATGTGGTGGTGGTCGCCTGCGATGTGGTGGTGAGGGTCGTCGTGGAGGTCGTTGTCAGCTTGAGTGAGGTCGTCGTTCTCGCTGCGGATTCCTCCGAGCTCTCCTCCGACGAGGATTCCAGCGTAACGTTGCGCTGATCGTCCTGCTTATCCTTTCCCGTAAAGAACAGGATGCCGCCGACCGCTGCCGCGACGCATGCCGCCGCGCCTGCGATGATGCCGATTTTCTTGCCCGCGCCCTTCTTCTTTTCCGGAGCCGCCGGAGCGGGATATCCGTATGCAGAGGGAGCAGTCGGGGGAGCCGGCGGAACCGGTGCTGCCGGAGCCGGAGCCGCTGCCGGCGCAGAATAGCCGTATGCCGGGGGTGCTGCCGGTGCTGCGGGCGCTGCCGGAGTCACAGAACGGGTCATGCTCTGCATGTCCCGGCCTGCCGTGCTCTGTCCCGCAGAAGAAGCAGGACCGCTTGCGCCGAAATCCACCTTGAATGCGGGCGGCGCCGATCTGCTCGGATCGTTTTGCAGTACCGCCTTGAATTCCGCCATGCTTGCATAGCGGTCGGAGGGCTGCACGTTCATTGCCTTGAGCAGTGCCTCCTCCTGATAGGACGTGATCTGCACACCCAGCGTGCTCGGCGGAACCAGCTCGTCCTCGTCCATACGCTCGATGGAATCGGGCGGTCTCCTGCCGGTAATGGCATAATAAAAGGTAGCACCGAGGCTGTAAATATCCGTAAAGGGGCCCTGCTTGCCGCGGCGGGTATACTGCTCCTTCGGCGCAAAGCCGTGCTTTAGGATGACATCCAGACTGCGGCTCTTATCGCCGAGGCTGTACCGCGCCGAGCCGAAGTCAAGCAGCTTGACCTTGCCGTCTCTCGTGATATAGATGTTATCCGGCGTCACGTCGCGGTGAACGATGCCCTTGCTGTGTACGGCGCCGAGCGCATCCATCATCGGAATCAGGATCCGCTCAGCCTCAGCGACGCTGATCTTGCCGCCGCGCTGCTGCAAATAGATATCGAACGCGGTGCCGTCAACATACTCCATGACAAAGTACGCCGTTCCGTTTTCCTCAAAATAGCTGTAAATGCGGACAATATTCTCGTTTCCGATAAATTCGGCAAGGGTTTTTGCCTCCTGAAGAAAGCTCTCCTTGCCGTATTCATAGTTTTCGCTCCGCTCGCCGGGATACGAGATGATCGTCGTTCCCTCACGGTAAGCGAGCGTATCGGGAAAGAACTCCTTGATCGCGACTGTCGTGCCGGTTCTGTGCTCCCGTGCGCGGTAGGTGATGCCGAATCCGCCCTGCCCGAGCACCTTTTCGATGATATACTGCCCCGCCAGTACGGAACCCGGCCGGAGAGCGAGTGGGTATGATCCATCCATAGCAGCTTTTTCCTTTCCGAATCGTTACAATACCGTCATGCTTTCCGAATCCTGTGCATAATATCAGCACCTTCGGCTTTATCCGCAGACATAGAAAGCTGATTTGATTATATCATATTTATTTGAATAGCGCAAGCGCCACAGCCATATTTTGTAAAATATGTCAGTATCGCAGGCTGAAATTGTATACTTTCACCATGATTGACCGTGTGATATAGGCAGAATGACGGTTCGCTTCCGTGATCTGCTTCCGGCTCCGCATGCATAATCCCGCAGGGCGGTGCATACCGTGCGCCGACACGGCGCGTCAACGGAAACTGATTCGGAATTGCAATTCTAATCTTCATGCGAACATCACGGAAGCAGTGAAATCAAGAGGGCGCCCTGATGCGCAGGACGCCCTCTTTCTGTGATGATTCGGTTACTGTCTGAGAAGTCTCCGCTTCAGCAGCGTCAGGTCAACGGCATTGATCTTGTGATCCCCGTTCAGATCGGCGGCTTCCGGGTCGGTGAGATTACCGGCACCGAGCAGCCATTTTTGCAGCATGACTGCATCCGCCGCGGACACATTGCCGTCCCGGTTGATATCTCCGCCGGATGCCTGACTGCCGGCTGCCGTGAATGTGATCCTGTCAACATTGAATCCGCCCTGCTGTGCATACAGCTTCAGATCGGAGTCGCCGGCAGGAAGCTCCAGCGTCACCTTGAACTGCTGCCAGTTCTGCCAGCCGCCGGTCGCCGGGATATTGAGCGTGCCGAGCGTATTGCCGCCGCAGGAGAATGCGATCTGTCCGCCGCCGCTTTCGGATGCGGCATCCAGCGTCAGCTCATATTTCATTGCCTGCGGCACAGAGATCGAATAGCTCATCCAGTCGCCGGATTCAATATATCCGACATTCTTTCCGCCCTGTGCGCAGTCCTCCAGCTCCACGCCGCTCATGGAGGTATAGCTTTCCGCCTCCAGTACGGTACTGCCGGAGCCCGACAGCGCAAGCCGTTCCCGGTTCTGCGTCTGCGGATCGGGCTCTGTTGTCTGCGGGTCGGGGTCGGTGCCGCTCTTCGGAACCGTGCGCCATACTGCGGTCTCAGCATGTGCATTCAGGATCTTTTTGAGGTAGTTGCCGGCTTCTGTCAGCGAGCTGCCGTCTCCGCCGAAAATACTGGAGCCCTCAGCCTTGCTGCTGATCGCCCAGTTGCACCACGAGAGCTTGTTGGAATCCATCCAAGAAAGCCACTGCTCTGACGAGCCGACATTGACGGAGCCGTCGCCGTCTGCATTGACCGTTCCCCATTCGGATACAAAGACTGCGACATTTTTGTTGAGTGCCGCATCGCCCTTTCCGCGGAGATCGCCGCCGTGCGTGCCGGCATAAAAATGCAGAACATATGCAACATTGCTGTCATTGATCGGATCATATGCGGCCTGATCGACATCCTGCGACCATGTCGGAGTGCCGACGAGAATCAGATTGTCCGAGTATTTGCGGATCTCCGGAATCACCTGCTCGGCATAGCCCTTCACGGTAGACCAGGAGACCTGTGTCGGTTCATTGTAAAGCTCAAAGATCACATTGTCATATTGTCCGTAATCACGCGCGATCTCGGAGAAAAAGCTCTTTGCTGCATTCGGGTTATTGTGCGCGCCGTGCGAATGCCAGTCCACGATCACATAGATATCCTTTGCGATCGCCGCATCCATGACGGAGCGCAGCGCGCCGACATCACCGCCGCTGTAGATCGAGCCCTGATCGTCTACACCGAGCGAGCAGCGCAGAATCTCACACTTGAATTCATTCACCATACGGTCAACGGTGCCGCTGTTCCAGTACTGCCCCTGCCAGTTGCTCCAGAAAAAGCTCATGCCCTTGACCTGCACCGGTTCCGAGTATGAGGAACCGATGATCCTGTTCCCGCTTGCCTGAAGCTGACCGTAATAGCTGACCGGCCCGCTCTCTGCTGCTGAAACCTCCGCGCACTCGGGTACAAACAAGACCTGCGGAAGGAGTACGGCTGACATCACAAATGCGCAGACGGTACTCAACGCTTTTTGAATTTTCATGATTCTTTCCCCTCTCAAAAAAATATAACGATTTACGCATTTTATAATTATAATGCGTTAATCACCGTGTCATGCACATCAGCCCCGTTTTGTCTCTGTTTGCCTTATCCGGACTGATTCCGAAGCGTTCCCCTCTCTGACCGCGAATCGAAAAAGCATGGCTTCCTATTTCGTATTATAACATTTTTGCGGCGGTTAGACAAGTCAAATCTATCATTTAATGGAAGTTTGTTGCTGCGCATAAAAATATTCAACAAATTGCAAACCGAACCGTGCAACCGTCCACAAAAATCAGAGCAATTCTGATCTGCCGCAAGGATAATCCGAAGGCTCAGGCCGGTTTGCATACAGCCGGTTCCGGCATACTGTATTTATCAGTGATTCCTGAAACATATTTTCCCGTTATGATGCATACATCTGTATCAAAACCGAATGCAGGGGTGATACAGATGAAACCGTTTATCAGAAAAATCACGCGGAGCGGGCTGTGCATGCTGGGTGCCGCAGCAATCTGTGTGCTCGGTGTCCGCACGGCGCTGATGCGCTCACAGGCCAATGAGCCCGATGCCGTCGCAGCCTCGGCGGGCGCCGCGGCGCCGGTCATCGTGCTGGACGCCGGACACGGCGGCATCGACGGCGGCTGCTCGAGTGCGGAGGGCGTGCCGGAGAAAGGGATCAACCTGAATATTGTGCTGGATCTGCGGGAGCTGCTGCAAATGTCCGGCTACGAGGTCATCCTGACACGCGACAGCGACCGCTCGATTCACGACAAGGGGATCGAGGGCATCGCGAACCAGAAAAGCTCGGACATGGATAACCGCCTCGCGATCCTGAATGCGCCGGAGAACGCGGTCTGCATTTCCGTTCACCAGAATCAGTTTACGGACCCGAAATACAGCGGCGCACAGATGTTTTACTCGGAGACCGACAGCCGGAGCGAGAGCCTTGCGCAGATGATGCAGACGCAGTTCCGGGAGCAGCTTCAGCCGGAGAATACGCGGGAGATCAAGCGCTGCGGCAAGGAGCTGTTCCTGTGCTATTACTGCCATCACCCGATGGTGATGGCGGAATGCGGGTTCCTGTCCAATCCCGGCGAGGCGGCGCTGCTGAGCTCCGAGGATTACCAGCGGCAGGTCGCATTCACGATCTATGCGGCACTGCAGCAGTGGCTCGCAGCGGGCGGGAATATGTGAAAACCCAGCATTTGCATTGTTTTCTTCCATTATTTTTGCATTGCAATCTCTCTGCGGTTCTGTTATAATAGTATCATCCCACAAGGGGTGTGGGAAATACACAGAAAAGGCAGGTCATCAAAATGTGCTGTTCCCGTTTCTTTCAGGCTCTCTGTGAAATGCTGAAGGCATTTGGCTGCGGATGCTGAGTCTGACCGCAACAACATCCTTTCAAAAAGACCGTCTGCCGGCTTTCCTGTCGGCAGGCGGCCTTTTTGCGTATTTCACAAATCAGGTTCAAATTGTCCATATAATCTTCATAATTTCAATTGTTTCCGCGGGAAAGGTGTGATATGATGAGAATGGAACTGAAAGCCCTGCTGCAATGCAGGCTTCACAGGCAAGGAAAACGGATTCCCGGAGGCACCGTCCGCCGGTTTCCGATGTGCCGAGACCGGAACGCAGGCGCGTCCGATCCCCTTCGGGTTCTGCCTCCGCAGTACCCCCGGACAGCAAAAGCAGGAAGGCACCGCACAGAGAGAAATCCCGCAGAGCAGTGAGGCCGGGAATCAATAAGCAAAAGTATACTAAGGGGGAAAATTGAATGAAACTGAGGAAAAGGCTGACGGCCGGACTTGTTTCGGCAGTCTGCTGCGGCAGCATCATCACGATGATGCCGGCGGCACCGATGGTTTCCGCTGCAACAGTTGTCAGCAACGGGTTTGAAGTGAACTACGACGGCTGGTATGCAACGGAGGACGCTGCAACACTGACCGCAGAAGCCGGAATGGGCTATGATGGCACACGCGGCATGGTCGTCACGGACAGAACGGAATCCGGAGACGGCGCCGCATCCGCCAAGGGATTTTACCTTGAGGGCGGAAAAGCATACAACTATTCTGTAAAGGTATTCAGCGAGACGGCTGAGACCTTCCGCCTGACGCTCCGCGTGCTGGACGAAAAAACCGGCGCCGAGACCGTCAGGGAGCTGGCTGTCCAGCAGGCAAAGGCCGGCGAGTGGACGACACTCTCCGCAAAGTACACTGCGCCGAAGGGCAGCTGCGATTTCACGCTGACGATCACAACCGACAGCACAAACGATTTCCGCTTCGATGACGTCACCGTCACAACGAAGGAGCAGACCGATACCGTCTATGCCGCAACGGCAGAGAGAGGTCTGAAGGATGAGTTTGCGGAATATTTCCGTGTCGGAAACATCTTTAACAGCGGTACGATCAGCAATCAGGCGATCAAAAACATGATGATCAAAGACCACAATGCGATCGAGTGCGAAAACGAGACGAAGCCGGATGCGACGCTCGTTCAGAGCGGCTCGACCGATACCGATATTAAGGTGAGCCTCAGAAGCTGTGCCGCAATCATTGATTTCTGCGTGCAGAACGGCATTGCATTCCGCGGCCACACAATGGTCTGGCATTCCCAGACACCGACGTGGTTCTTCAGACAGGGATTCCAGCAGGGCGGCAGCTATGTCAGCAGCACTGTCATGGATCAGCGTATGGAAAGCTACATCAAAAACATGTTCGCAGCCTATCAGACCCAGTACCCGACCCTGAACCTCTACGCATACGACGTCTGCAACGAGGTCATCGACGACGGTACGGCATCGCAGGGCGGCGTCAGAAGCAACTCCGACTGGACAAAGGTCTACGGCAACAATTCCTTCGTCGAGAAGGCATTTACCTATGCAAGAAAGTATGCACCGCCGACCTGTAAGCTGTTCTACAATGACTACAATGAGTTTGCGGATGCAAAGCAGAACTGCATCATCAACACGATCCTGAAGCCTCTGAAGCAGAAGGGCGTTCTGGACGGCATGGGCATGCAGTCGCATCTCAACGCTGCCGCAAGCAATGCATGGGGCGACACAAACTCCTATCTGGCAGCAATGGATAAGTATCTGAATCTCGGCATCGAGGTTCAGGTCACAGAGCTCGATATTGCCCGCGAAGGCAATACCTATTCCGAAGATCAGCAGGCAGCAAAGTATAAGGCGATCTTCCAGCACGCGATGGAATGGAACCAGACCCACAGCTATGAGCAGGGCAGAGTGACCCTCGTTCAGGTCTGGGGTCCGTGCGACGGCCATTCATGGGTTGATACCGACAGTCAGGGCAGACAGAATTATCCGCTGCTTTACAACTCCAGCGTCCAGCCGAAGGCTGCTTACAACGCTGTTACCTCGATCATCCCGCAGTCTCAGTGGGGCGACGGCACTCAGTATGAAGGCGGCGGCACCATCGCCGAGCCGGAGCTCGATGAGAACGGCTACTGGTTCCACTACACCTTCGAGAACGGCACCGAGGACTTCACCGGCAGAGGCGGCGCAGAAACCCTGACCTCCTCCTCCGCAGCAGCCTATGCAGGCAGCAAGTCGCTGTCCGTTTCCGGCCGCGAGTCCGCATGGCACGGCGCGACCCACCCCGTCAGCACCTATATCATCAAGCCGGGCGAGACCTACAGCTTCAGCGTCGCAGCGCGCTATGATTCC
Source organism: Oscillospiraceae bacterium (assembly GCA_017460835.1). Lineage (GTDB taxonomy): Bacteria > Bacillota > Clostridia > Oscillospirales > Ruminococcaceae > Firm-04. The sequence goes on from JAFUAD010000022.1 coordinate 17,574, forward strand.
GGCGCTGCATCGGATACCTTCCACTTCACGCTCCAGTATCAGGGCTCTGACGGCGAAGCACACTATGACAAGATCGACACCGAAACCGCAGTCAAGGGCGAATGGGTACAGCTCTCCAACACCGCTTATACCATTCCCGCAGATGCGACCGATGTTTACATCTATGTTGAGACAGATTCCAGCACAATCGACTTCTATATCGACGAAATGATCGGCGCACCGGAAGGCACCGTCATCGCCGGCCCGGGCAAGGCTCCGACTCTGCTCCTCGGCGACGTAGACTGCGACGGCAAGCTGACCGCCTCCGACCTGAGCGCTCTGAAGCGCGGCGTGAAGAAGGGCTTTGCGAATTCCGTCGCAAAGATCAATGCCGATGTGGACCAGAGCGGCGAGATCGACACAGCAGATGCACAGTATCTCCAGCAGTTCCTCCTGACCGTTATCGACGAGTTCCCGGTTGCGGAGCGCAAGGTTGACTGGACACAGGCAGAATTGCAGTTCAAGAATATCGCACTGGCAAACAGCTACAAGGCTGACAACGAGAACAACCCGCTGACCACCCAGCGCTTCGGCGCAGACCCGGGCTGGCTGGTCTACAAGGACAGACTCTATGTCTACACCACCAACGATGCATTTGAGTATCACAACAACGGCGCTCTCAAGACCAACAGCTACGATTCCGGCACAATCAACTGCGTCTCCTCCGCTGACCTTGTCAACTGGACGGATCACGGCGCGATCCCGGTCGCAGACCGCAACGGCAGAACCACCAACGGCGCTGCCAAGTGGGCATTTGCGGCATGGGCACCGGATGCCTGCTGGAAGACCATCAACGGCAAGGATCAGTTCTTCCTGTATTTCGCAAACAGCGGCGGCGGCATCGGCGTCCTGACGGCAGACAGCCCGACAGGCCCGTGGACCGATCCGCTCGGCCACGCGCTGCTGACCGGTTCTTCCCCGAACTGCAGCGACGTTGTCTGGATGTTTGACCCGGGCGTGTACTACGATCCCGATACCGATGAAGCATACCTGTTCTTCGGCGGCGGCACCGACAACCGCGATGCCTCCAACCCCAAGACCGGCCGTGTTGTCAAGCTCGGCAAGGATATGATCTCCCTCGACGGCACGCCCGTCACGATGGAAACCCCGTATCTGTTCGAGGATTCCTCCGCCATCAAGATCGGCGACACATGGTATTACTCCTACTGCACAAACTTCAGCGTCGGCGGCACCAAGACGATCAACGGCGTCAGCTTCGGCGGCGGCCAGATTCTCTGCATGACCTCCACGAACCCGCTCGGCCCGTGGACCGGCAGCAACCTGAAGAGCCAGGTGCTCGGCGGCATGTGCGACAACGGCGGCAACAACCACCACTCGATCGTATACTTCAAGGATAAGTATTATGTCCTCTATCACTCCCGCCAGAAGGCGATCCGTCAGTTCCGCGCAGAGGGTCTGACCTCTACCGACAACAACGGCAACAAGAGCTCTGACGGCAACTACCGCTCCACGCAGATCAACGAGGCGAACTACAATCCCAGCACCGGTGCGATCACCTGCACCGCGACAATGGGCGGCGTTGCGCAGCTTGAGTACCTCGACCCGTATCAGAAGAACGGCGCCGAGACGATGGCGAACAACGGCGGCATTCAGGTCAGCGGCGTCGGCGATACCGTCGTGACTGACATTGAAAAGGGCGACTGGATCAAGGTGAAGGGCGTGAACTTCGGCGCAGGCGCAAAGTCCGTGACGGTTCGCGCATCCTCCAAGAACGGCGCTTACATCAAGGTCTGTGCCGGCGGCACGGACGGCACCCCGATCGCATATGCCGAGATTCCGGCAGGCGGCTCGATGTCCGATATCACCGTTCCGGTCATCGGCGCAAGCGGCGTCAGCGATCTGACGTTCGTTTTCAGCGGTCAGCTCGAATTCGACAGCTGGCAGTTTAACTAAGCCCCCCGATTATGGCTGCGGGCTGTGTACTCCGGTACGCAGCACGCAGCCTTTTTTATCGTCTGTATGCTGTCCGATTCTGCACTCCGGATGTGCAATATTCTCCTAACTGTGCAAAATAAACAAAACAGCGGCATCGTATTTGTAGGAATCGTAATTGACAATCGGATTCCTTTTTTTGTATAATAATGCTGAGGAGCCGCGATGTTGCGGCGAAGCATCCAACGTACAGACGAAGAAAGAGGTTACCGGTATGAAAAAAATGAAGCTCATGTTAGCAGCGCTCGCAGCGATCTCTATGGCATTTGCCGCAACAGCCTGCGGCAAGGAGGAAAGCTCCGAGGGCAGAACGAAGGCAGAGGACGATGTCAAGATCGACGTCGCACAGGTCGAGGAGATTATGCATGATCTTGAAGACTATCAGTCCGCACAGGACGTCTCCGGCGAGGATAAGACCGTCTGCTGGATGGCAGTCTACGATCTCAACCCGAAGAACAATCAGGACCGCTCCGTCGCACTGACGCTGTTCGAGGATGTCTACGGCGGCAAGATCAAGTACATCGCGACGACCTCCGACAGCAAATTCGACGATCTCGCAAACCACTTCAACAGCGGCGACCAGATCGACATATTCCCGTATGAGTGGGATGCAGTGCCGAACGGCGTGACAAAGGGCATGTATGACCCGCTCGACAATTACGTCGATCTCAGCGACCCGATCTGGAACGATATGCGCGATTATGCCGAGACCTATAAGTACGACGGGCATTATTATGTCGTGCCGTATTCGGTCTCCGACCCGCTCGCGATCACATACAGCCGCACGCTGATGCAGGAGGAGGGTCTGAAGGACCCGTATGAGCTCTATAAAAAGGGCGAGTGGAACTGGAATACGTTTCTCGATATGATGAAGCAGTTTGTCTCGAATGCGGACGAGGGCGAGCAGCGCTTCGGCGCCCGCGGCTGGTTCGGTCAGGCAATCGTGCAGTCTACCGGCGATACTGTCATCCATTACGACGGCAATCAGTTCTCGAACAATATCATGAGCGCGAGCATCGAGCGCGCCGAGCTGCTTCAGGAGCAGATCAGCAAGCTGGGGCTCTATGACGGCACATGGTATTCCCACTTCCCGGAGGACGGCTCGACGCTGTTCTACGGCATGGCGCCGTGGTCGCTGGGCGAGTCCAATGCGATGAACCCGGACGGCGATATCTTCATCGTGCCGTTCCCGAAGGATCCCGAATCCGATACCTACTATCTGAATATGAACTACGGCGCGTCCATGCTGGTGCGCAATTCCAAGCAGGGTCATGCAGTCGGCGCATATATTACCTGCTGCCGTCTGGAGCAGGTCGTCGATCAGTACCGTCAGGCTGCGAAGGAAAAGGCGCTGATTCAGGAGACCAACGCACAGGGCAAGGTCACGAACTACATCACCGAGGAGCAGTACGATTTCATGCAGACATGGTACGATCCGAGCAACATCAAGTGCGTGTTCGATTTCGGCTACGGCATGGGCAATCTGATGTATAATGAGACCTACGATTACAATACCAGAGGCGTCATGAACAATGTCGCGGATGCACTGCTCGTCGGCTATGAGGGCACGCCGGATACATGGGCGGAGATCCGTTCGCAGTGGTCGTCGGTCGTCGATACCGTGGTTTCGGATTACAACAAGAAATTGCAGTAATGCGATCCGGAATGCAGGCGGAAAAAGGATGAATTCCGCAAACCATTTCCCTGCAATCTTGTGCAAAATGCAGAAAAAACAGGGCAAATTCCCGGAACTGCTTGCATTTTCGGGCAAATTGTGGTATTCTATATCATAGAAATTAAGATGAAAGAAGGAAAGACCGGAACGAACTCCGGTCTTTCTTTTGTGTCAGGCGCTTTTGCTCCTGTACCGTCATCGGAACCGGGAGGGACTTTGAGTCAGAAGCTATGAAAATCAAGAAATTCGGAAGCACCGAGAGCCGCATTTACAGCATGGTGCAGCCCATTGCTGAGAAGCTCGGGCTGATTGTCTGGGATGTCCGCTTTGAAAAGGAGGGCGCACTCTGGTATCTGCGGGTGCTGCTCGATCACATGGAGCGCCCCGTCACGATCGCAGACTGCGAGGCCGTTACCCGGCCGCTGAACAAGCTGCTCGATGACACCGACCCGATCCCGCAGAGCTATACGCTGGAGGTCGGCTCGGCAGGGCTTGAGCGCGAGCTCATCCGCGAAACGCATTTCGATGCCTGCGAGGGCAGCAGAGTCCGCGTCCGGCTGATCCGCCCGGCGGAGGACGGCACAAAGGAGCTCCTCGGAACGCTGACGGGCTTCGACCGCGAGCAGATCACGGTTCAGACCGCTCCCGCGGCAGCGGACGGCGCCGGAGAGGGCGAATCCGTATCGGTGCCGCTTTCGGGTGTTGCATTTGTCCGGCTCGCCGATTTTGATGAGGACGAGGTTCGCAGAGCAGATGCAGGGGAATGATATCAAAATGACTGCATTATGATATGATTCCGATATCATCGTTTTTTCGGATCTGTTATCCCGGAACGGGATTTTGAATATTAGGAGGATGACAAACCATGAATGAAGGGTTCTTTGAGGCGCTCGCCGCGCTCGGCAGCGAAAACAGCGTCGAGCAGGCTCTGCTGGTCGAGAAGATCGAGGCAGCGATGCTGAAGGCGGCGCAGAAGGCGTATCCCTATGCAGAGGATGACGATTTCCGCGTGGAGATCGACCCGGCAGTACGCCGCTTCGATATTTTCATGAAGAAAAGCGTGGTCGAGGGCGAGCCGAAAACAGACTATGAGGTCAGCTACGAGCAGGCAAAGCTCACCGACCCGGACTGCGAGCTCGGCGATCTCGTCGAATGCAAGGTCGATCCGGTGAAATTCGGCAGAAGCATTGCACAGTTTGCAAAGCAGAGCATCCGCACCGATCTGCGGACGATCAACCGCCAGCAGATGATGGAGAAATTTGAATCGAAGGAGCGCCAGATCATCACCGTAAAGGTCACGCAGATCGACCCGCTCCGCGGCACGGTGACGGTCGAATATGACCACACCGAGCTCTATCTTTCCAGAAATGAGCAGCTCTTTACCGAGACGCTTGTGGACGGCAAGCCCGTCCGCGTCTATGAGCCGCTCAAGGAGGGGCAGCTCATCAAGGTGTTCGTGACGACGATCGCGAACCGCGAAAAGCGCCCGATTCCGCGGATTTCCCGCGTAGACAAGGGCTTTGTCGAGAAGCTCTTTGAGCAGGTGATTCCGGAGATCGCAGACGGCACCGTGGAAATTCACGCAGTTTCCCGCGAGGCGGGCTTCCGCTCGAAGATCGCGGTCAGCTCGCATGACCCGAATGTCGATGCGGTCGGAACCTGCATCGGCCCGCACAGCTCCCGCATCAACACCGTTCTGAAGGAGCTGCACGGCGAAAAGATTGATATTATCCCGTATTCCGAGGACCCGGAGGAGTTCATCACACGCGCACTCGCGCCGGCAACCGTCATTTCGACGACCATTGCGGATGATGAAACGCGCTCCGCAACGGTCATTGTGCCGAACGATCAGCTCTCGCTCGCGATCGGCAACAAGGGACAGAATGCCAAGCTCGCAGCAAAGCTCACCGGCTATAAAATCGACATCAAGCCGGAATTCCCCGATCCGGAGCCGGAATCGGATGTTGATGCGGAGGGCTATGAGATGCTCGACGACGTCAGCGAGCTGAACGAGCTGGATTCCGCGGAGTCGTAACCGCAGAGCGCGCAAAGGAGGTGCATGCGGTATGACACCGAGAAAAATCCCGATGCGGATGTGTCTTGGGTGCAATGAAATGAAGCCCAAGCGCGGACTGATCCGCGTCGTGCACCAGAAGGACGGGACGATCCTGCTCGACACAACCGGCAAGCAGGCCGGACGCGGCGCATATGTCTGTCCGCAGCTTGCCTGCCTGCAAAAAGCGCGCAAGGCACGGAGGCTCGAAAAAGCCTTCTCCTGCAAGATTTCCGACGAGATCTATGCCGCGCTGGAATCGCAGATGCAGAGCGCAGAGGCGGGTGAACCGCATGACTGACGCAACCGAACGGCTTGCCGGGATCCTGACGATCTGCCGCAAGGCCGGAAAGCTGCTGCTGGGGTTCGATGCCGTCAAGGAGGCGGCACAGCAGGGTCAGGTCTTTTCAATTCTGCTCGCGTGCGATGTATCACCGAAAACGGAAAAGGAAATCCGCTTCTTCGCCGGGGAAATCCCGGTCCGGAAGCTGAAAATGGACATGGAGACGCTGAAGCACTGGTTCCGAAAGCGCACTGCTGTTTACGGAATCTGTGAGGAGGGCTTTTCCGAAAAGGTGCGCGCACTTCTGGACGCAGAGCAGGCACAGAATATGTAAAACGAGCGCAGTTTTGCCGCGGATGCGGGGAAATATGCGATGAACCGAATGCGGCCGACGCCGCAATGAGCCGATAGGAGGGAATTGCCTATGCCAACAACAAAGGTCAAGCTGAGTGAGTTTGCCGCCGATCTGAATCTCCCGGCGCAGGATTTGATTGATGCGCTGAAGAAAACAGACGATAAAACGCGCAAAACGACCTCCGCGCTGACAGATGCAGAGATGAACTATCTGCTGGAATATTATACGCAGCAGAATCAGGTCGCGAGCTTCGATGCCTATTTTGCCGACCGCGCTGCGGCGCCGCAGACCTCTGCCGCGGGCGCCAAAAAGCCTGAGCGGACTGCGAAGCCCGAGGCGGTCGCGCGGCCGAAGAAGACCGATGCAAAGAAGGTGGAAAAGGCAGAAAAGCCCGTCAGGGAGAAAAAGCCGAAGACCGAAAAGGCCGCAGAGCCCGCAAAGCCGAAGCAGACTGAGGCGGCGCCGGAGGCTGCTGCGCCCGAGACGGTATCCGCGGCTCCGGCTGAGACAAAGCCGCAGCCGCAGGAGGCTCCGCAGACCGCTCCGGCTGCACCGGAGGCTCCCGCTGCTCCGCATGTCCTGACGGCGGCGGAGACCGAGCGCCGCGCCAGAGAGCGTGCTGCACTCTATGAAAAGCAGCAGGCGGAAAAGGCCGCAAGACGCGAGAAAAATCAGAAAAAGCAGCAGCAGAAGGCGCAGGAGGCCGCTCAGAAAAAGACGGCTGAGATCAAAAAGCCCGAGGCTCCCGCGCAGCCCGCTCCGGCCGCAAAGCCCGCCGCTCCGGCAGCTCCTGCTGCTCCGAAGAAGCCGCAGCCTGCTCCGCAGCCGCGCAGCGTACAGAAAACACCGAAGAAGCCTGCAAAGGCGCAGGAGCGCGGCGAGCAGATCAAAATTTCCGGCGAGTTTGCTGCAAAGACTGAGGTTCAGCCGAGCCAGCAGCGCCATATGGTCGATACCCGCGGAACATATGTCGATCTGGATAAATACAATGAGCGCTATGAGCAGATCGCGCCGCAGGGCAGAGGCGGAAAGAATGACAATCTCTCGGCGAAAAAGCAGAAGATCAATCAGAAATCGCAGCAGAGAAAGCAGCAGGCACGCTCCGGCAAGGCGCGTGAGACCGAGGCCGAGAAGCTGCGCCGCTTGGAGCTTGAGCGCGCAAGAAAGCAGCAGCTCAAGGTTCTGATTCCCGACAGCATCGTCGTCAGTGAGCTCGCGACCCGCCTGAAGGTGCAGGTGCGCGATGTCATCAAGAAGCTCATGGGACTCGGCGTCATGGCGAACCTGAATGAGGAGGTTGATTTCGACACCGCGGCTCTGGTTGCCGAGGAGCTTGGCGCAAAGGTCGAGCACGAGGTCATCGTCACGATCGAGGAGCGCCTCATTACCGATGAGGCGGACCCGGAGGATTCCCTCGAGGAGCGCTGCCCGGTTGTTGTCGTCATGGGTCACGTTGACCACGGCAAGACCTCCATTCTCGACCGCATCCGCAATGCGAATGTCACGGCCTCTGAGGCGGGCGGCATTACACAGCACATCGGCGCATATCAGGTCAGGCACGACGGCAGGGTCATCACCTTCCTCGATACGCCGGGCCATGAGGCATTTACCTCGATGCGTGCCCGCGGCGCTAATATCACCGATATCGCAATCCTCGTCGTTGCGGCGGATGACGGCATCATGCCGCAGACCATCGAATCCATCAACCACGCAAAGGCTGCCGGCGTTTCCATTATCGTCGCAATCAACAAAATGGATAAGGAAGGCGCAAACCCCGAGCGCGTCAAGCAGCAGCTCACCGAATATGAGCTGGTCTGCGAGGAGTGGGGCGGCGACACGATCTGTGTGCCGGTCTCCGCGAAAACCGGAGAGGGCATCGAGGAGCTGCTCGAAAATATCCTGCTGGTCGCAGAAGTACGCGAGCTGAAGGCCAACCCGCACCGCAGAGCAAAGGGTACCGTCATCGAGGCGCGCCTCGACAAGGGACGCGGCCCGATCGCGACGATTCTCGTGCAGAACGGTACGCTGCACACCGGCGATGTCATCATCGCGGGTACGGCGGTCGGCAGAGTCCGCGTCATGACAAACTACAAGGGCAAGGTCGTCAAGGAGGCCGGGCCGTCCGTTCCGGTCGAGATCACCGGTCTTGCGGAGGTGCCGAGCGCAGGCGATGTGTTCAATGCCGTTGAGGATGAGCGCCTCGCGAAGGAGCTCGTTGAGCAGAGAAAGCATGAGGCGAAGGAGGAGCAGTTCAAGAGCTACCGCAAGGTCACGCTCGACAACCTGTTCTCGCAGATCGCCGAGGGCGAGATGAAGGAGCTGCCGCTGATCGTCAAGGCGGACGTTCAGGGCTCGGTCGAGGCGGTCACACAGTCGCTCGAACGGCTCTCCAATGACGAGGTTCGTGTGAAGGTCATTCACGGCGCGGTCGGCGCAATCTCCGAGAGCGACGTCATGCTCGCGACGGCCTCCAATGCGATCATCGTCGGCTTCAATGTCCGTCCGATGCCGGTTGCGGCCGATACCGCGGCAAGAGACGGCGTCGATATCCGCCTGTACCGCATCATCTACGATGCGATCGAGGAGATCTCGACCGCTATGAAGGGCATGCTCGCGCCGAAGTACCGCGAGGTACAGATGGCTCGCATCGAGGTGCGGCAGGTCTACCATATCTCCAGCGTCGGCACCGTCGCCGGCTGCTATGTCACCGAGGGCAAGGTCACGCGGCAGTGCAAGATCCGCGTTGTGCGCGACGGCATCGTCGTTGCGGAGGATCAGATTGATTCGCTCCGCCGCTTCAAGGACGATGTGAAGGAGGTCGCGACCGGCTACGAGTGCGGCATCTCGCTCGAACACTTTGCCGATATCAAGGAGGGCGATATCCTCGAAGCCTTTATCATCGAGGAGTATCGCGAGGACTGATAAAATAAAGCCGCAGTCTGAATGCCGCGGCGAGGGAATACGATCAAAAATTGGATACGGAGGGATTCAAAATGGAACAGCTCAGAATGAGCAATGCAGACATGCTCCAATACTGCAACGAGGCACTGGCATGGGAGGACTTCGGTCCGATCGACACCCTGTTTTTTGAGACCGTGAAGCGTATCATCACCGGCGAGATCAGCCCGATGGAATCGGATGACTCTCCGGAGAGCATTTTTGATGAAGAGGGCTTTTTCAACGAGACCGAAACCACGGGAGATTACTATAATCCCGACCAGGAAGGATCCATCACCTTCTGATAGGAGTCATTATGGCAAGTTTTAAGATTGACCGCGTGCAGGAGGATATTCTGCGCGAGCTGACCGCGATCCTCCGGGAGCTCAAGGACCCGCGCATCACGCCCGATCTCACGGTCGTGCGCGCGGAGCTCTCCGGCGATATGGGGCACTGCAAGGCGTATGTCTCCAGCCTCTCCGGGCTTGAGCATGCAAAGCAGGCGTGCAGGGTGCTCGGCACCGCCTCCGGCTTTATCCGGCGGGAGCTCTTTCACCGGCTGAAGCTGCGGAAATCACCCGAAATGCACTTTATCGCGGATGATTCCATTGCCTATGCAGCGGATATCAGCGAGAAGCTCAGCGGCCTCGGGCTGACCGAGGGCAATGCTCCGGCAGAGCCGGAGACGGAAGATACCGAATTCTGAGAAGGGGAGGCACATGCTATGGAGCAGAACGGAGCCGGATGCAGGGAGATCGACAGCCGTGCGGCATTTGCACTGCTGAAGGGGCTGGAGGATGCGGAGATTCTCATTCACCGGTCACCGGACGGCGACTGCATCGGCGGCGGATATGCGCTGTACCGGATTCTCAAAGAAATGGGCATTCGTTCGCGCGTGGTCTGTGCTGACCAGATTCCGGCGCTGTACCGGGATATCACCGAGGGCGTGACCTTTGAGGATTTTGAGCCGAAGGTGCGCATTTCCGTCGATGTCGCCGACAGAAAGCTCTTCGGGGAGCTGACGGAGGAGCAGAAAAACAGCGACATTCTGCTCTGCATCGACCACCACATCTCCAATACCCACTATGCGCAGAACCTCTGCTGGGACCCGCATTCCGCAGCAGCCTGCGAGGTGCTGTTCCGGCTGATGAAGGAGAACGGCATTCCGCTGACGCGGGAGATCGCGCTCTGCCTCTACATCGGCATCGCGACCGACACCGGCTGCTTCCAGTTCAGCAATGCCGATGCAAACGCATTCGCGGCGGTCGCACAGATCAAGCGGGAATTCCCCGATCTGCCCTATGCGCGGCTCAACAGAGAGCTGTTCGTGCTGAAATCGCAGGGCAGGCTGCGGCTCGATGCAAGGCTTATGCAGGATATCCGCATCTCCGAAAGCGGCAAAACGGCCGTGATTCTGCTGCCCTATGCGCTGATGCAGCGGTACCGGCTCTCCGCCGAGGAGGTGGACGGCGTTGCGAATCTGCCGATGCAGATCTGGGGCGTCGAGGTCGGGATTACCGTCAAGCAGCAGGAGGACGGCTCCTACCGCGTTTCACTGCGCGGCGGCGAGCATGCCGATGTTTCTGCAATCGCACAGCATTTCGGCGGCGGCGGGCATGTCAAGGCTAGCGGCTGCTCGATTCGCGAGGGCGAGGCCGAGGATGTCTGCGGACAGCTCATGGCCGTATCGGAGGCGATGCTGAAGGCATGGAGCTGAGCGGAATTCTCGTTATGAACAAGCCGCAGGGATTTACCTCATTTGATGTGATCGGAAAGCTGCGGGGCATCCTCAGAATGCGGCGGCTGGGGCATACCGGGACGCTCGACCCGATGGCGGAGGGCGTGCTGCCGGTGCTGGTCGGCACGGCGGCGAGAGCCTGCGACCTGCTGCCGGATGAAACCAAAACCTATCGCGCAGGATTTCAGCTCGGCACGGTGACCGATACACAGGACAGCACCGGGCGCATTCTTGAGACCCGTGCGGCCTCTGTATCGGAAGCGGAGCTTTTGCGCGTATTTCCGCAGTTTATCGGGGAGATTCAGCAGATTCCGCCGATGTATTCTGCGGTGCAGATCAACGGGAAACGGCTCTATGAGCTCGCTCGCGAGGGAAAGCAGATCGAACGGAAGGCGCGGACCGTGCAGGTTCAGTCGCTGAAGCTGCTCAGCTTTCAGCCGGAGGACGGCACCGGAACCGTCGAGATCGTCTGCGGGAAGGGCACCTATGTGCGCACCATCCTGCACGATATCGGGCAGGCGCTGCAATGCGGCGCGATGATGACCGCGCTGCTGAGAACCGCTGCCTGCGGCTTTACGCTCGGTGATGCGCAGGACTTTGCGGCGGTGCAGCAGGCTGCCGATGAAAACCGGCTGACAGAGCTTCTGATTCCGACAGACCGGCTCTTTGTCCGTTACCCGGAGCTGTATCTGACAGAAAAGCAGGCGCAGCTTTACCGCAACGGTGTCAGGCTCGGCCTCTCGCAGCTTCACGGGCTGAAACCGGATGCTGCATGCTGCCGCGTTTACGGCGCGGACGGTACCTTCTTCGGGCTCGCAAGACCCGATTCTGCCGCAGACTGTCTGCGGATCGTGAAAAATCTATGAAAGGATGATCGGCATGATGCAGGAGCTGCATGAGGCGCCGAATCCGGCGCGGAACCGTATCATCGCCGCACTCGGCGTATTTGACGGCGTTCATCTGGGACACAGGCGTGTCCTGACACGGGCGGTCGCGATGGGTGCCTGCCACGTTGTCACCTTTGCCGCGGATTCCATGCCCAAAAAGCAGGGACGCCCGGTTCACTATATTTACCATGATGAGCAGAAGCGCCGCCTGCTGACAACCTGCGGGGCGGACGCGGTGTTTGCGCTGCCCTTCGGGGAGATTCAGGAGCTCGACGGCGAAAGCTACTGCAAGCAGATTCTGAAGGAACGGCTCTCCGTCGATGCGGTGGCCGTCGGGGCGGATTTCCGCTTCGGCAGAAAGGCCTCGTGCGGTGCGGCGGATTTGCAGCGCTTTGGCAGAAAATACGGCTTTGAGACCGTCATTGTCCCGCAGATACGCGACGAGGGCGGGCTGCCGGTTTCTTCGAGCCATATCCGCTTCCTGCTCGAAAGCGGACAGATCACAAGAGCAAACATGCTGCTGGGCGCCGATTACCAGATTCTCGCACATGTCACCGGCGGGCTGCACCTTGCGGGGCCGGAGCTCGGCTTCCCGACGGCGAACCAGCTCTTTGAGCCGTGGCAGTGCATTCCGCGCATGGGCGTCTATGCCTCCTTCGCGGAGATCAATGACATCTGGGTTCCGGCGATCACCAATATCGGCGTGCGCCCGACCGTGACCGGCGGCAATGCCGAGCCGCTCGCGGAGACGCATCTGATCGGCTGGAGCGGTGAGCTCTCCGGCTCGCTGCTGCCCGTGACCCTCTGCAAATTTATCCGCGCAGAGCGGCGGTTCCCCTCGCTTGATGCCCTGAGCGTGCAGATTCAGCGCGATATTCACGCGAGAATGCGCCTGCTCCCGGCGGAGGGTAACGCTGCCGTAACGGATTCGCAATTCTTTTGAAAGGCAGTTTTCCCATTTTGAACACGGAATTTTCACATACAGCGATTACAATAGTATTTGTATTTTGAGTCTCTGCGGGGATGCAGTCCCCGCGTATATCCCGCGGAAGGAAAGGCAGGTATAAAATGCAATGATTGAAGTGCGGAATCTGACGAAGCACTACGGAGACAAGCGCGCCGTCAACAACATCAGCTTCACCGTCGAGGACGGCGAGATTCTCGGCTTCTTAGGGCCGAACGGCGCCGGGAAGTCTACGACCATGAACATGCTGACAGGATATATTTCCTCCAGCTCCGGTCAGGCTCTCATTAACGGCGTGGATATTCTGGAGGACCCGATCAAGGCGAAATCCTATATCGGCTATCTCCCGGAGCTGCCGCCGCTCTATCTTGACATGACCGTCAAGAGCTATCTCAACTATGTCTATGATCTGAAAAAATGCAAGCTGCCGCGCAGGGCGCATCTGAACGAGGTCATGACCCTGACCAAGATCAGTGACGTCTCGCACCGGCTGATCAAGAATCTCTCGAAGGGCTATAAGCAGCGTGTCGGCGTCGCGCAGGCGCTGATCGGCAACCCGCCCGTGCTGATTCTCGATGAGCCGACCGTCGGCCTTGACCCGAAGCAGATTCTCGAGATCCGGACGCTCATCAAAAAGCTCGGAAAGAACCACACCGTCATCCTCTCCTCGCATATCCTGAGCGAGATTCAGGCGGTCTGCGACCGGATCATCATTATCAACCACGGCGTCATCGCCGCGCACGACACCGCGGACAACCTCTCAAAGAACATCTCGACCGATCACCGGATCATCGCCCGCATCGAGGGACCGCGCGACGAGATCGTCAGGGCGCTGCGCAATATCGAGGGCATGAAATACTGCCGCGCCGATATGGAGCGCGAGGAGGGCGTCTATGAATATGAGATGGAGGCAGAGGCCGGGGCGGATATCCGCCGCGATCTGTTCGACATTGCAGCGGAGCATCACTGGCCGCTGCTGGGCGTGCGCTCTGCTGAAATGACGCTGGAGGATGTGTTCCTCAAGATTACCATGGGCGAGGGAATTGTCATCCCGAACGAGGAGGACAAGAAGCTCGGAGAACAAAAGAAAGGCGGCGATAACTGATGGGTGCGATTTTCAGACGGGAATTCGGTGCCTTTTTCACATCGAGTATCGCATATATTTTCCTCGGCGTATTCTGGCTGTTTTCAGGGTATTTCTTCTATGCATACTGCCTCTATAACGGCACGACCGATATGTCCGGCGTGTTCCAGAATATGTTTCTGATCTGTGTCATTCTCATTCCGATTCTGACCATGCGGCTCTTCAGCGAGGAGAAAAAGCAGAAAACCGAGCAGGGACTTCTGACGGCGCCGGTCAGCCTCGGCGCGATCGTCTTCGGCAAGTATTTCGCCGCGCTGATGCTCTATACCATCGCGCTGCTGATGCCGTTTGTCTATGCGCTGATTCTCAGCTCCTTCGGCGTTGTGGAATGGGGCATTGTGTTCGCAAACTTCTTGGCGCTCTTTTTGCTCGGCGCTGCCTTTATCGCAGTCGGTACGCTGGTTTCCTCCCTCACGGAGAATCAGATCGCGGCGGCGGTCGTCAGCTTTGTTCTGCTGATGATGCTCTATATGGTTGACGTCATCGGCAATCTGATCGACAGCACAAAGACCCTGACGCTGCTCCATATCGGCAGCCTGAAGCTCGTATTCAAGCTGAAGTGGATCACGGACTTCCTCAGCACGATCTCCTTCTACCGCAAGTATTACGCGATCACCTGCGGCCTGTTCAATGTCTCGACGGTCGTATTCTATATCAGCGTCGCGGTACTGTTCAATTATTTCACCATCCGCGTATTTGAACGCAGACGCTGGAGCTAAAGGAGGGATACAGCCAAAATGAGCAAGAATCAAGACGAAAAGGAACTGCTGAACCCGGAAACGGAGCCCGAAACGGAGGAGACCGATCCGGTTCAGGAGGATGAGGCGGCGGAGACCCCAAAGCAGGAGGAGAAGCCCCGGAAGGATAAAAAATCCGACAAGGAAAAGGATTCCGATAAAGAAAAGGACAAGGAAAAGAACAAGGAGAAAGAGAAGAAAAAGAGCAAGCGCACGCCGCAGGAGGAAGCAGACCGTGCCCTCAACAAGGTCAAGCGGCGCAAGAAGCTCAAATACGGGACACTGTCCATCGTCATCACGGTCATCTTCGTGGCGATCGTCGTGACGGTCAATGTCATCTGCAATGTGCTCGACAAGCGCTATAACTGGAACATCGACCTGACCTCCAGCGGACTCTATGAAATGGATCCGCAGACGATCGAATACCTGAACAAGCTGAATTCCGATGTCAATATCACCGTTCTCGCAAATGAGAGCTACTTCCTGGAGAACAGCACGCTCAAGGTCGTCGGCGAGACGCTCAACCGCTTCCGCACCGAATCGAACGGGCATATCTCCGTGGAGTATGTCGATACGACAAAGAACCCGGAGGCTGTGACCAAGTATACCGAGAATTATTCGGGGCAGCTCGCGCAGGGCGATGTCGTGGTCTCAAGCGGCGATCTCGTCCGCGTGCTCTCGCTCTCGGGCGACCTCATCAAGAGCGACCGCTCGCAGTATGATTACAGCTACACCTACACCTTCATCGGCGAGCAGTCTCTGCTTTCCGCGATCGCCGGCGTCACAGACCTGAACCCCGTGACCGTTGCGGTGATCGACAAGGTGAACGGCGATATGCTGTTCCATATTAACGATCTGTATAACTGGGCCGGCCTGCTTGATCTTCTGGAAAAGAACAATTATACTGTGGAGCATGTCGATATTGCGACGGATGAGCTTCCTGCGGATCAGTATGACTATGTGATTCTGATGGCGCCGTATTCCGATCTGACGGAGGCGCAGATTCAGAAGCTGACCGACTTCCTCAATCACGACGGAAAATACGGCAAGAATCTGATCTACTTTGCAAGCCACTACCAGAGAAATACGCCGAATCTCGATGAATTTTTAGAGATCTGGGGCATTGAGACGGAGCGCTCGGTTATGGTCGAGAGCAATGCCAATACCGCGCAGTTGATTCCGCTGGTCATGGATGAGAGCAGCGTCTATCCGGCAACCGGTGTGCCGCTCGTCACGGCGCAGGAGCATGAGCTGAACGAGAATTTCTCCGGCAAGCTTCCTGTTGCAGCGCCCCTCTGCCTCCCGATCAGAACCCTGTTTGAGGCAAATGCCGGCAGAACAACCGAGGTTCTGCTGAAAACCGCAGATACCTGCCTGACCGCTCCGCTGACGGAGGACGGCGAGGCCAATGAGACACCGGCGAGCTATCCTGCTGCCGTGCTCGCGACAACCTCCTTTACCGAAGGCAGCGAGACCTATTCCAGTCAGGTGATCGTCTTTGGCTCGGCATTCTTCCTGAATGTGCAGATCACAGGCAATTCCAACACCTACGGCAATGCGGATTACTTCGTTACGATGCTGAATTCGCTGACCGGCAAGGAAAATACCATGACCATCGCAGAGAAGAACCTGAATCCGACCATGATTACCATTACCGAAAAGCAGCAGAAGCGCCTGCGGAATGTCACCGTATTCGCCTTCCCGCTGACGGTTGCGATCATCGGCATTCTGGTTTATCTGAGGAGAAAGAATAAATGAACAAAACGCTCAAAGGAATCATCGGCGGCGGCGTTCTGCTCGGCGTGCTCGGCGGCGTCCTCGCCTTCCTGAAGCTGACCGACAAAAAGCCGGAGCAGGATTCCTCCTCCTCCGCAGCGGCAGAGGAAATCTGGCTCTGGCATGCACACAGCGACGATATCAGCCAGATCACGGTTGAACCGGCAGAGGGCGAGAAATATGTCGCGAACCGCAAAATCGACAGAACCGAGACCACCGATGTCTACGGCTCGACGGCGGTGCAGGATATTGCGAACTATTACCTCGAGGGCTATGAGGATTTACCGATGAGCACCGTCACGATCCGGACGCTCGCGACCCGTTCGCCGGAGCTCGCGGCTGTCAGCATTGTTCTGGAGCATGCGGAGGATTCCGACATGAGCCGCTTCGGGCTCGATCACGCGACGCGCGTCACCTATGTCGTGGACGGGCAGGATGAACCGATCATCTTCCTGATCGGAGATAAGACACAGGTCGATTCCTGCTATTATCTCCGCATGGAGGGCGGCGATACCGTCTATACCGTTTCGGAATCGGCGATGGAGCCGTTCCTGAAGGACGTCAAATCGTACCTCGGCACGACGGTGATTGCAGATCTGGCGGATGACGATGACACCATTGTCGAATCCGTCCGCATTTCGCGGAAAAATCTCGATTACGATATCGCGATCGAATATGACGAGACGATCTCTGAGACCGACCGCAGCGGCGGCATGGCGATGCACACGATGGTCGAGCCGTTTTACTGCATGCTCAGCCCGGATAAATCCACTGATGCGACACACGGGCTCTTCGGCCTGACTGCGGCGGAGGTGCTCACCCCGCACCCGACACAGGCGGAAATCGACGCATGCGGCTTTGATGACCCGTTTGTGACGGTCACAATGGTGACGGACGACGGAAAGCAGACCGTATTCCGGCTTGCCGATACCTATGAATCCGAGGACGGCAATCAGTATTACTACGGCATGGTCGAGGGCATCAACTGCATCTACGGATTTTCGGAGGATGCGTCGATCTATGACAATGTGGTGCCGGGCGATATTTCCTCCAAGAATATCATCAACCTGTATGTCTGGGATGTTGCCCGCACAAGGCTCTCGGCGAACGGCAAGACGCTCGATTTCAAGGGCAGCGGCACCGATCAGAGTGACTTTGTGCTGACCCTGAACGGCGAGCCCTATGAGGATAACGAGCGCTATCGCCAGCTCTATGCATTCCTGCTCGGAACCAAAGCCGAGGACCTCATCGTCGAGGAGATTCAGCCAGAGGGCGAGGTGCTTGCGGAGATTCTCCTTGAGCAGCTCGACGGCACGCACAGCTACGATATCAAATTCTACCCGGCGGGCACGCAGAAGGCGTATGTTTCGGTCAACGGCGAGATCCGGTATCGCTGCCGGAAATCCTATGTCGAGACGCTGATCCACAATATCGAGATTTTCTCCGACCCGAATGAGGCGATCAAGACAACATGGTAACTGCGCCATACGCGGCATGCCCGGCGTATGAAAAAAAGGGAGGTCTATACGATGAGCGAAACCTATTTTACCTACAAGGCACGCCCTGTCGTGCGGAGCGGAAAGAGCATCTATTACGGCAGCATGGCAGAGCCCTATGTGGTGATGATGAATGTGACAGCCGAGGAGCAGAGCTTTGATATCAAGGCGGCAACGGAGATCAAATGCTACCTGATGAAAACGGACAAGAATCTGAATCCGATGCAGGCAATCTCCAAGACGGCGGTCCGCCCGACGCTCTATGAGGCGCTGGAGCTCGCGGCTGCATGGCTGCGCGCAACCGAACGCCCCGCAGGGTAATCCAAGCAAACAAAACGAGCCCGGTTCCGAAAGGAGCCGGGCTCAGTCTGTCGAAAAAGATGTATCTCCGATGGATTTATAATGGGGCTCTCGCACGCTTCGCTATGAGTTTGCTGTGCAAACCTCAACCACCCCGCTTAAGGGACATTGACATTAAGAATCCCATTATGAGAAACAATATAAAAAGTACGCACTATCTAACATTACAATTATAACGGGATTCCAAAGGGATAGTATCCCTTTGGCGGGTTTGGGCGGAGCCCATTCAAAATCATCGCGAAGCGATACCTTTTTCGGCAAGCTGAGCGCCCGGCCATATGAGACGGCCGGGCGCTGTGTATTATTCTTCTGTTTCTTCTTCGGTGTAATCGTCCTCTGCAACTGCGGGCTGCGGTGCTGCCGGCTTGACATCGGCGAGCTTTCCGCCGAGGAATCCCGCGAGCAGTGCGCGCAGGTCGATGCCGGTCGCTTCGGTCAGACCGTCCGTGATCTTCGTGGTCGAGCCGATGATATCGCCGACCAGCTTGCTGGAGTTGCCGTCGCCGTACATCGTGATCTTGTCAACCTTTGTCAGCGGCATTGCAGCATTGAGCACGACATCAGGCAGCGCCTTGAAGTACATTTCGAGGATTGCGGCCTCGCCGTACTTCTTCATTGCCTCTGCCTTTGCATTGATGCCCTCTGCCTCTGCAAGACCCTTTGCGCGGATGGCATCCGCCTCCGCCTGACCGACGGCAGCGATACCCTCAGCCTCCTGCATCTTCGCATACTTTGCGGCCTCTGCCTCAGCCTTCTGTGCCTCAGCCTCCTGCTCGCGCTGGAAGCGGTCTGCTTCGGCCTCCTTCTTGAGCTGATAGAGCTTCGCATCGGCCTCCTGCTGTGCCTTGTAGCGCTCAGCCTCTGCCATCTTCTTGACCTCTGCATCGAGCGCCTTTTCCTTGACCTCGGCTTCCTTTGCCTTCAGCTCAACATCCTTTTCCGAGGCAGCGATGTTCGCATTTGCCTTAGAAATTTCGATGGTTTTTCTCTGCTCCTGCTTCTGGATTTCATATGCAGCATCGGCGATCGCGAGCTGGGTATCGGCATCCTTTTTCAGCTCGGCCTGCCGGATCGCGAGCTCGTTGTTCTTCTTTGCGATTTCGGTCTCGGCCTGCACTCTTGCGTCGTTGGCTTCCTTATGCGCAGCAGCCTTTGCAATTTCGATTTCCTTTTCGGATTCCGCTCTTGCGATTGCCGCCTTTTTCTGAATCGTCGTCACATTGTCGATACCGAGATTCTCGATGAGATTCTGGTCATCGGTGAAATTCTGGACATTAAACGAAACGATCTCAAGACCCATGCGGTTGAGGTCGGGTGCGGCATTCTCCTGCACCTTTTCCGCAAACGCCTTGCGGTCGTTGACCATTGCGACGAGTGTCATCTGGCCGACGATCTCACGCATATTGCCTTCGAGCACCTCTCTTGCCACCTTTGCGATGTAAGAGGTATCCTGGTTGAGGAAGTTTTCGGCGCCGAGCTTGATGAGAACCGGGTCGCTGGAGACCTTGACATTGACGTTCGCATCGACGTTGATGTTGATGTAGTCGGCGGTCGGAACCGCGCTGGAGGTCTTGACATCGACGGCGATCAATTGCAGTCTGAGCTTATCGACCCGCTCAAAGAAGGGAATCCGGACGCTTGCCTTGCCGATGATGATTTTTTTCCGCAAGCCGGAAATGATGTATGCGGTGTCAGGCGGTGCTTTGAGATAACCTGTGACGAGAATGATGATAATGAGCAGGACGGCGCCGGCGATCAGGCCGACGGTCACCGGGTCAAACGGCAGCTCAAAATCAAACAGTGCTGCGATTGCTGGGGTAAAGAGCTTCATAACATCCACATCCTTTCTATGAAGCGGGGTGAAGGTGAAATGTGATAATGTAAACGAAGGCACCGGAAGACTTCGCGAAAGAAAGACTTCCGATGCTCTCGTAATCACTTAGGTTATTGGCAGCGATCTGCTGGTTTGTATGCTGACTGCATGGCTGCCTATCCGGTATTGATTCGGAGCATATGTGCTCTCGAATACATAGTATACCACAACTTTACGAAATTGTCAATTGACAAAGACTCTAAAACGGATGAACTTTGTGTGCCGGAAATATGCACAGTAACATAAGGCGCGGATTGCCGTCGGTGCTGCGTGCGGTTTATCCGGTTACAGCTCCAAGCAAAGCCTGCTTGTCAATTGCAAGCTGTGTGTCGGTATCCTTCTCCGGCAGACTGAACTGCTGAGCAAGCGAATCCCGCAGGATTTCGTTATACATTTCGCGGTCAAGATACACGGTATCATCATCGCAGGCAAAGAAGCCGTCAACTTCAAACAGCGGCAGGAGCTGTCCGGCATAATCGCCGGATTCGATATAGGTTCCGAAGAACAGATACCGCTCGCCGGGCTGAATCTGCGGGCAGCCTTTCCGGGAATAGTAGTAGATACCGGTCTGCATCTCCTCATCGGTTGCAGAGGATGCCAGCGCGGCTTTTTCGCTGCTTGTTGAAGAATCGTAAAACTCCTTAAGATTCATTTCGCCGCCCATGAAATAGATATTTTCGCCCTGATAATCGCCTTTATGAACGGCAATGATCTCCGGCGTCACTGCCGTTGCGACCAGATCGCCCTCTCTGAAGCCTTCGGCTTCGCTGACGGTGATCTCCAGAATCACATTAGAATAGGCGGCCAGATCATCCGCATTTTCAGCCATTTGACAGTAAAAGGGAATGGCATACGTTCCGATGCGCAGGGGTTCTGTCAGCGCTGTTGCAGTCTGTTCGGTTGCCGCATCGGTTGTCGTAGTTGCTGCCTGCTGTTCTTCAATCGGAGGTGCAGCAGTTTGCGCAGTCGTAGCGGAACCGCAGCCTGTCAGAAGCAAGATGCAAAAAACGGTTAGGAAACGAGGGACTTTTGCTTTCATGGTGCATGACCTCCTGTTCTGAATATTCGATTTGATAACGCCGGAAACGCTGCATAATCCGCCCGAACTGCTCAGGGCTGTGCGGTTTCCGTATCCTCCGGTTCGGTGGTTTCGGCGCTGCTCTCCGGGATGACCGTGGTATCCCAGCTTGTCTCCCTGTGCGGCAGCTCGACCGTCACGATAAACCCGTGGCGGTTGTTGCCGGAGACGGTATAGCGCAGCGTCCGCGGAACGGGCAGCTCGACGGTCTCTGCTTCCCCGTTCGGGTCAACATTGACATAATAGACCTCGTATTCCCTGCCCAGCGCATCCTTCTCAAAGAGATGCGTGCCGTCATAGGGGTAGCCCTCCAGCAGATCGAGGTATTCCTCAAGGCAGAGCGTGTTCTGCGTCATGAACATCGAATGCGGCAGCCCGACATAGCGGAATGCCCACTCGCCCTTGTCGATCGGCGCGACGACCGCGGCCTTCTCCGGCGGATACCGCCGCACAAAGCCATATTCGGCGCAGTGCTCCGGAATCCATGCGTAATCGTCCTCGCCGGTGAAGTCGGAATACTTCCCTCTTTTATTGATGCAGAAATCCAGCGTATAGCCCGTCTGGTAATCGGAACAGCCGGGGAGGGAATAGGCAGAGGGCGCATCGCTGCCGGCCTTTTTCAGCCCGTTTTCATAGAGCTTCTTCTGCTCGGTCTTGGTGCGGTAGGCGTTGAGGATCATCAGATCAGTGTGCTCGGTCGCCTTATAGAAGCCGGCCGCAAGCTGATTGAGCGCCTCCATTGCATCCGTCCGGAGCAGAATATTCCGGTCGCGCACCGAGAAATAGTCGTTCCGCGAATCTGCGGCGACGGCCAGATTTTCGTCGTTGTCCTCTGTGGAATACAGGTCGTTGACCAGAATCAGCGCGCCGCTCTTGACAGCGGAAACCGGGAACTCCTGCATGATAAAGTCCTGCTGATTCGGTGCTGCGGTGGTTTCGGTCGCGGGGATGATAACATCCGATTCCTCCTGAAGGGCAGGGTCCGGGCGCAGGGAGACCATATTATGATAGACGAGAAAGCCGCTGTAGCCCACTCCCGCCGCGAGAATCAGGGCCAAGACACCGGCGATGACGCCCCTCGGGGATTTGCGCAGCTCTTTGCCGCTTGAACGGTATTCAGCCATATTTCACATCCGGCGGCGATGAAATGCGTGCTGCCGCCTGCTCCTTTCCGGTTTCTTTCTGTCGGTTTTGTCTGTAATTTCAGGGCAGAGCCCTCTCTGATATTATAACATAGCTTTTGCTGTTTTGCACCTGATTTCGTTCATCTTTGTGCAGATTCAACAATATTCACGGGGCAAAATCGCGGAACAGCCCGCTTTTCTTGTGTAGATTTCCTAAAATCGAATCCGCATTCTGTCCGTTCGGAGCCGCGGCAATCTGACGGAGCTGCGCCGTTGTATGATTGCGATTTTGTATGAATTGCGAAAACCGGAAGCGAATTTTACTGAAAATTCGTCAGTATTCACAGGTGCAATTTGTCCGCAAGTATGGTATAATAAAGGTAATCAATGCGGAAAACCGCAAAAAGAAAGGAAGTAATACATATGTCAGCAAAAGAAAAGGGCAAGGGCTTTATCGCGGAATTTAAGGAATTTGCACTCAAGGGCAATGTCATGGACATGGCAGTCGGTGTCATCATCGGTGCTGCGTTCGGTACGATCGTCAGTGCTCTGACCGATAATTTCATCAATCCGCTGATCGCACTGATTACCGGCGGCGCTGAAAAGGACGAAAACGGTGTCATGCAGCTTGTCGGCGGCAAATTCACTGTCAAGGGCGTTGATTTCAATTACGGCGCGTTTCTCTCTGCCGTGATCAACTTCCTGATCATTGCGCTGATTCTGTTCTGCATCATCAAGGCCGTGAACAAGGCAATGGCAATCGGCAAGAAGAAGGAAGAGGAGAAGCCGGCTGAGCCGCCGAAGGAAGAGGTCCTGCTGACCGAGATCCGCGACCTGCTCAAGGAAAAGAAATAAGAATCTGCATGAAACTGTCGCGTCTGCGGCAGTTTCTTTTTCTTTTTGCGCGGATTCTCCGGAAAAAAGTTTTTTTCTGAGAAAGCGAAAAAAATACGGGGCATGCATCGTCATAGAGACAGAACGTTCTGAAAGAAAGGAGGGAGAACCCATGAAGCAGGCGGACCTGCGGGAGCTGCTTGAGGGGATGCGGAAAGGCGACGAGGCCGCGTTCCCGGCGGTATACGACATGCTCGCAAAGCCGCTCTATGTGATCGCATACCGCATCACGCAGAGCAGGGAGCAGGCAGAGGATCTGACGCAGGAGCTGTTTCTGAAGCTGTACCTCTCTCCGCCCGATGAAGCCGTGAAAAATCCGCGCGCATGGATTTTCCGCATGATGCACAATCTGGCGATCGACGCTGCACGGAAGCAGCGGCCGGAGGAGCTGCCCGAAGCCCTCCCCGATCCGCACGATGCGATCGGGCAGACGCTTCTGCGAACGGCGCTCGACAGCGCAATGGAGACGCTGACGCCGGAGGAGCGCGAGGTGCTCTCGCTGCATCTCAATGCGGAGCTGACCTTTCAGGAGCTTGCCGGCGTGACGGGGCACTCGCTGCCGTCCGTTTATCGCTGCTACCGGCGGGCTCTGCGGAAGCTGCGCGCGGCACTGGAGGAAGGAGAATCATGATGAAAAAGCGTTTTGTAATGATGACAGCGGCGGCGGTTACGGCGGCACTCTGCTGCCCGAATCTGTCCGCATATGCCGAGGAAGCCCCGTATGCCGATGCTGCGGCGCTGTGTGAGAGCTGGGGCGATGATTCGCAGCCGGATTATGTCACCGGCGTCTGGACAGAGTCCGGTGAGACCGATCATCTTGTAATCGGGCTTGTGCCCGGTGAACAGGGCAAAAACGGCATGGATGAAATCCTCTTGCAGATCGAGGATGACGAAAGCGCGAGCTTTGTCTGGCAGCGGTATTCCATGAGGGAGCTCAAGGAGATCATGGACGAGGTGACCAATCAGATGCCGCATGTGCCGGGGCTTTACGCCTGTGCAATTCACGAGAGCGAAAACTGCGTCGTGATTTCGGCAGAGCTCGCATCGCCCTCGCCGGAGCTCGAAAAGATGATGAGCTGCTGGGAAATGGCCTACGGCTCGGCGGTGCGGTTTGAGCAGGGGAGCCCGGCTACGCCGATGAGCGACGAGCCCTTTGTGCCGGACTATGATCCCAATGAATATGACGGGCTGACCGGAGAATACTGGGAGATCGGCGCGGAGGATGTCCCGGCGGCAGAGGGCACAGCACCGGAAGGCGAAATCATCTATGACGGCGCGACGGCCGGCACGGATGACCGGATAATCGGCGCAGAAAGCCGGCGTGTTCCCGGCCAGAACCGCCGCGAGCAGCCTGTGACCGTGAAGCCCGTCTTGCAGGAGACAGCGCAGAGCGATTCGGCAAACCGGATGCTCTGGATTGCATGCGGCGCCGTGCTGCTCGCCGGAGCAGGCGTGCTGGTGTTCGGGATTTTGCGGCGCAGAAGTGCTGCCCGGCAGACCTCTGCCGGTACGGTTCAGACCGGTTCGGCTTCCTCCCGCAGACAGACCGAGCAGCTCATCCGCGAGCAGGAGCCCGACCTTCCCGGAGACCTCAAATCCCGGATTATGGAGCGGGTACACAGCGAGCACGATGCGTAATGTGCCCCGAATGTTAGCTTTCTGTAAAATTTTGCAAACCCCTTGTATTTCTGCCCGGTTTTTGCTATAATGAGTCTTGGCGCGCAGTGCATCGGAATAATAGCGCTGCGCCCCTTTTTTTGCAAATTCCCCCTTCCCGAAATTGTCTCCCCGCAGCCCCGAGGGAATAGAAGTGCCTCCGGCGGATTGGAAATGGGGCTCCGCCCCATACCCCGCCAAAGGGACATTGTCCCTTTGGAAACCCATTTCAACTTTTACCAGCCCCGAATGGGGCTGGTAAAAGTTGCAGCGGGAGTCCAGAGGGATAGTATCCCTCTGGCAGGGGG
>JAFUAD010000023.1 GCA_017460835.1 Oscillospiraceae bacterium
ACGCTCCCACGACTCACATATGAGGACTGCCGCGTGCACGCCCAAGCGTGCCAAAATATTCGGCTGAGATAAAACAATCAGCTTATCTCATTATGGTGCGAAGCGAAATGGAGGCCGGCACTGCCGGCCAGCACACTCCTGTGCTGCGTCCTGAATAAGATTGGGCGAATATACAAAGAAACCCGCGAAGCCAAATCGCCAGCGGGGGCTCCGCGCCGAAGCCAAAATAGAAGCCGGCACTGCCGGGCGCAGGGGCGCAAACCTGAGAGGGAACCACAAGAGAGGGGAGACCGGAACGGAGCAAAGCGGAGTGACGACTTCCCTCTCCCTGTGGTTCTTCCCCTCGCATTCGCGCCCCGGCGCCCAGTCAAAGATTATGTCGGACAAAACGGTGAAAATACATAACTAAAATGAATAGCTCAGCAAACCCATTTGCCGACAGGCGAGAAGAATATTTATATAGAACAGCGCGCTCAGACGGCGCTTTGCTGTATCGCCAGCGGGGGCTCCCCGCCGGGCGGGCAGCAGGTACAACAAAGGGAGTGATGGAAGTGCAGCACAATTCCATAAGCAAAAAGCGCAGAGCCGCCGCCGTGCTGCTCTGTATTCTCCCGTTCGCAGCCTATGGCCTGCTGATTCTGGCAAAGCTCTGCTATGCCCGCTGGCTTGAGCCCAAAATCCCCCCATGCGTCCTGCGCAGCTTCACCGGCTACCGCTGCCCCGGCTGCGGCATGACCCACAGCTTCTATGCCGTCAGCCGCCTCGATCTCATCACCGCAATGCGCGAAAATGCCGTATTGCCGGTGCTGCTGCTGTTCGCCGCCCTGTATTACGCCGAGCTCTGGCTGCGCGTCCTCGGCAGGCCGCGGCGCCTGATCTCCCGGCGGCACGGCTTTGTCTATGCGATGCTCGCACTCTGGGCAGTGTACTGCGTCGCGCGGAACTTTTATTGAATAAGCAGGAGAATCAACCATGAAAACCTTTCTCAAGGAGCACAAAGGCTTCCTGATTGCCGTGCTTCTGCTGCTTGCGGCAGGGAGCGCATGGCTGCTGCTCTGGCGGCGCATCTCAAAGGGCGTTGACCGTGCCGCGTATGAGGAATCCTTCACGCAGCTTGTGTACGGCGGCGCCTACTACGAGCTCTGCGATGCCGAAACCCTGCGGCTGTATCTCGGCGATGACGCGCAGATTGACCGTGCGCTCTGCGGCACGCAGCTCGGCGAGATCTCCGTCCCGACGACAGAGGGGGCGGCTGTCTGTGCGCTGTATGCCTGCAAGCCGCTGGAGGATGCGGGCAAGGAAAAGGCGGTCATTCTGCTCGACCGCGGCGCGCATGTTTCCGCCTATGAGCTGACCGGCTTTCAGTATCTCGACGACAACCCCTCGATCTGGGCGGTCTGTGCGTCATACGGCATCGGCGACGCAGCAGATCTGGAATCGGTGCGCGTGTGCGATTCCGACGGCACGGAGCTCGCGGTCTATACCGACGAGGCGTCGCTCGGGAAATTCTTTGATCAGTTTGTAAAGCTCGGCGAGAATCTCTCCGAAAGCGAAGCGGAACAGGCATATCTCGACGCCTATGCCGCGGAATACGGGAATGACGGGGGGATCACGATTCAGGAGGGCAGCGCCGCCTCGCCCGATGACGAGACCTATCAGAGGGCGATGACGCTCTGGAGCGAGGGCGTCTGCAAGGTTGATATTGTCCTGCGGAACGGCTTGCAGCTCCGGAACTGTGTGTATGCGCCGAAGCCGGGGCTCTTTACCGTTTACGGCACATACCGGTTTGAGACGCCGTTTTTCGCATAGGCAAAAAATCGCAGAGCTTCATGATGCACAAATGAAGCTCTGCGAAAATTTTTTCTGAATTACACCAGCTCCGTGGGCTGCGGAAGCGTCCGCAGCAGATTGTCCATGCGCGAACGGTCGGCGATCCACTCGCTGAATGCCGTCGCGGAGCCCGCCGCAATGCCCATGCGCAGCGCCTCGGTCAGCGGCTTTTCCATCGCACATGCCGCAAGGAATCCGCCCAGCATCGAATCCCCGGCGCCGACAGCGTTCTTGACCTCGCCGTGCGGCGCGGAGAGATGCCACACCCGATCCTCGGAGGTAAACAGCAGCGCACCGTCGCCGCCGAGCGACAGCAGCACATTCTGCGCGCCCATCTCCCGGAGCTTTCGTCCGTAGGGCAGCGCATCCCACCATGTCTCGATATCCTCCTCAAACAGGGCACAGAGCTCCGGCAGATTCGGCTTGATGACAAACGGCCGGCATTGCAGTGCCTCGCGCAGCGGCGCCCCCGCGACATCGACCGCAAAGCGCACGCCGGTCTCGCTGAGCGCTGTCATCACATCCGCATAATGCGTTGCAGGCGCGCCCGCCGGGATGCTGCCCGCGAGCACGATATAATCGTTTTCGCCGTAAACACGCAGCTTTTGGAGCAGCAGCCCCGTCTCCTGCTCGGTGACGGATACGCCTTTGCCGTTGAGCTCGGTGACAGTGCCGTTCTCGCGCACCTTCAGATTGATGCGGTTCATCTGGTTCGGCACCTCGATCCAGTCCGTCGGAATCTGCGTTCTGCGGAGCTGCTCGGCGATCATCGAGCCGGTCGTTCCGGAAAGATAGCCGTAGACCTTCGTCGGGATATCGAGCTGGTGCAGAATCAGCGACACATTGACGCCCTTTCCGCCCGCGGTAATCCGCTCGTGATCGGTTCGGTTGACGGAATTCCGGATGAGCGGCGCCTCCAGCGAAACGGTGTAGTCCACCGCCGGATTCATCGTGACTGTTGCGATCATATGGTTTCTCCCTTTTTTCACTTGTTTCTTTTTCATATTATGCATCCTCACGGAGATTTACAACTCAGCGCGGCGGAAAGCAGATCCGCTTCGTGACAAGAAACACTGCCAGCATAATCCCGCAGATAACGGCCTGCACGGCGGCAGTGCGCAGCAGCTCTGAACGCAGCAGGCGCTTCTGCTCACTGCGCAGCAGAATATCGCGGCCGGCGGGCTCTGCATCGGCGAGCGAGCCGGGATATTCCCCGGAGACGAACACTGCGGTGCGGATCGCAAAGCGGACGGAGTCGCCGGGCTTGAGTGCTGCGGCCCCGGGCTCGCCGGAGCGGAATGCTGCGGTATGCTGAAGGCGGTTGCGGTCGGTGAAGGTGACGGTGAGCGTGCCGCTGCCGTCCGTTTCCGCGATTTTCCCGCGGAATACGCGCCATTGCGCGAAGGGGTCAAGCAGCCTGCCGAATGCGCGGAGCGTCAGCGTGACCAGCAAAAGCAGCGTGATGCCCGTGAGAAAATAGCGGAGATTTCCGAGGCGCAGGCACACTGCGGCTGCAAAAGCGGCATCCGGCATAAGGCAAGGGCTCCTTTCGGGTGATTCTGCATCTATTATAACACATCGCGCGGGAAAATTCAATGGGAGCGGAAGAAAACCGGAAAAAAAATCCCGCGCTGCGGCTTTTGCAGCGCGGGGAACAGAACAAACCGTATCATCAGAAACACATGGGGCATACAGGCTCAGCGCAGCAGGAACACAGCCGCACTGTCGGCCTTTATTCTTCCGATCTCCAGTCGTTGACGATCATGCTCGGATTCAGTGTTCCTTTATCAATTCTTTCCTGAATATAATCGCTGACTGTTTCTGCCGCCGTCACGCCGCTCAGAGTCTTTACCACATAATATTCGAGAATCAGTTGTGCATCTTCGATTGTAACCAGATACTTTTCTTCTACTGTGTCAGGTCGAGCGGCTCTGCTTCCTCAGCAAAGGCGGCGCCTCCCATTGCGCAGCAGCCGAGCATTGCCGCGCTGAGAATTGCAAGCAGTTTCGTTGTTTTCATAATCAATCCCTCACCTTCACTGCATATGTGCAATAGTAATATGAATATTCAGGAGTATACTTATGATAATACGGGCTGAGTTGTTCACTCGGTTCATGCCGATATCTGTTATACATCTCGGCATAGACCTCCTGTAAATTCTCATTTGACTGAATCCACTCCGCACATGTCAGATCTGTTTTTTCCGCCAGAGACTGAACATAATATTGCAAAATCGGCTGCGCATCCTCAATCCCCAGCACGGTGGTCATGTCCACCGTCTTATCCGTGTTCATATACTCTCGGTGCTGAATCACAACATACCCCTTGAAGCATGCAAGAAGCTGCTGCTCATAGGGAATAAGCTGCGGAAGCTCGGCAAGAGCTCGCACATTACAATTCAGCGCAAGCTGCGCATCCTCCGCATCGACCTTCCCGTCCATCGTGATATCGCCGAGCTGATACTGCGAATAATCAACCGGCTCCGCTTCTTCAGCAAAGGCGGTTCCTCCGAGTGCGCAGCAAGCGAGCATCGCCGCGCTGAAGATTGCGAGAATTTTTTTCGTTTTCATGATTGTTCCCTCCTTTATGGGCGTCCGGCACAGCCCGTTCTGTGCCCTTCATATATAAGAACAACTTTTTTCGGAAAAGGTTACACTGTTTTTGAAAAAAATTTTTTCGGCGCACGCGGCAGGCTGCATAATCCAAATCACGGCGGGCAGAATATCCGCAAAAACGACTGATTCGGAGGAAGCATTATGATGATTCTCGGCATTCTTGCGGCGGCGCTTTCGGGGCTGCTCATGAGCGTACAGGGCGTCTGCAACACGGGCGTCTCGAAATCCGCGGGGCTCTGGACGACCGGTGCCTTTGTCTCGCTGACCGCGGGCGCGGTCTGTCTCTGCATCCGGCTGTTTGCGGGGCAGGGCGAGGGCGGGTTTTCCGCACTTTCCGGGGTTCAGCCGCGGTATCTGCTGCTCGGCGGGCTGTTCGGCGCGCTGATTACCGGCACGGTCGTGTTCAGCATCTCCCGCCTCGGCACCGCCCGCGCAGAGCTCGTCATCGTCGTCGCGCAGCTCATCACCGCTTACGGCATCTCGGTTTTCGGGCTGCTGCGCTCGGAGCAGGAGCCCTTTTCGTGGGGGAAGCTCGCCGCCCTCTGCACCGCACATGCGGGCGTCATCTGGTACAGCTTATGATGATGTGATTATACAAAATAAACCGGAAACCTTCCGCGATATTCTGCACGGAAATGTGTTGACACCGCGCTTTTTGATGTGTTATAATAGAATCGGCGCGGAATATCCGCGCAGAGAAAAAGGAAGGATACCATCATAATGGCAAAGCAGACAGATATGACCTGCACCTGCGGTGCAGCATACGATTCCAATGGGATTTGCACCCGCTGCGGAAAGCGCCGGCCGCGCTCGTCCGGCTACGGGATTCTGCATACGATTCTGTGCGTCCTCGGCACGCTGCTGCTGCTCACGATGACCGCGCGCACGGTGATGATGCACGATTTCCTGAAGGACAACTCCGTCCGCGACGGCATGGCGCAGTCGAGAATCTCCGACGCGCAGATTCCCTTCAACGGGACTGTGAAGAAGGCGATTTACAGCGGCCGTACCAATGACCCGAATATCCGCGAGGACGATATCGCCGAGGCGATCGACGCGATCGGCATTCCGCAGATTCTCTCGGACAAGATCGGGCAGCATTTTGCCATGCTGCGCGGTGATTCCGACGAGCCGATGAAAATTACCGCCGACGAGATCATTGACCCGCTGGAGGCAAACCGCGAGGCGCTGCACCAGAAATGCCACCTGATCATCGAGGACAGCGACTTAAAAGAGATCCGCAAAACCTTCGGGAAGGACGGGGAGATCGAGGCGAGCTTCTTCGGGCTCCCGATCTACGGCTCCAAAATCGGCAGGGCGATCGGACGGTTCTTTGTCAGCATTCCCGGCCTGATCTTTGAGCTGGCGCTTTTCGGGCTGCTGCTCTGGAGATGGATGAAAATAAAGCAGAACTGCGGAAAAAATAAGCTCACGGCGCTCCGTGCAATGGGGCTGACGATTCTGATTCCGACGGCCTTCTGCCTGCTCTGTCTTGCGATTCTTGCATTCAGCAGGCTGTTCATCAAGGGCAGCTACACCGGCCTGAAGCCGCTGCTCAGTGCAGTGCGCCCGGTCGTGTGGGTCGATACCGCGATGCTCTTTGCGGCGGGGCTGCTGATGCTCGCGGCCGGCAGATATCTGCGGTTCCGCGCTGAGGAAAAGGCGCTTGCAAATGATACCGCTGCACCGGCTGCAAAAGCGGAGATGCCCTCTGTCGATCTGCCCGCACCGGAGCTTCCGGCGGCACCTGCGGCAGAAGTACATACAGCGGAGGCTCCCGCTCCTGCGGATGCACCGGCTCCTGCTGATGCAGAGCCCGCAGAGAACCGGGATGTCTGCATCGCCTGCGGAAAACCGCTCAGCGGCAAAAAGAAATTCTGCATTTACTGCGGAACCAAACAGCAGGCCGCAGAAAATGCAGCCGGTGAGGCTCCCGAAGCACGGGAGCCCGGAGAAGGAACGTAACCCGGCAGAACGGGAGCCGGTGCCCTGCGGCGCTGACTCCCGTTCGGGGATACAATACACAGGAAAAGAGGCAAATTGTTCATGGCAAACCAGGCAACCGAACGCAAGCAGGGAAAGAAAGGAAAATCAGAAAAAAAAGGAGGACTTCTTGACATCTTCTACGGGCCGCTGCTCGCCGTCCTGATCGGAACTGTGATGTTCCTGATCGCAATGGTGATTCTGCCGCATATCAGCAAGCAGCCGCATCAGACCGCGGGCGCTGCGCAGACCTCGCAGAGCACCGTGCAGACGGGCACCTCCGGAGAGATGACCTCCTCCACGACAACTGAAACCACAACCACAACTGAGCCGTACCCCTCCGCAGCAACTCTGCCGGAGGAGGCGGCTCTCCCTGCTGAATTCGATGAATCGCTGCTGATTGCCAGAAACGCCCTGCTGCTGAAGGCGGGCGCTGCCGGGAACACCCTGCTCTATGAGCGGGCTGCCGATGCCAAAATCTATCCGGCGTCCATGACGAAGATCATGACGCTTGTCACCTTTCTGGAGCTGGTTCCGGAGGAGCAGCTCAGCGAGCATGTGGAAATGAGCGCGGATGTGCTCGCGGCGCAGCGTGCGCGCATGGCCTATGTCACGGGATTTGAGGCCGGGGAGCGCTGCTTGATCAGGGATCTGATCTATGCGATGATGCTGCCCTCGGGCGCAGATGCCGCCGTGATGCTCGCGGTTTATGCCGCCGGCTCGGAGGAGGCGTTCGTCGCCGAAATGAACAGGCGCGCAGAGGCAATGGGACTGACACAGACCCATTTCGTCAACTGCACCGGGCTTCAGGACGAAAACCATTACAGCACCGCGCAGGATATCGCCCGCATTCTGCTCTACGCGATCCGGAATCCGGTCTGCGAGCAGGCGATGTCCACGCTGAAATACACGACCGAGGCCACCGATCAGCACCCGAACGGGATCGAGCTCGTCAGCACGACGCTCTCCCGGATGGTCGGGAATGAGCTTGAGCAGATGGCCAATCCGCTGCATGTCATCGGCGGGAAGACCGGCTTTACCAATGCGGCGGGGCAGTGCCTTGCAACATGGGCGAAGGACGGCGCCGGCGAGACCTATGTCTGCGTCGTCGCGGGGAGCACGACGCTCAAGCCGCTCGATGCCGCCGGGGATAACCTGACGCTCTATCAGCTCGTCTCCGAGCA
This sequence comes from Oscillospiraceae bacterium, assembly GCA_017460835.1. Classification (GTDB taxonomy): domain Bacteria; phylum Bacillota; class Clostridia; order Oscillospirales; family Ruminococcaceae; genus Firm-04. The sequence goes on from JAFUAD010000023.1 coordinate 7,613, forward strand.
GCCCGCCTCCGTGAAGCGGATTCAGCCCGTTGAGGCCGATCTGCCGGATTATGTTCACTGATTACAAGGAGAGTACATCATGAAAGCGGAGATCACAACCGCGAAATCCGCGGGCTTCTGCTTCGGCGTAGACCGCGCCGTCAAGCTCGTCTATCAGGCGCTGCGCGAGGGAAAGCGCGTCGCAACGCTCGGCCCGATCGTACATAACGACGCGGTCGTCAGCGACCTCGCCGCAAAGGGCGCCGGCATCATCCATGACCCCGCCGAGCTCGAACCGGGAGAGACCCTCATCATCCGCGCACACGGCGTCCCGAAGGCAGTCTATGCGCAGGCGGAGGCGACCGGGAATCCCGTCATCGACGCGACCTGCCCCTTCGTCGCGCGGATCCATAAGATCGCGGCGGAGCAGTCCGCGCAGGGCGTACATGTGTGGATCGCAGGCGACCCGCAGCACCCGGAGGTGCAGGGGATCGTCGGCCATTGTGATGAAAATTGTACAGTTTTTCGGGATGAGAAGGAGCTCAGATGCTTAATTGATAGAAGTTTGCCGAAAAGGGTTGCAATTGTCGCGCAAACAACGTATAATAAACTATTATGGGGGGAGTGTATAGGGCTCCTTCCTGCCGGACATCCGGATTTACAGGTCTATGATACCATCTGCAATGCCACCGCTGCACGGCAGTCGGACGCGGATCAGCTCTCACATGACTCCGATCTGATGATCGTCGCGGGCGGCAGACACAGCTCCAACACCGTCAAGCTCTATGACGTTTGCAGCAGAAACTGCCCTGCATGGCTCATAGAAAATGCGCAGGAGCTCGCAGAATGCGCAGGCGAAATCCGTGCGGCCGCTGAAGCGGTCATCGCGGAAAAGGGCCCGGATCATGTCCTGAAAATCGGCATAACGGCAGGGGCAAGTACACCCTCTCACATCATTAAGGAGGTTCAAACCAATATGTCTGGAATTTTTGACACCGATACCATTACCCCTGAAAGCGAGGAATTCGCAGCAGCATTCGAGGAGGAGCTTGATAAGACCTTCACGAAAAAAATCAGAAAGGGTGACCGGGTGACCGGCATCGTCGCTTCCATCAGCGGGAACAACGAAGTCATGGTCGATGTTGGTGCCAAGCAGACCGGTTATATTACCCTCTCCGAACTGACCAGTGATACCTCGAAGAAGCCCTCTGACCTCGTAAAGGTCGGTGACGAGCTCGAGCTCGTCGTCATCCAGGTGAATGACGCAGAAGGTACTGTTCAGCTCTCGAAGCGCAGAGTCGATGAGATGGTCGGCTTCGAGAATATCCTCAAGGCGCGCGAAGCCAATGAGGTGCTTGAGGGTACCGTCATCAGCGTTGTGAAGGGCGGTCTCGTCGCAGACTGCAACGGCGTGCATGTCTTCATTCCGGCTTCTCAGTCGGGCCTTGGCAGAGGCGCTGATCTCAATGTTCTGCTGAAAACACCGGTTCGCTTCGTCATCATCGACGTCAACGAGCAGCGCCGCAGAGCGGTCGGCTCGATCCGTCAGGTACAGAAGACCGAGCGCGATGCCGCAAAGGCAAAGTTCTGGGAGAATGCAAAGGTCGGCGATGTCTACACCGGTGAGGTGAAGTCCCTGACCAGCTACGGCGCATTCGTCGATCTCGGCGGAATCGACGGCATGGTTCATGTCTCTGAGCTGAGCTGGAGCCGTATCCACCAGCCGAGCGATGTGGTCGCAGTCGGCGATACCCTTGAGGTCTACATCAAGGCGCTCGACCCCGAGACCGGCAGAATTTCTCTGGGGCACAGAAGACCGGAGGATAATCCGTGGACGAAGTTCACCAGCCAGTATTCGGTCGGCGATATCGTCGAGGCTTCGATCGCTTCCGTCACCGCATTCGGCGCATTTGCACGCATTGCGGACGGCATCGACGGTCTGATTCATATTTCCCAGCTCTCCAATGAGCGCGTGACCAATGTCAAGGATGTCGTCAATGTCGGCGATACCGTCACGGTCAAGATCACCGCGATCGACAGCGAGAAGCAGCGCATCAGCCTTTCGATGCGTGCGGTCAGCGATGACGCAGCCGCTGAGGAGGCGCAGGAGGCCGATGAGGTCGTCTATTCCGATGACGCACCGGCAGCAGAGGCTCCGGCAGAGGATGCCGCTGAGTAACCCATCCTGCAAAAAAATGCATGATCTGAGTCCGGCTCAGATTGGAAAAAGAGGACGGAGCAGATTCGTCCTCTTTTTTATTTTTGACCGGAATCCGGCTTTTTTGACCGAATTTCAAGGTTGACAGCCCATGCAAATTATGGTATGATAATCATATCATCAAACAAGGAAGGAGCGTGCGCCGTGAACAAACAGAAAAAAATCATTTTGCTCGCACTCGCAGCAGGCGAGATCGCCCTCGCGATCGCACTCTATAATGTGCTGGCACAGAGGGAGCTGACCGCAGTCAGCTATCTGGTCATGCTCGGCGTCGTGGCACTCTCGCTCGGCATCGACTGGCTGATTCTGCGCGGCAGAAGCGCCGCTTCCGTCAGTGATGCGAAAAAGCTGAAAACCGCCGACGATTATCTCAGGGCGTTTCGTGCATGGGCGGAGGAGGATACCCCCTTTACGCCCCATATCACCACCGCGATCCGGCAGCTCGAATCCTTAAAGCGCAAGCAGGCTGCCCTGCGCTCTGTGCTCGATGACTCGAAGGACAGTCCCTTTCTGAGTGTCGCGGATGATGTGGATGCCTATGTGCTCGCAAACTGCAAGCGTATCCTGAACCGCGTGATGATCTACGATCAGGGCGAGCCCCATAAGCTGAGCATGCATATCAGCTATTTGCAGGAGGTGCTCGGGCAGAATGCACATGTGCTCTCCGATTTCGAGAATCTGATTCTTGAGGTTTCGCAGATCGGCGACGACGCCTCTGCCGCAACACCCTGCCTCGATGAGCTGACGAACGCGCTCAGAAGCGTGCGGAAGAATGCAGACGATTTTCCGCTGCCGCAGGAGCATGAGCAGCAGAATCACCCCCCGCAGCAAATGCAGATGTAAATATCCACGGAAGGAGCCAAGCCGATGAACAGAAAATCGGTTCTGATTCCGGCGTGCATGCTGCTGATGACAGCGTGCAGCGGCGGAGCAGGCGGAAGCAGCGCCCCGGAGGTCATACCGGCCCCGGCGGGCGGCTTTGCCGGAAAGTGGACATTGAAGGAAATTGACGAAAGCACGGGCTATGTCTTTGACGGGCTGCTCGATCAGCCGGATATTCCCTATTCGTATGTCGTACAGCTTGAGCTGCAAGAGGACGGTGCGGCGCACTTTGTCTACCCGATGCAGGGCTATGACGACACGATGTACTGGAGCACCTTCGCGGATGCGATGCGGCGGAATGAGCTTGACCCGGAGAAGCCGGGGAGCTGGGGCGATGCCCTGAGCGCTGAGGAGACGGAAAAGGCGAAGGACTATCTCAGCAAAAACGCCGTGACGGTCTTCCGCAGCGAGACCAACTGGGTCTTTGCCGGAGAGGTCTACTATATCCCGCCGGATCAGCCGGAGCTGCTGGTCTCGTGTGACGGTACCGCGACGGTTTGCTATGAATCTGCGGGAGAATTCCCGGAGGTTCCGGCGGAGATCGCAGAGCTTTATCAGATCATGCAGAATATTCAGGGCGTCTGGGGCTGTCAGCAGGATCCGGCGCTCGCAATGGATATCATGGGCGCGACGGTCAGCATCTACCGCGGATCGCCCGATGCAGAGGAGACCCTCGTGCTGCGCCGGCAGCCGGACAATTCCTTCGCCCTGACGGCGGACGGCACCGACCGCGGAACCCTGACCTCCCGCGGCACTGCGCTCATCCGGAAGGATGCGGCGGGCACAGAGCAGGTCTTTGAGATGATCTCCGATGAGGAGTTTGATGCGATTCTCTACGGAGAGGATGCAGCAGACCAGGAATAGACCGGCGGTTCATACCGCGGAAAGGAGCAGAACAATGAGCAAGAACAACAAGAAAAACGCAGGCTTCCTCGCAGTCATCGCCGTGTTGCTGGTCGGCGGCATCGGCACCGGCATCGCCATCAGCAAGCATGTCAGCGATTCCAAGGAGCTGACCTATGAAACTGCACAGAAGCAGCTCGACAAAAGGCTGAAGAAAATCAACGTACACAGTGTTCAGCCGCGCAAGGCGACCATCGAGATCATGGGCAACAACCTCGCGGAGGAGCTGCCGGATATCTCAAAGTATCCGCTGAGCGTGACGGGTAGGGGCGATATCAATGTCGAGATTTTCTCCTCAACGGAGAAATCCTCCTCCGGAACCGACGGCTGGCTCAATGAGGTCGCCGAAAACTTCAACAATTCACACTACATGATCGACGGGCAGTGGGCGACGGTTTCCGTCCGCCCGATCGCCTCCGGCGCCGCGATCGACTACATCGTCTCCGGCAAGCATGTTCCGCAGGTCTATACGCCCTCGAATGAGCTCTGGGGCGAAATGGTCGCCTCAGAGAATGTGAAGATCGAGCTGGTCGAGAAGCGCATCGCCGGCAACACCGCGGGCATTCTCGTCAACCGCGAAACCTACAAGAAGCTCGAGGACAAATACGGCAAGGTCGATATCAGCGTGATCGTGAAGGCGACCGTCGAGAGCGAAATCTCGATGGGCTACACGAACCCCTACGCCTCCTCGACCGGCCTGAACTTCCTCGTCAGCGCGCTGGAGGAGTTCGATTCCTCGGATATCCTCAGCAGCACCGCGACCGCACAGTTCCAGAAATTCCAGCAGAATGTGCCGTTTGTCGCATATACGACGCTGCAAATGCGCGAGGCGGCGAAGAACGGCGTGCTCGATGCGTTCATCATGGAGTATCAGGGCTATTACAATGCGACCGAGCTGCGGGATTATGAGTTCATCCCGTTCGGCGTGCGGCATGACAGCCCGGTCTATACGCTCGGCAATGTCAGCGAGCGGGAAAGTGCGCTGGCAAAGGCGTTTTCGGAATACTGCCTGACTGCGGAGAACCAGACCCTTGCGAAGAAATACGGCTTCAACTATCTGGAGGAGTACAAGAGCGCGGAATGGGGGCTGAACGGCAATCAGCTCGAAAGCGCACAGAAGCTCTGGAAGACCGAGAAGGACGCGGGCAGCCCGGTCATGGCGGTCTTTGTCGCGGATGTTTCCGGCAGCATGGGCGGCGCACCGCTCCAGAACCTGCAATCCTCGCTCATCAACGCATCGCAGTACATCAACGCGACCAACTATGTCGGACTCATCAGCTACAGCTCGGATGTTACGGTGAATCTGCCGATCGCGAAATTCGACGTCAACCAGCGCAGCTACTTCACCGGCGCGGTCGAGGATCTCTCGGCAATCGGCAATACCTGCACCTATGACGCGGTGCTGGTCGGCATGGATATGCTGCTCAAGGCGCAGAAGCAGATTCAGGAGGAGACCGGGCAGACCGTCAAGCCGATGCTCTTTGTCCTGAGCGACGGCGAGACCAACGCCGGCAATTCGCTCAGCGATATCAAGCCGATTGTGCAGGCGCTCGAAATTCCCTGCTATACGATCGGTTACAATGCGAATCTTGCCGCATTGCAGGAGCTTTCCGCGATCAACGAGGCGGCGAGCATCAATGCGGACAATGACGATGTCATTTACAGCCTGAAGAGCCTGTTCAATGCGCAGATGTAATAACAGCACAGAAAAGAGCCTCCTGTTTGATGCAGGAGGCTCAGCTTGTTGAGAAAGGCATCGCTTCGCGATGATTTTGAATGGGCTCTGCCCCATTACAAATCCATCGGAGATACCTCTCTCACATGAGACGGATGCGGATTTCGCCGGTGGCGCGCCACTGCTCCGTGCCGTCCGCATAGCGCACCAGCAGCCGCAGATCGTCGTCTGCGGCAAGCGCAACAGCCGGGCGCTCGATGCCGTTCTCGCAGACCGTAATCCGGCGGTTCAGCACGCAGAGCCGCGCCCGGTATTCCGCAAGATACCCCCGCTGCGGCAGCATCTCATACTGCGCCGTCAGCGCGTCAATCAGCGCAGCACAGAGATCGCAGAAGGCTGCTTTCGGGTCCGCATCCGTCGGATACACCGACCCGGCAATCTCCCGCAGCGCCTCCGGAAATCCGCCGGGCGGCTCCAGCAGATTGATGCCGATGCCGAGAATGACATAGTCCGGCTCCGGTTTTCCCGCTGCATACTGCGATTCCGCGAGAATCCCGCAGATTTTCTTCCCGCCGAGCAGCAGGTCATTGACCCACTTGATCTCCGCCTCTTTTCCGGTGCAGCGCGCGATCGCCTGTGCCGCCGCGACCGCCGCCATCGGCGTCACCGAAAGAATCTGCTCCGGCGTGCCCTTTGGCTTCAGCAGCATGCTCAGGTAAAGCCCCGTGCCCGGCGGCGAGAAGAAGCTCCGCCCCTGCCTGCCGCGTCCGGCGGTCTGCTGCTGCGCCGCGATGACCGTTCCCTCCGGCGCGCCCTGCTCGGCAGCCGCGCGCAGAAGATCATTCGTCGAGCCCGCGCTGGCATAAACCTCCAGCGGAACGGGCTTTTGCAGCTTTTCCGCGATAATACGCCGGTATTCTGTATTTTCTGTCATGATTTCACCGCCCCCAGCGCCAAGAATTCACATGCATGGATTGCTCCGTTTCATTTGTCAGATCAGGTGACTGACAAAGATTTCGATGCCGATGCCGATGAGCAGCAGCCCGCCGAGCACCGTTGCCTTGTTCGCGAGCTTCATCCCCGCGCGCCTGCCGATCAGCAGCCCGCCGATGCAGATGACAAAGGTCACGGCCGCGATGATCGCCGCAGAAAGCAGCGCCCGCGGCAGCGACAGGTCTGCTATGGTGAAGCCGATGGAAAGCGCGTCGATCGAGGTCGCGACGCCCTGAAGCAGCAGCGTGGATGCCCCGGCTGCCTTTTTTTCGCATGCTTCGGCCTCTGCATGGGGCTTTGCGCGCAGCCCCTCAATGAGCATTTTGCCGCCGATATAGCTGAGCAGCAGCAGCGCGATCCACGGAATACATCGCATAAAAGCATGAAAATACGTCACAATCGTGTGAACGCAGAACCAGCCCAGCATCGGCATTGCCGCCTGAAAGCCCGCGAATACGCCCGCGATCTTCGCAGAGCGCGCCGGCTTCATATCCGGTTCGTTCAGCCCGTTTGCGAGGGAGACCGTGAAGGCGTCCATCGCAAGCCCGATGCCGAGCAGCAGGCTGTTGAGTATCAGGATTGGAATTTCGTTCATTTTTCGTCCTCTCTGTGCCGGCAAATCGCCGCAAGTGTTTTATTATAGCACAATTTCCCGCGAAAGTCAATCCTTTCGTACAGATATCTCACAGCAGCATTTGATTGTGAAATTCTGCCGCGGGGGAGTGGCTTTTTCGGGGATTTTTACTCAGTCATAATCGGAGTTGTCTCTAAAGTTTTTGGTCGAGCTTTTTTCAAAAAGCTCGCGGCGACCAGAGGCAGAGCCTCTGGTCGCCCACCGCAGTGGGCGAAACTCCCCTAGCGTGCAGAGAGCTCGGCGGGCTTGGGGACCCCATGTTTGCCGAAGGCAAACTGCGCAGTTTCGCTTTGCGAAACATGGGCGATAGAGGTCCCCATTCCAAAATAGCATCCGCGCAGCGGATACTTTATTCTTAATATCATAAAATCCCCGATATGCCACACCTCTGCCGCGGACGCATCTTGACTTTTATGCGGCGGCATGGTATAACCGGGCAGTGCCCGGCTCCGGTTTTGCTCCCCGGCAATTCCCCCTCGGACTTTTTCTCCCGCGCCCATTGCGTTTTCCGGCGTAATATGTTATAATATGGTTACTATATGCTAATCAAAGAAAACAGGTGAACACAATGAAACACAGGCTTGCGGCGGCAGCGGCGGCGCTGCTTCTGCTGATGACAGCGGGCTGCGGCGAATCCTCCGCGCAGGATGACACGCTGCATTCGGCGGATATCTTCGCAATGGATACCTACATGAGCCTGAAGGCTTACGGCGCGGGCGGCGCGGAGGCGATCTCCGAGGCAGAGGCGCGGATCGCCGCACTCGAACACACCCTCTCCGTCACGGATTCGCAGAGCGACCTCTGGGCGCTCAACCACGCTGAGGGCTGCCCGGTGACCGTCTCGGCGGACACCGCACAGATTCTCGATACGGCGGCGCAGGTCTCCGACGAGAGCGGCGGCGCGCTGTGCATTTCGCTGTACCCGGTGCTTCAGGCGTGGGGCTTCACGACCGGCAGCTATCAGGTTCCCTCCGGGGCGCAGATCGCCGGGCTGCTGTCCCTTGCCGATGACAGCAAAATCGTGCGGAACGGCACGGAGATTTCCGTTCCCGCGGGCATGCAGCTCGACCTCGGCGCACTGGCAAAGGGCTATACCGGCGACTGCGTGACCGGCATCATGCGGGCGCACGGCGTCTCCTCCGCGATCATCAGTCTCGGCGGAAATGTGCAGGCGATCGGCAAAAAGCCCGACGGCTCCCTCTGGCGCGTCGGCATCACGAACCCGATGCAGCCGGAGATCAATCTCGGCGTGGTCGAGATCGAAAACAAGGCGGTGATTACCTCCGGCAATTACGAGCGCTATTTTACCGATGACGCGGGGAACCGCTACTGGCACATTCTCGACCCTGCGGACGGATATCCGGCGGATAACGGGCTGATCTCCGTGACGGTCATCGGCGAGAGCGGGCTGCGCTGTGATGCGCTCTCGACCGCGCTCTATGTCGAGGGTACTGCGCTGGCGGCGGAGCACTGGCGCCGCAGCGGTGATTTTGAGATGATTCTCGTGACCGATACCGGCAGGCTGCTGGTCACGGAGGGCATTGCGCCGCATTTTACGAATCAAAGCGAACTGCCCTGTGAGGTGCTGAAGCGTGAAGAAACATAAGCTGATTCTGATTATCACGGGCGCGGTTTTTGTTGTTTCGGTGATTTTGTCCGTCTGGATTCTGCGGAAATCCGACCGCACCATGATCGAAATTGTGCAGAACGGGACCGTGCTGCAAACAATCGACCTGAATTCGGCGAAGGATCAGGATATCCGGATCGAATCGCCGGACGGCAGCTCCTATAACATCGTGTCGATCCGCGGCGGGAGGGTCTCCGTCTCAGAGGCGGGCTGCCCCGATCAGACCTGCGTGAAAATGGGCACGCTGCAATCGGATCATCTGCCGATCGTCTGCCTGCCGAACAAGCTGATCGTGCGCTTTGCGGAAGGGGGCGCGTCATGAACGTCCGGCAGATCACGCGGCTCGGGCTGCTGACGGCGGCGGCGCTGATTCTGTTTATTGTCGAGCTGCGGTTCCCGTCGATCATCCCGGTTCCGGGCATCAAGCTGGGGCTTGCAAATATCGTGACGGTGTATGCCGTATTCCGGTTCACGCCGGGCGAAACGGCAATGATGGTATTTGCGCGGGTGCTGCTCGGCGCGATGTTCAGCGGCAATTTTTCCGCGCTGATTTACAGTGCATCCGGCGCATTTCTCTGCCTGCTGGGGATGCTTGCGCTGCGGGGGATTCTGCCGCAGAAGCAGATCTGGCTGTGCAGCGTCATCGGCGCAATGCTGCACAATATCGGGCAGGTGCTCGCGGCGGCGGCGGTGATGCGCTCATGGGCGGTTGCGGCGTATCTGCCGATTCTGCTTGTTGCGGGATCGGTCGCCGGGCTTGTGACGGGGCTCGCCGCACAACTGATTCTCAGCCGGACGGGCAGCAACAAATTGTGAGTGAAAGAAAGCACCGCGCAGTGCGCGGTGCCGTTTTGGCTTCGCGAGTTTCGTTTCCTGTGCTCCAAATCTCAATCAGGACGCAGCACAGGTGTGTGCTGCTTTTTTGGTTCATGCGCCCAATGTCTGTATTGGTTTGTAGAATGTTGCCGCAGGATTTTTATCAAGCATTTTGATATGTCTGCGCCTGTTAACTATGAGCTTTGTGTATGCGGATTATGGGGAGCGTGAACCGATAAGGCAGCACACTCCTGTGCTGCCTCCTAAATAATATTGGGTGGATATGCAAAGAAACCCGCGAAGCCAAAATGGAGCCCGGCACTGCGCGGCGGGCAAATGCCCGCCTTGCGCTTATTGATATGCATTCGAGTATTTCCAGTAATCGTTCAGAGATTTTTTATGGAACTCGCAGAATTCGTAGGTCGGGCCGACAGCAGGTCGGTTGCAGCCCTCCCACTGGCACAGCCCGCCGACGCGTCCGCCTCCGCCTCCGCCGCTGCCGCCAAGCGACATGAGCCAGTTTACGCCCAACACACCGCAGGCAAACAGTGCAGTCAACGTAAGCAGAACGCTTGCGGTGTTTTTGTGAGCGGTCTTTGTCTCACCGTCAGATTCAGGCACAACGGCACGCGCCTTTGCCCGGAGTACAAAAAAGATTGCCGCCCAGAACAGTCCGAATGCCAGAAAACTACTGACATTTGACATGATGGATAGGATGCGTTTTATCGTCGTCAGGTAATAGCCCTCAACGTGAAACGGATTGAGACACTGGAAAAACAGCTTCGTTTTTACGGATGAATTTGTGCCTCTGTAATCACCGGCATAAAGAATTGCTGAGATAAGACGCGCCACAATCAGGCGGTAAACCGCCAGACCGAACACCAGAATCGGCAGCAGCTTATCCTCTCTGTTCTTCCAGAACAGCACCAGAACTGCAATCGCTGCGCCGAATTCCAGCAATGTCAGAAAACCGCTGAGATTGAAAAAAGAAAAGTGCAGAACCATCGAAAGAATGCCCCGGTTCAGAAATTGATACGCAACCATTCCCGCAAGGACGACCAGAATGGCGGAATCGGTCTTTTTTCCGGATTTCATCCCGGAAATGACCTTGAACTGGTAGATTGCCAGCCAGAGGAGCATCAGCTCATATACAATTCCCAAAAAGCTGAAGTGGTACTGAACTAAGCTATTGGAGGGAAAAAGGATATCAAAAAATGCATAGACAGTGTTCAGGAGTGGAAGCAGCATCAGAATACCTGCTGCCAGAGACAGCCATTTTGCGATTGTCAAGTCCCTGTCACGGTTTGCCGGCTGCCATGCTGTTGTGTTTTGCGTTTGTTCGTCTGCCATAAGAAATAGCTCCTTTCCGGTTTTATACGCATTATACCACAAAAAAAAAAAAAATCAAGCTTTTTTATGAATTATTCCGGAAGTTTTTCCATAGCCGGGAAAACTCAGAAATCTTATGGTATAATGGACAAAAAAGGGGGGGCTGACATGACAGATCAGATTATCATGCACGCACCGGCGAAGATCAATCTCTCGCTCGACATCACCGGGAAGCGCGCGGACGGCTATCACACGCTCCGCAGCGTATTCCAGACCGTCAGCATCTATGACACACTGACCATACGCAGAACGTCGCCGGAGCAGCCGCTTTCGCTGACCTGTGATACACCGGGCGTTCCATGCGACGCTCGGAATCTGGTGTGGAAGGCGGCGCAAAGGCTGCTGGGCGAGCATCCCTGCGGCATTGCAATGCACCTCGAAAAGCGGATACCCTCGCAGGCGGGCTTGGGCGGCGGCAGCTCGGACTGCGCGGCGGCACTCCGGGGCATCCGGGAGCTTCTCG
>JAFUAD010000024.1 GCA_017460835.1 Oscillospiraceae bacterium
CAACTGAGACTACCACGACGACCACTGAGACGACAACCACGACCACCGAAACTACCACAACGACTACCGATACCACTACTACTACAACCGAAACCACCACCACAACGACTGAGACTACCACTGAAACCACTACAACCGAAACCACTACCACTACTACTGAAACTACCACCGAGACCACGACAACTGAGACGACCACGACGACCACCGAGACTACGACAACCGAGACGACCACCACGACGACTGAGACCACTACTACTACAACTGAAACTACTACCACCACTACCACTACTGAGACCACCACCGAGACCACGACAACTGAGACGACCACGACGACCACCGAGACTACGACAACCGAGACGACCACGACGACAACTGAGACCACTACCACTACCACCGAGACCACGACCACTACTACTACCACCGAGACCACCACTACCACAACTACCACCGAAACCACTACCACTACTACTGAGACCACCACTACAACAACTACCACCGAGACCACTACCACCACCACTGAGACCACCACTACCACAACTACCACCGAAACCACTACCACCACCACTGAGACCACCACTACTACAACTACAACCGAAACCACTACCACTACTACTGAGACTACTACTACTACCACCGAGACCACCACTACCACAACCACTACTGAGACCACTACTACTACCACCGAGACCACCACTACAACAACTACCACCGAAACCACTACCACTACTACTGAGACCACCACTACTACTACTACCACCGAAACCACTACCACCACAACTCAGACGACGACCACGACGACTGAGACTACCACTACCACCACCACAACTCAGACGACGACCACGACGACTGAGACCACCACTACTACTACCACAACTCAGACGACGACTACGACGACTGAGACCACTACCCACCCGTATGGTGACAAGGACAACACCGATACGCAGACCACTACCACCGAGACCACAACCGAGACCACGACGACAACGTCCGTGACCGAGACCTCTGTGACCGATGATGAGGATTCCCGTACCAGAACCGAAACCACAACCACCACAACGGAGACGACTACGGAAACCACATCCACTACCACGGAAACCACTACCACAGAGACCACGACCACCACGACCGAGACGACGGTTCCGGCTGACACCACCACTACGACGACTGAAACCACCACGACGACCCAGCCGACTACGGCTCCGGTTCCCGGAACTCCGGCTGCCGGCCCGCGTACCGGTGATGAAGCGCCGCTTGGTATGGTCATTGTCACAGTGCTGGTCGGAGCAGCAGCATTTGCACTCCGCAAGCGCCGCGAGGATGAGGAACAGTAAGGCGTCTGCTGACTGATTGTCAAGTCAAAAACAGAATCCCCCGCTGTGTCATGCAGCGGGGGCTGTTTTTTCAGCAAATGCGTAAAATAGTAAAAACCGTCCCCTCGCTTCGGCGGGGATGTTAGCTTCCGGATCATGCGGATTTCGGAAAGGATCACATGAGATCCGAAAAAATCCGGCTGAGAAAAGGGTCATGCTCCTGCTTTCCGTGTGATTTGTAACGTAATGTGTATGGATTTATGGCACCGCTTGACGACGATGAAGAAGAAGTTGAAGAGCGTAAAATAAGCTGCAATGCAATGGAAAATAAAACAAATCTATATCATACACATTGGATTTTTTGTATATGTTTCTTCCGCATGCCTCAAAATGGGGAGTGCTTTGTTTGATGTTGCCGCAATATGATGCAATTCCGGTACACCCTTTGGTGATGATGAAGTAGTAAACCCGAATGAATAAAAATATATATTAACAAAATAATTTTTAGAGATTTTTTACTACTTCATCGTCATCAAGTTGTGTACCGGAATTGTCTGATATTGCGACAAGATAATTTCATGCTCATGTTTCGCCTGTTGGCCATTGGGCTTTGTGTATGCGGATTATGGGAGGATGAACCAAACAGGCAGCACACTCCTGTGCTGCGGCGCGGAGCCCGCGCTGGCAATTCGCTTCGCACCATAATGAGCGGAGCCGCGTGCTTTTTCTCAGCCGAATATTTTGGCACGCTTGGGCGTGCAGCCGGCAATATCCGCATACGAATAGTGGGAGAATGAACCAAGCGGGCAGCACACTCCTGTGCTGCGTCCTGAATAAGACTGGGCGAATTTGCAAACATACCCGCGAAGCCAAAACGGCTGTCGGCCCGGCCGACCCGGTGCAGAAAAAATGTGCTGCGGGATTTACTTTTTCTGAAATATGTGATATAATAATAAAAGGTATCGCCTTTTGGGGGAAATCAAGAAAAAAAGAGAAATATCTGCAAGGGAGGCATGACCGTTGGCAAGTATCTATACCGATGCGGAACGTGAGGCGCGCTATGCAAAGCTCCGGACAAAAAAACGTGCTTATGACAAAATATTCGACTTCTGCATGCTGGGCGCGATCGTCTTCGGCGTTTTTGCGCTGCGCGATATTCTGCTCGTATTCTTCGCCGCGCTCTGGGCACTGTCGATCCCGCATATTCTGGTCTGCCTGCTCGCGATGGCCTGCGTGCTCGGCACCGTCTGGGCGATCTACAAAAAAGACGTCCGGTTTACCTTCTGCGTTCTGCTGCTGATGCTGTTCCTCACATTCACCGGAACCGCCCCGGTCGGAGTGCCGCTGATCCTGATTGCAGGCGTCACCTGCGTCACGGACTTTCTCTGGTATCAGCTCTCGCAGGAGGAGGGCTTCCCGCAGTTCGAGATCGGCTTTGAGGAATGGAAGCAGCGGGAAAAGGCCTATGAGCATTACGCCGAAAACCGCGCCGTCGAGGCGGGTGTCCGTGCAGCGGCAGATGCCGGTGACGACGGCGGCGAAATGCACGATCTGCTCGACGAGAAGCTGACGCCGCTCCCTGCAGCGCCGGCACGCTACAAGAGCCGCTTCGAGCAGGCGCATGTCTATGAAAAGCAGAACCGCTATCAGCCGGGTGTTATGGACGATCTTGAGGATCTGCTCCCTTCGGAGGGCAGCGACGATGATGATATTCTGAAACCGATGTGATTTACAGAAAGGCAGGAGAACCGCTATGGAGAATCAGATCCGGAATCCGTTTGAGGATGAAAAGCCGCAAATCGTTCATTTTGAGAAAAACGAATCCCACTACGAATACTGCCGGATGCAGATGCATGACATCGAGCAGACACACCGCCGCACCTTTATAGTGAACTTTGCGCTGTGCATCGTGGTCTGCTTCCTTGCGGTGTTCCGGAAGTATGTCGCGGGCTTCGGCATCCTGAGCACACAGTATGCAAATGTGCAGTCCGACAACAAAATCGCAGAGGGCGGCGCCTTTCTGGCGGGCGGCATCTTCCAGATTCTGTTCGGCATGATTATCATTGTGCTCGGCTATCTCGCGTGGGCGAATTTCCACTCGCTCAATATCATTCTGGAAACTTGGTATGCCGTCATCACCGTATACGGCATCATCAAGGCGGATTACATTTCTGCGCTGGTCGGCATTGTCGGGGCGGTGTTCTATTTCTTCTCGCTCCGCGAAATGCGGCATGAGCAGGCGCTCTCCGAGATGGAGGGTTATCCGGAATTTCAGGAGAAATTCGATATTTCCAAATCCGATATTGTCGTGCAGACGCTGCTGGCGCACAAGGGCGAGCAGCGCACGAAGTCCACGCTCTTTACGACGGATTATTCGCTCCGCAGAAAAAAGAAGAAGACCGTTTTCGGCAATGAGGAGCCCGAGGAATCGGACAAGGGCAAGGAGCTCGCCGAGGTGCTGCAAAAGCGTCTCGATGAGGTGAAGGATGCGCGGCAGGCAAGAACTGCGATCGCCTCGCTCGATGCCGTCGTCGCGGAGCAGAAGCGGGAGAAGGCCGCGGAAGCGGAAGCAGCCGCACAGGAGGCGGAATCCGCAGAGGCTAAGCAGGAAGCAGAGCCGGAAGCAAAATCTGCACCGGAGCGGGATGCACAGGCAGAGGCAGAGGCCATTCTCGCGGAGGCCGAGGCGAAGGCAAAGGCACTGCTCGCCGAGGCCGCACAGCGCGCCAGTGCGCTGACCAAGCCCGCGCAGGAGCAGGCAGCCCCCGAAAAGCAGAAGCCCGCGGCTCCGGCTGCAAAAAAGAGCGGCAATCCGCAGAAGAGAAGAAAAAAGCGCTGAAGGAGGCAGATTGAGCAATGGCAATGTCTCCTGAGCTTCAGGCGATGTATCAGGCGAACCGCGTCAAAATGCTGGAGCTGAAGCGGCAGTTCCGGATGTTTTTCTGGTTCACGGTCGCGCTGGCCGCAATGTGGTTCGGTTCCGCGTTCTTCATCGGCGCAGCGTCTACAATAGACGAATCCGTCAAAGGCCCCTTCAAGTTTTTCACCGCGATGAGCACGGGCGTGATGCAGATCCTCATTGCGATCGCGACCTTTGTGCTCGGCTCGCTGACCTCTCAGCGGAAGCGCATCCCGAGCCTCATTGCGATCGGAATTTACGGCGTCAGCCTTGTGGTGCTGCTGCTTCAGGTCAAAACCTCGCTCTCTCCGCTGAGCATCGGGCTGCTGGTTCTCAGCCTCGGCGTACATATCTGGGCGCAGATGCTCTGCAACCACGACGATGAGCTGAAGGAGGAGCCGGGCTACCCGCTCTTTTCCGTAGAGGCCGACACGCCCGCGGAATTTGAGGTCTCGGCGGTCGTCCGCGCAAGAGCCAAAAAGGCCTCTGAGGATATGGAAACGGTCGGCGGCGGCTCCGCTGCCCCCGCGCATCACAAGCCGGAGCTCACTGCGCCGTCGGAGCCGATCGCCCTGAGCGAAATCTATGCAAACCGCGTACCGGGGCAGGCGCCCCCGAAGCTCGGGCCGATCTCCCTCGAAACGCAGCAGGTGAATTTCCCGCCTGCCGCCGCGGAAAGGCTGGAGGCATTTGCCGCCCCGGAGCCGGTTCCACAGCCGGAAATCGCTGCGCCCGCACCGGAAATCCCGCAGGTTCAGCCGCTTTCCGCAGATGACATCCTCGGTGTGGCCGACGAGGGGCTTTCCGGCAGAGCCAATTACCAGCCGCATGAGGAGCTGCTTCCGGATCCCGCAGAGGTCCGGCGCCGCCTCGCCGCCATGAAAAAGGCGCGGGAGCAGGGCAAATCGCAGCAGCAATAACATCATATCAGCTTGTTAATAAAGATGTATCTCCGATGGATTGAGAATGGGGTTCCCCTCGCTTTGCTGTGTCGAGTTTGCTGCGCAAACAGCGAGCCCATTATAGATCATCGCAAAGCGATTCCTAATTCACAAAGAAAGGCGGCGGCAGCGGATTGTTTGCGAAAATCAACAGCATGGGGCTGTTCGGGCTCAATGCATTTCCCGTTGAGGCGGAAATTTCGGTCAGCAAGGGGCTGCCGCGCTTCGAGATCGTCGGGCTGGCGGATGCCGCCGTTCAGGAGAGCCGCGAGCGGATCAAATCCGCGCTGCACACCTGCGGCATTCTGTTCCCGACGAGCAACTGCATCGTCAATCTCGCGCCCGCCGACCGGCGCAAGAACGGCAGTATGCACGATCTTGCGATCTTTACCGCGATTCTCGCGGCACTCGGCAGAGTACAGGTTCCGGCAGATGCCGCTGTCATCGGCGAGGTTTCGCTGAACGGCGATATCCGTCCGGTCAACGGCGTGCTGCCGATGGTGCTGACCGCGAAAAAGAACGGAATCACGACGGTTTACGTCCCTGCTGACAATGCGCGGGAGGCAGCGGTCGTCGAGGGGATGACGGTCTACGGCGTTCAGAATGCAAAGGATCTGCTGAAGGCGCTTGAGGGCGACACGCCCCTTCAGCCGATGGCGCACATCGGGCTTGAACAGGTCGGGCAGATGCAGGTGCCGGATTTTGCCGATGTTCACGGACAGAGCGCCGCAAAGCATGCGCTGGAGCTCGCCGCGGCAGGCGGTCACAATGCCCTGCTGATCGGCCCGCCCGGCAGCGGCAAGAGCATGCTCGCAAAGCGCATGCCGGGGATTCTGCCGGAGCTGACTTTTGCGGAATCCATTGAAACCACGATGATTCATTCGGTCGCGGGGCTGCTCGATTCCGAGCATCCGCTCGTGACGGCAAGGCCGTTCCGCTCCCCGCACCATACGATATCCTCCGCCGGGCTCGCAGGCGGCGGCACCATCCCGCATCCGGGGGAGATTTCCCTTGCGCACAACGGGCTGCTGTTCCTCGATGAGCTCGCGGAATTTGACCGCAGAACACTGGAGATTCTGCGGCAGCCGCTGGAGGACCGCGAGGTCACGATCTCCCGCGCCGCCGGAACCATCCGGTATCCCTGCTCGATCATGCTGATCGCCGCGATGAACCCATGCCCCTGCGGATACTTAGGGCATCCGACGCGCCCGTGTACCTGCGGGCAGCGCACGGCGGCGCAGTATCTCAACCGTATCTCCGGGCCGCTGCTAGACCGCTTTGACTTACATATCGAAGCAGCGCCGGTGACATTCGACGATCTCTCCTCTGCAAAAAAGGAGGAGCCGAGCGCCGAGATCCGCAAACGCGTGCTGGCAGCGCGCAGCATCCAGACCGAGCGCTTTGCCGGAACGGAGATCACCTGCAATGCCCGCATCACTCCGGACAGACTCGCGCAGTTCTGCCCGATGACAGACCGCGCGAAAAATACGCTGAAGGCTGTTTTTGAGAAGCTGGGGCTCTCGGCAAGAGCCTATGACCGGCTGCTCAAGGTCGCGCGGACTGCCGCCGATATGCAGGGCGCAGAGGTCATCGACACGCCGCATATCGCCGAGGCGGTGCAGTACCGCACACTCGACCGCAAATACTGGCAGACCGGCGCCTCCAAATAACACCCCGGCGCATATTCGCCGCTCAGGATACAGATAATAAAAGCAAAAGCATAAGAAAGACAGGAGAAACAATTTGAAACGCTATGATTCTTCGGAGGAACGGCAGAGCATCTTCCGGCGGCTGGATGTCCCGCTGCTGCTGATGATTACCGTGTGCTCCTTTGTCAGCGTCATGCTGCTTCGCGCACTCTGGACGCTGCATATCACCGAGGAGGTCGATGCAAACGACTGGATTGTCCAGCTCGTTTCGATGCTGCTCGGGCTGGCGGGCTGTCTGGTGGTCGCCTCGATTGATTACCACAAGCTCGCGAAATTCTGGTTTCTGTATGCGCCCGCCGCGCTCGCGCTGGTCGCGCTGACCTTCACAAGCCTCGGCTACGGCAGAGAGGGCGCCGATGACGTCAACTGGATCGACCTCGGCTTTATTCAGCTCCAGCCCTCTGAGATTCTGAAGCTGGTCTTTCTGATTACCTTTTCGCTGCATATCTCAAAGGTGACCGACCGGCTCAATCAGCCGCTGCACCTGTTTCTGCTGCTGCTTCATGCGGCGGTTCCGGCGGGCATTGTCGCGGTTCAGGGCGATTACGGCACCGCGATCATCTTTGCCTCGATGACCGTGTTCATGCTGTTTACGGCGGGGCTTTCCTTCTGGTATCTGCTCGGCGCCGCCGCGCTGATGCCGATTGCAATTTGGTTTGTCTGGACGCATGTGTTCGGGGAGATTCACCGCGGCAGAATCCGTGTGCTGATCAACCCCGGCTCCGACCCGCTCGGGCTGGAATATCAGCAGGATCTCGGCATTTCCGCAATGCAGCGGGGCGGTCTGTTCGGCAAGGGGCTTTCCGGCTCCGATTATGTCTCGGTTCCGGAGATGCACAATGACTTCATTTTCGCATTTATCGGCGAGGCGTTCGGATTCCTCGGCGCCGTTCTGGTGATTGTGCTGCTCGCGCTGATCTGCCTGCGCATCTTCTTCGACAGCCGCGCCGCAAAGGATACTATGGGCAGAACAATCTGCATGGGCGTGTTCGCGATCCTCTTTACGCATGATATTATGAATATCGGCATGGTGATGAAGGTGATGCCCGTGATCGGCATTCCGCTGCCGTTTTTCAGCGCCGGCGGAACCGCAATGGTCTCGATGTATCTGTGTATCGGCCTCGTCATCAGCGCCTATTCGCATAACCGCAGAAAATACCGCGTGTTCTATGACGCCGAAACAGAAAAATAACCCCCCGTTTCAAAAATCATACGCGAACCCGGTATATAAGGTGCCCTTCAGCGATGGGCAGTGGGGGACGCCGTCCCCCACACCCCCTGCCAGAGGGATACTATCCCTCTGGACTCCCGCTGCAACTTTTACCAGCCCCATGAGGGGCTGGTAAA
This sequence comes from Oscillospiraceae bacterium, assembly GCA_017460835.1. Taxonomy (GTDB): domain Bacteria; phylum Bacillota; class Clostridia; order Oscillospirales; family Ruminococcaceae; genus Firm-04. Next base: position 8,207 of record JAFUAD010000024.1, read on the forward strand.
AGTTGAAATGGGTTTCCAAAGGGACAATGTCCCTTTGGCGGGGTTTGGGGCGGAGCCCCATTTCCAATCCGCCGGAGGCACTTAATATCCCGGGTCTCGCAGGATTATTCATAAAAAGGAGCGTTTTTCACTATGAACAGCAACCTCTTTCCGATCGGGCTGGAAAAGCACATTATTTTTGTGATCATTGCGACTGCGTTTTTCATTTTGCAGTTTATCCGGACAAAGCGCTGGTATCAGCTTGTCATGGCGGCCGCCTTCTGCGTGTCCCTGCTGATCTACACCGCACCGGACAACAAGGCAGTCTTTTACGGCATCGGCATCACGGAGGCGGTGCTGCTGCTTGCCTCGCTGGTGCTGAACATCATCCAGTCCGTGCGCATCAGCCGCGAAGAAAAGGCGAAAAAGGCTGCTGAGGAGGCACAGAAGGCCGCGGAATCCGGAGAAAAGCAGCTCAAAGAACTGACCGATGACAAGACCGGGACTGAATCCGCGGAAGAACCGGCAACCGCCGCAGAAGCAGCGGATTCCGCAGAAACGGAGGCATGACCCATGCGCGCAAAAAGAATTGCAATCCTTGACTGGGACACGATGGCATACAATCAGAGGGAGGTTTCCGCGAAGCGCTTTGCGAACCTCGCCGACCATGTCGATGTGTTCCGCTCGACCAAGCCGGAGGAGACCGTGCAGAACATCGGCGATGCGGATGTGGTCATCTGCAACAAGGTGCTGCTGACGAAGGAGGTGCTGGAGGCCTGCCCGTCCGTGCAGTACATCGGCATTCTCGCGACCGGCTTCAACAACGTCGATCTTGCGGCGGCGGATGCCCGCGGCATCCCGGTCTGCAATGCCGGCAGCTACTCGACCGATGCGGTCACACAGCTCGTGTTTGCGTATATTTTCGATCATTTCCAGCGTGTTTCGCTGTATAATCTCGATGTCCGGCTCGGAAACTGGGAGTCCGCGCCGACCTTTTCCTATTTCCCCTACCCGACCGGTGAGCTGCGCGGCAAGACGCTCGGCATCATCGGCTACGGCCATATCGGCAGAAGCGTCGCGCGGATCGCGGACGCATTCGGCATGAGCATTGCCGTTGCGACGCGCACACAGCCCGCAGACTGCCCCTATCCGCTCATGAGCACGGATGAGGTATTCGCGGCGGCGGATGTCCTGACGCTGCACTGCCCGCTCACTGATCAGACGGCGGGGCTCGTCAACCGCAAGACACTCGCGCTGATGAAGGAGACCGCGATCCTCATCAACACCTCCCGCGGCGGCACCGTCGTCGAGCAGGATCTTGCCGATGCGCTGAATCATGACATGCTCGCGGGCGCCTATCTCGATGTGCTGAACACGGAGCCGATGGCCGCGGACACCCCGCTCAAAAATGCGAAAAACTGCGTTATTACGCCGCATATCGGCTGGACGCCGCTGGAGACACGGCGCCGTCTGCTCGATATCACGGAGGACAATCTGCGCGGCTGGCTCAACGGCAATCCGCAGCATGTTGTCAATCACCCGGAAAAGCCGAAAGCGCCGGATGCCGCAGAATAATCCAGAACAGAGAAAGAATCGGAAGGAATCAATATGAACAAAAGAAACGGCGTATCTGCGGCGGTTTCCGTCCTGACCGCGCTGGCAGTGTGCCTGATGCCGGTCAGGGTCTTTGCCGACACCACCACGACCGCGGCGGAGACAACCACGGCAGAATCCGAAACCACAACCACGACGGCCACAGACCTGACGACGGAGCTCACGACCACCACGACGGAGACCGTGACCTACACGACCGCAGAGCCGCATCAGCCGGTTTTCACCGACCCGACGACCCGCATTACCTACGAGGTTCTGCCGGACGGCACCCTGCGCCTGACCGAATTCCGCTGGGAGAGCGACGAGCTGGAGGTTCAGATTCCGGCGCAGATCGGCGGAAAGGATATCACGGTCATCGGCGAGCGCGCTTTTCTGTATTGCTACGCCGACACCGTCAATCTGCCCGAAACCGTCACAAAAATCGAAGCCCGCGCCTTTGCCGGCTGTGCGTATCTGAACCGGATGTCGATTCCGCCGCAGTGCGCGGAGATCGGCGAGGCGGCATTTCAGGGCTGCGAGCGGCTCACGGCCGTGCTGATGTCCGACTCGGTCAAACAGATCGGCTGGCAGGCATTTGACGGCACACCCTTCTCCGACAATCTTTCGGAGCCGCTGCTGATTCTCGGCGACGGCATCCTCTACGCCTACCGCGGCAGCGAAACGTCCCTGACGCTGCCCGCCTCGGTCAAGGTCATCGGCGCGCATGCCTTTGACGGAAACGGGACGCTCCGGAGCATCGTGCTCCCGGATTCCGTCACCCGCATTCAGTCCGGCGCATTCTCCGGCTGCACCGCCCTCACGGAGATTCAGCCGCCCGCCGTGCTCACGGAGCTGGCGCCCGATGCGCTGACCGATACCGCGTGGTATCGCAATGCAAAGGACGATTACCTGACCCTCGGCGATATCCTCGTGAAATACCGCGGAAGCGGAACCGTCGCGGAGGTGCCGGACGGTGTGCGGGTCATCGCCGACGGCGCCTTTACCGATAACGCCGCCGTCACGACCGTTCGCCTGCCGGATTCCGTGCAGGAGATTCGTGCGTCGGCATTTGCAAACTGCACCTCGCTTCAGGTCGCGGAGCTCGGCGACAGCATTACCGAAATCGGCAGCAGCGCATTCTCCGGCTGCGGCACACTGAAATATCTCCGGCTCGGGCATCAGCTTCAGCGGCTCGGCGCCGACTGCTTCCTCGGCTGCCCGTATCTGGAGGAGGTCTATCTGCCCGATACGCTGACGGAGATCCAGCCGCATGCGCTCGGCTATTCCGCAAATTACGATTTAATCCGCAACAGCCTCGTGATTTACTCCAATACCGAGGCGGCAAGGCTCTATGCCGAGGCCGCCGGGATTCAGCATGAACCGCTGCCGGATGTGGAAAATACCGAGCCGCCCCCGGCGGTCACGACCGTGCGGGGACAGGAGGCAGGCACAGGTGCGCCCTCCGGAACCGCGTGGATTCCCGCAGTCATCCTCGGCGGCGCACTCGTGCTCATCGGCGGCATCACCGCCGCCCGCCGCAGAAAAGCCGCAAAATAAAGGCGGCGCGAAATCGGAATATATCAGTGCCTCCGGCGGATTGGAAACAGGGCAGAGTCCCGTTATCAATCCGCCGGAGATGCTTCTTTATCGACAGGATGAGCCCCCGCTTCTTCTGAAAGCAGGGGCTCTGTTCTTATGCAATTGCCAGATCGTCCTCTGTGAGCTTGCCGGAGAGGTATCGCAGCAGCTTTGCGAGGTCGTCGCTCTTGAGAGCGCTGTCGTGTGTGACATCCGCATTGAGCTTGCCCTTTGCGGAAATGCCGGTTCCGGTGTCCTCGGATGCGACCCGCGCGATCATCACCGCGTCGAGAACGTCAACAGTGCCGTTGTCATCCGCATCGCCCCACAGGATATTTGTGACCGGAGGCGCTGTGGTCTCGGTCGCTGTCGTGGTGGTATCGGCGGCGATCCACTCGCCGTACAGCTCGATTTCCGCGATATTGCAGCAGTACACATCATCGGTATTGTAGCTGTTCTGCGGCGCGCCGGAGGGCACCTGATAGCGGACGTACCGCGCGGTCATATCACCTTCAAAATCCTGCACATACTGCATTTTGAAGGCGGGCAGTCCGTTGATCGTATAAACCGTCGTCCAGTTGACGCCGTCCTTCGAGATCAGGAAGCTGCCGTCCGTGCAGCGGTATTCGAGCCCCTTGCGCGGGCAGAAGCCAATCGCCTGAATGTCATAGAGTGCGCCGAGATCGGCCTGCACCCATCCTTCGCCGACGCCGTCGAAATAGGTCGCGGTGCTGCCGTCGAATGCCTTTTTCGCATCGTTTGCGGACTGATTCCACGGATCAGAGCCGGTCACCTGCGCGGAGGTGATCTCGATTCTCGTCAGATCAGCGATCGTATTCGGCACGCCGAACAGCTCGATCTCCGCGATATTGCAGCAGTACACATCATCGGTATTGTAGCCGTTATTGGGCTTGCCGTCCGGAACCTGATAGCGGACATAGCGTGCGGCCGCAGTACCGCCGTCCGGGCGGACATAGTGCATGCCGTAGCTTGGCTTGCCGGTGATCGTATAAACCGTCGTCCAGCTTTCGCCGTCCTCCGAGACCATGAACATGCCGTCCGTGCAGCGTGCCTCATAGCCCGAGCGCGGGCAGTAGCCGATGCCGGTGATGTCATACACGCCGCCGAGATCGGCCTGCACCCAGCCGTTGCCGACGCCGTCGAAATAGGTCGAGACGCTGCCGTCAAACGCCTTCTCATAGCTCGTCGATGCGGTGTTGTTCCATGACTGCGAGCCGGTGAGGGAAACGGGCGTGAGCTTGCTGTCGAAGGTCGTGGTGCCCTTTACGCCGTCGATGATGTAGGTCGTGACGGAATTCGCCGCGAGCGAAACGGTCAGTCTGCCGTTTGCGATTGCCGTGCTGCCCGCATCCGCCCAGTTCTCGGTCTGGCTGGTGCGGATCGCCGCAGCCTTTGTGCCGACCGCATCGAACTGCGTGAGGTCAAAGGTCATCTCCGAGGCACTGCCTGCGGTGTTGTATGCGACGAGCACGAGCTGCTCGTTTTCCTTGTCATATGCCGCCATCGTGCTGCCGGAGGAATTCAGCATGATCATGCCCGGGCGGATATACCGCGTATACTGCCCAAAGCAGTAGTATTTCTTCGAGAGGATGATGGTGTCGTTGTCGTGATCGGCAACCGCGACGCCCCAGAAGCCGCCGTTGATGTTCGGCATGCCGGAGTCCTTGTTGCCGTTGTAGCCGACGGAGGAAATATGGCTGTCGATGACCTGCCAGAGAATCCACGCGGAGGCGTTCAGGTCATTGCAGTCGGTCGTGATGCGCCCCGCGAGCCAGAGCCCGCCGGCCATCGCGCCGGCATCGGTTCCGGCGGTGCCGTTGCCGTCCACCTCGCTCATCCAGAGGTTTTTGCCCGCTGCGAGCGCGGTTTCCTTGAGCTGGCCGCGCTTGCTGCCGCTGTAGGTGTGGGTGTCAATGCGCGTGATCGCATTTTTCGCATCGGCGGAGAGCTGGTTAAAGGCATTGATCTGCGTGTCGATCGAGGTCTCGTCGGTGCCGCAGAGGATCACATCCCCCATGCCGCGGGCAGCCATTGCCTTTTGCAGCTCCAGAATGATCCTGCTCTCGGAGTCCCCGAGGTCGAAATGACAGCCCTCCTGCTTGTTGCTGTAAGCGCCCCAGTAATTTGTATACGGCTCGTTCATCGCCTCGACGGACTGCACCTTGATGCCCCAGTCCTGCTCATAGTGCTTGCAGACCTCAGCGAGATACTCGGCAAAGGCGGTGTAGCTGTCGTCGCGGAGATTGTTCGTGCCCGCGTCGGTATTGCCGGTCGAGCAGCCGCTGTTTGTCATGTAATAGGGCGGCGAATTGGAGAACATCTCGACAATGGCGTCGTCGCCTGCCGCCTTGACGCAGCGCTGAAGCACATTGCGCTGATTGAAGTCGGCGGTCCAGTCGTAGGTGACGGTGCCGTTATTGTATTTGGTATAGCCGGGCATGTTGGAGTCGGTTCGGGTGATGTGCGTGTGAGACGGGTCATCGCCGCCGCCGATGTTGAACCGCGCGATGTTGAGGCGCAGGCCGTTGTCGCCGTAGAAGGCGTCGGCCGCCTGCTGCGCGAGCGAATCGGAGTAGCCGAGGCGGTTTGCCCACCAGCAGAGCGAGGTGCCCCAGCCCTCAAAGACGCCGTTGTTGATCGCATAGGTGTCAGTCGGCGAGACCGTGACGACGGTTGCGGCACGAGCGGGCTGCGGCGGTACGGAGACCATGCCGCAGGCGAGCGTTCCGGCGAGCGTCGCTGCACAGAGCTTTTTTGCTTTTTTCATTGATTTTCCCCCTTTGTATCTGTGCGGAACGAATCCTATCCACATCATAACACATTCAGAGGAAAGAATCAATAGCTTTTCTGCATATTCTATGATAAAAAGTGACAGTTGAAGATTTTGCGGAGAAAGCCCCCGCCGCAGATGCATAAAAAGATCGCGCAAACCTTTGAAAGGGCTTGCGCGATACCTATATGATGCTATAACAAAGCCCTGCTCTGTCAGGCGTTTGCCGGAGCTTTTTCCGCTTTCCTGAGCTTCTCCAGAATGCCGGCGAAAAACAGCAGCAGCGCCAGACTGATCAGCACGCCCGCCAGAATATCCGTCAGCCAGTGTACGCCCGAGACCAGTCTGCCGATCACCGTGACCGCGATCATCGCGGCACAGACCGCCTGAAGCAGCCGCCGCAGCCCGTCTGATGCGATATAGTTCGGCAGCAGCATCGCCGCACTGCCCATCACGCAGCAGATCAGCATGGTGTGCGAGGACGGGAACGACGCCTCGACATGCGCATCGCCCTCCATGATCACAGGGCGGTAGTTGACGATCACCTTTTCAAACAGCGCATACAGCCCCAGCACGACCGCATACAGCCCGCCCGCCGCGAGAATCTCACGGTCAACCTTGAGCAGGCTCCTCCGGCGGATGAGCTGCACCGCGCCCATCAGCGCGAACACGCCCGCGACCCCGATTGCCAGAATGCCGGTAATTTCCGTAATCCGGTACCAGAGCATGTGTACGCCGATCGCCTCGGAAACCTTATGATTGAGCGACGAAAGGCCGATCTTCGTTTCCTCCGGCCCGATCGCCGCAACATCTGCTGTCCGGACAAGAATCAGCAGAACCAGAAACAGGCAGAGCGACACGCCGCCTGCAAGAAATTTCTTCATGATTTGACTTCCTTTCTGCATAAATGCCTCTGCAATACCCGCGTATCACAGAGGCATTTGGATTCAGTGCAGTGCCATGACGACGAACACCAGCGCCGCCGCAAGGCTCGCTTCGATGACCAGTGCAAGGATGATATTGCCGGTGCTGGTGCCGCCCTCAGACTGGATCTGCTCCAGCATGGCAGCCTCCGAGACGGCTTCCTTTTTGATCGTTTTGATGCGCCTGACCGTAAAGCGGTAATAGAGATAATTGCCGAACAGACACCATACCGCCGAGACGGCAAGCCCGACAAATGACATGACGGCATCGACCCGCAGAAAGCCCGCCGAATTGACATCGAGCCACGAGGGCGAGATGTGGAACTGCTCGGACATATATTGCAGCACCGTCGTGATATTGAGCAAAAACTCGACCAGCATTGAGCCGAGTGTCATCAGCCACATTTTCCGGTTTGCAAAGTAAAGCTGCGGAAAAAACAGGCAGACCAGATTGAACGAGAATTTGCGCCCGGTCTGCTTCATCAGCCGGAACAGCGGGAGATAATAGAAGCGATTTGTGCCCACAAATTCCGCGACCTCGCGCATGGTCACGCCGTCCATGTTCTCCTCCGGATCCAGCCCGACGCAGGGGTCGAGCGGATTCAGCCGCACGCCGTCATAGAGCGAGCCGTTCAGCATCTTCGGCTGCTCTCCGCGCTCCCGCTCTGCGGCCTGCTCCGCCTGCTCGGCGAGCTTCTCCGCACGGTGCTCCCGTGCGATCTCCTGCCGCCGCTCGATGACCCAGCTCCCGCCGGATTCATGCAGCCCGGTATTCACGCACGCGCCTGCCTCGCGGTAGCACGCCCTGTGATACGGCGTACCGCAGTCCGGGCAGGTGACGATATCATCCTGTTCTTCAAAGGGCTTTCCGCAGATCTTGCAGGGCTGCCCCAGATATTCGAGCATGATACATCCTCCCTTCGGATTCCGGCCGGTTGCGCCGTTTTCGCGGCTCCCGGCAATTCTTCTCCTTATTTTACCACAAACCCCGCTGTTTTACAAGACCGGAGCGGTGATTTTCATGTATTATTCACTTTTTTTCGCCAATTGCCCTCCTGATTTCCGTCAGGCGGCACACCTCTGAAAAAAATCTCAAAAAACACTTGCATTTTGCCGCGGGATATGCTATAATAGCAGTAATCGCTTTTGAAAAAAGCAAATGTGTCTGATGAAAGAAAGGAATGTCTGTCCATGAGCATGGTTGAAACAATCGGCGGCATCATCTTACTGGTCGCCTGCGCCCTTATTATTCTCCTGAATCTGTTTCAGGATCAGAAGCAGGATCAGAATATGACCTCTGCGATTACCGGTAGCACCTACGATTCGGCATTCAGCAAGAATGAGGGCAACACGAAGGAAGCCCGTCTCAAGAGATGGACCACGATCCTGTGCGTGCTGTTCTTCATCACGACGCTGATCGTCACGATCGTTCCGGTCTGGTTCACAAGCGGCGGCAGCAACACTGCCGGCTGACCGGAAGCAATACGCAATGCAATATGAAAAGAGCCTCCTGTTCTGATGCAGGAGGCTTTTTTATTGATAAAGATGTATCTCCGATGATTTGTAATGGGGTACCCCCGCGTTGCTGTGTCGAGTTTGCTGAGCAAGTATCGAGCCTTAACCCCCGTTTAATGAGAAGAAAAATAAAAAGTACGCACATTTTAACATTTACTTATAATGGGATTCCAAAGGGATAGTATCCCTTTGGCGGGTTTGGGCAGCGCCCATTATAAATCCATCGCGCAGCGATACCTTATGTAAAATGGAACGTGATGATATCGCCGTCTGCGACCTCATAGGTCTTGCCCTCCATGCGGACGAGCCCCTTTTCCTTTGCTGCGGTCATATTGCCGCCGCATGCGATGAAATCCTCATACGAAATCACTTCCGCGCGGATAAATCCCTTCTCGAAATCGGAATGAATCTTGCCCGCAGCCTGCGGCGCCTTTGTTCCCTTCCGGATCGTCCATGCGCGGCATTCATCCGAGCCGCCGGTCAGATAGGAAATCAGCCCGAGCAGCGCATAGCCGGCATGAATGATGCGGTTCAGCCCGGATTCCTCCAGACCGAGCTCCGCGAGAAACTCCTTCTGCTCGTCCTCGCTCATATCGGAAATCTCCGCCTCGATCTGCGCGCAGATCGGGAATACGGCGGCATGCTCCGCCTCCGCGATCGCCTGAACCGCGGTAAAATGCGGGTTCTGCGAGAGATCGCCGGAGAAATCCGCCTCCGAGAGATTCGCGGCATAGATCACGGGCTTTGCCGTCAGCAGCGGCGTTTCGAGAATCACCGCCAGCTCATCCTCCGTGCAGTCAAAGCTGCGCGCCGGCAGTCCCTCCGAGAGATGCGCCAGCAGACGCTTCAGCAGCTCTGCATCCGCAAGATATTTCTTGTCGCCCTTCGCGAGCTTTGCGGTTTTGTCGATTCTGCGCTCGATCAGCTCAATATCCGAGAATACCAGCTCCAGATTGATGACCTCAATATCGCGCTTGGGGTCAATCGAGCCGTCCACATGCACAATATTGTCATCCTCAAAGCAGCGCACGACATGGATGATCGCATCGACCTCCCGGATATCCGCGAGAAAGCGGTTTCCGAGGCCCTCGCCCTTTGAGGCGCCCTTGACAAGTCCCGCGATATCGACAAACTGAAGCGTCGCGGGCGTAAATTTTTTCGGCTGATAGATTTCCGCGAGCTTTTCCAGCCGCGTATCCGGTACGCTGACAATGCCGACGTTCTTGTCAATCGTGCAGAACGGGTAATTGGCGGATTCCGCACCGGCATTCGTCAGTGCATTGAACAGTGTGCTCTTGCCGACATTCGGCAGACCGACCATTCCGAGCTTCATATAGATTGATTCCTCCTGTATCTGTCAGGTGCCGGCTGTTTTCGTAATGGAAAACGGTTCCTTCCGGGCGATATACCACTCGTCCGGCTCCGTGCCCTGTTCGTATTCATAGTCAATTGCCGTGCCGGTGACCGTCACGGTCTGCCCCTCGGCAATGCCGCTGACCGTGATCTCCGTCACGCGGTAGAGCCAGTCCGGCAAAAGCTGATCCTGCTCGACCCGCGGCTTCTCGCGGGAGACCATAACTGTTCCGGCGTCCGCCTCCGTATCCTCGACATCGAGCGCCCCGGAGAGCATCTCATTGAGCGGGATGCCCGCCGCCTCCGTGATCTCCTCGACGGAGAACACCACGCGCACCGGCTCCGGCGCCGCAGTCGTCACCGAGGAAACGCTCTCGGAGGAAACCGGCAGCCCGGTCACATCCTCCGGCGGCAGCTCCGTCGGTTCGGTTCCGGTCGCAGAGGACTCTGCGGTCGTCCGCTCATAGGCGGTTGTGGTTTCTGTGCGTCCGGTTCGCTGTGTTTCGGACTGCTCGCTGCTGACAGCCGGTGTCTGAACCGTTGTCTGCGCAGACGCTTCTGTGCCTGCCGTGGTTTCTGCCGGGATGATCTCCGTCATCTGACCTGCGGCAGACTGTTCCTTCTTGCCGCAGCCCGTCAGCATCAGGATAATCGCCGCAGACAAAAGCACGGCTGATGATCTGAACATGCGCTTCATCTTCAAAGTACCCTCTTTACAGACCCGTATCCCCTGTCCGGCATTCAGCCGGTATATTTCACAATTGTAAATTTTGCCGTTTTTTCGAGCTTTACAGCCTTCACGGTTTTCGGTTCCTTGTCGGGCTTTGCGGTATTTGCGGTTGTTGTTGCTGCCGCGGCGGAGGTCTCCTCCGTGCCGGGCGTTGTCCCCTCTGCGCTGTCACTTCCCTCTGCGGGGGCATCCGGATCCTCCGCAGAAGAATACTCCTCCGCAGGCACATCGGCCAGCACCTTGATAAACGCCGTACCGGTCAGCACGACGGTTGACCCCTTCGTCACCGGATAGACGTCGATCTGCGTGATATAGTGCAGGTCATAGCCCTGCGGGATGGTGTAAATGCCGTTGTCCCGCTGCACCGTGATCTCGCCGTAATTCACGGAGAGCCCGTCAACATCCAGATACCCGTAGGTCTGGTACATTGCCGGGAGATTGGCAGCCTCCAGAATCTCCTTCTTGGTGAACGAGACGATGATCTCCTCCTTCCGCGTGTGCGATGTGGTGAAGGCCGTCGTCGCGGTCGTTGCGGAGGTACGCTTTGTGTAGGCGGATTCAATCGCCATGCTGCCGGTATACGCGGTTGTTGCCTCCGTCTGCGGCGCATCGAACATCGGATCGCTGTCCGTCGGTTCGATCGGCTCCCCGCACGCCGCCGAGAGCAGGTACATCGCCGCGGCAGCAATGAGGCAGAATAATCGCTTGATCTTCATTATGTGTCTCCGTCTTCAGATTTTTCACTTCTTTGCCTTAAGGCTCAGCCGCGGCGGTTCTTTTTCTTCCAATGCCGCACCAGAAGCAGCAGTGCCGCAGCCGCACCGGCGGCGCCGCCCGCGAGCTTCAGCGTTTTCTTCGAGAGCTCCAGCTCTCTGCCCCGTGCCTTGAGCACGACCTTCTGCTGCTCCTCCGGCCAGCCCTGCGGGAACACGATATTGTGCCGCTGCGGATGCGGTTCATCCGCCGGCTCATCCGGCAGCAGCGATTCATAAGCGGACATATCCATCCCCGGGATACCGGCGATCGTGCAGACCGCACCCGCCTGAACGAACCGGAAGGTCAGGTGCTCGGTCGCGCGCGGCGCCGTAAACGGCACGGCAAAAAGCAGCCAGTGATTCTTTTCGAGAACCGGCTTTGTGTGATTGCGGTTCAGCCGGAAGCAGAGCCGCTCCTCGTCGTCGTCGCCGTAGATTTCCAGCATACAGGCCTCATCGCCGCGGCTGTTTTCGCCGCCGTTCAGCCAGAAGCAGAAGCGGTACTGCATATCGGATTCGAGCCAGCCCGCCTCGATCGGGATGCGGGAAATGATCGCGGTCCAGTCTGTGCTCCAGTCGCCGATCTGCCATGCCTCGGCAGTTTTGCCGGAGAACCCGCGCACCTGAATCTGCGACGCGGCGTTCGTGGAAATCATGCTGTCCGGCTCCCAGCGCTCGGGACAGAAAAACAAATCTGCCATTTCTCATGCCTCCCTTTTCGGCCCGGTTTCCGCCGGGGCCGTCTTATCCTTCTATTCTACCACAAACGGGCGGTTCTGTCAAGTTTTGCAGCTGTGCTTTGCGCCTATTGCCGCGGGCCGATGTTTGTCCAGTCGGAGACATTTCTTTCTCCATCAGCATTACTTCCAGTTGCTACAACCGTACCGTCTGCCTTTAAGCCGACTGTATGCCAATCTCCGGCAGAAACCGCAACAATATCCGTCCAGTCAGAAACATCGCATGTACCGGATTCATAAGATCCAGATCCTACTGCCACAACCGTTCCGTCTGCTTTTAAGCCGACAGTGTGAAAGGTTCCGGCAGAGACCGCGACAATATCCGTCCACCCGGAGACATTGCACTGACCGTAGTCATTTTTGCCTGTTGTCACAACCGTACCGTCTGACTTTAAGCCAACAGTATGATACTCTCCGGCAGCAACCGCGACAATATCTGTCCAGCCGGAAACATTGCACTGGCCGTCATCATTTTCGCCTGTTGCCACAGCCGTTCCGTCTGCCCTTATGCCGATAGTATGACTATCCCCGGCAGCAATCGCAACAATATTTGTCCAGTCAGAAACATCACTTTTACCGGATTCATAAGATCCGGATCCTACTGCCACAACCGTTCCGTCTGCCTTTAAGCCGACAGTATAAAAGGTTCCGGCAGAAACCGCAACAATATCCGTCCAGTCAGAAACATCGCACTCACCGAATTCGTTATCTCCAACTGCGACCACCGTACCATCTGCCTTTAAGCCGACAGTATGGTATCCTCCGGAAACCGCGACAATACCCGACCAGCCGGAAACATTGCACTGGCCGTCATCATTTTCGCCTATTGCCACAACCGTTCCGTCTGTCCTTAAGCCGACAGTATGATTACATCCGGCAGCGATACAATTCGCATATTTCTGGGCGGTGGAGTTCTCATCCATTCTCAACAGGGCATCCTGCAAGTATTGCGCCATTTCGCTGCCTGCGGACAAGGCTGAGGTTTCATCCGTGCTGATTTCAGCAATCGAGCTGCTCTGCGCTGCAATTACCGACGAATTCTCCCCGCCGGAATGCCCGCGCAGTGCCAGAATGATCCCGATTGCAGCACAGACGGCAGCAGCGGATGCTCCCGCCGCAATCCATTTTCCGATCCTGCCGGTGTGCGCCGGTTCAGCGGGCTTTAGTTCCGTCCGGATTGGCTCCGGCCTCGGTACTGTCCGGACGGGCTCCGGCCTCGGTACTGCCCGGATTGGCTCCGGCTTTGGTACTGTCCGGATTGGCTCCGGCTTCTGCTCCGGCCAGACGAGCTCCGGTCTCTGCACTGTACGGATTGGCTCCGGCTTCTGCGTCTCAGCCGCTCCGTAGATTTCCCTCACCAGAGCCGCCTTTTCCTTCTCGGTCAGCGGCGTCGGCGAGACGATTTTTTGTCCTTTCATGCGCTTCTTTCCCCGGTCAATTTACGATGTCACCTTTTCAAAATCCGAAGCGGGATGCTTGCACAGGGGGCAGATGAAGTCCTCGGGCAGCGTATCGCCGACATACTCATAGCCGCAGATCACGCAGCGCCAGACCGTCTGACCCTCGGGCGTTGTGCCGATCTTTTTCGGGGTCGCCTTGATATTTTTGAGGTAATAGTCATAGGTTGCGGCGGGTGTGTCGTTCAGCACGCGCATATCCGTGACCCTGCCGAAAAACTGCGAGTGCGTGCCGAGATTGACAATCCCGGTCACCTCTGCCGAGAGCACGGCATTCGTGCCCCTTGTGACACAGAGCAGCCCGTCCGCGCCGCGTGCGCAGTCTGCAAAGCCTGCGAATTTATCGGTATCTCTGCCGGACTGGAACCCGAAGCGCTGAATCAGCGCAAAATCCGCAGCCTGACTGAGCACGGAAACCGAGAATTTCCCTGTCCGCAGGATCATGTCGTGCGTCAGGTTCGCCTTGTTGACCGTCAGGCTGATCTGCACGGGCTCCGAGGTCACCTGCGCGACCGTGTTCGTGATGCAGCCGTTGTCTTTGCCGTTTTCCTGCGCGGTCACGACAAAGAGCCCGTAGCTGATCCGGTGCAGCGCGGCGGGGTCAGCAGCCGGGGCGGCGGTCTCCTGCTTTGCTGCGGGCGTATCCTCGATCAATTCGAGCACATCACCCTCCATCAGGCATTCCGGGCAGACCGGCTTTTCTCCGTCCGCGACCTCGAATTCCGCGCCGCAGATCGTGCATCTGTATTTTTTCATCGCGCACCTCCGTCAGGTTTTTTATTCCGCTTTGACAAATGCGGGGTAATAGATTTTGCCGTCATCGGCGATGTAGAAGTACGTTGAAAAGAGCATATAATCAACGTCGCATTTGAGCGAATGTTCCTTCATTTTCATCTGAATCAATCCCGGATGCTTCTCACTTTCGCTGTAAACGCCGTTATTGATCGGTTCGCCGGAAGAATTCTTCCATGTCCATTCTCCGTTTGCAAAATCAATTGTGGTGTCATAGTTGTCTCCGGAATCACCGCAGGCGTTCTGTATTTTAGAAATGATACTGCTGTCAGATTTCAAATGGGAATACGGGTTGTCCTCCATTGCTTCCTTGCAGTTATAATTCAGAGAAAAAGCGCCGCCTTTCGTATACTGTTCTGTTACGGTGAATCCGTAAGTATCAAGACATAACAAATCTTTCTTAGCCTTCAGCTTAACAGCAGGTTTCTCACCCTGAATATCACCACTTATACTGTAGCCGTCGCAAAATAACGGATAAATATAATATTGGGGTTTTTTTCTCATCATTGAATATGAAGGATAGATGGAAGACGCCAGATTCAGACAAAAGGTTCCTGTTTCATTCCATTGCTGCATGCTTTTTTCTGATCGTAACACTCGGAATTGTCCTCGGGATAATCCTCAGAAACCGAAACATTGAGCACCGGCGATCCGTATTTTTGAGTGATCTGTTCACGGTTCTTCTGCGATGCTTTGTTGAAATCCCATTGAAGATTCTGATAGTGAAAGCTCAGCTGATCGCCGGATCGTGCTACTGACCCGGAATAAATCTTTATTCCTTCTGAGCGCGGTTCCGGCTTTGTAATCCGGAACTCACTGTCGGAAAGATTGATAAAGATGAATTTTACTCCGGAGACCTTTTCCAGTTTTTCATCAATTGTTAGAGACTCGTCTCCGAAAAGATAGTCATCGACCTGCACATATTTTGCGCCTTGAAACGAACCGGATTGTGCAGAGAGAGCCGGATTCACCGCCTGCTCGCCGCCGGCCTGTGTTTTCGACTTTGCATCGCCGCATCCTGTCATGCCGATACACAGCGCGCAGACCGCCGCGATCCAGTATTTCCGAGCTTTCATATCATACCTCTTTCCGCAGAATTATCTGCTTTTTCTAAGTTTTTTCTGCTGCTTTTTCATCAGCTTCTCCGAGCGGACGATCAGCATATCCTCCGCCTGCACGGTCAGCTCCGGGCGCGGCAGAACGGTCAGCTCCCCGCGCAGCAGCAGCAAAACCTGCAAGCCGTAGGCGGTCTGCACCTCGCTGACCGGCAGCCCGCAGAGCTCATGCTCCGCGTCCACGAAGATTTCCCCGACCTCCGAAACATCGCGGAACCGGCTTCCTGCGTGCTCCTTTTCGGTATACTGCGCAACGAATCCGGCGCTGATGATACCGGTCGGGATCGCAACCGCGCCGACGCCAAGGAATGCGATGCAGATTGCCATAAACTTGCCGACGGCGGTCACGGGGTAGATATCGCCGTAGCCGACGGTCAGCAGCGTGGACATGCTCCACCAGACGCCGGAGAATGCGTTTTTGAAGGCCTCGGGCTGCGCCTCGTGCTCTGCGCCGTACATGCACAGCGACGACGCAAACATCAGCACGACAATGATAAACACCGAGGATAAAATCTGATTGCGCTTCTCATAGAGCACATTGACAATGATCTGAAACGAATCGTACTGCGCATTGAGCCGGAACAGGTGAAAAATCCGCACGACGCGCAGCATCCGGAAGACGACAAAGCCGTCGAGGAAAAAGAACGGCAGAATCGTCATCAGATCGACCACGCCGTCGAAGGAGCGCAGGAACCGCAGCCTTGCGCGCAGCGGGGTTTTGTCCGGATAGAGCAGGTCGGCTGTCCAGATGCGCAGGATATACTCAATGCTGAAAATGCCGATCGTGACAAGCTCCAGCACCGAGAGAACCGTGTGAAACGGGCGCAGCGAGCGGAAGGTGCTGAGGAACATCACCAGAATATTCAGCAGAATCGCGATGACGATAAACCAGTCAAATGCGCGGCTCGGAAGATCCTCCGTGTTGCCGATCTGGATGATGTCGAAAACGCGCTGCTTCCGCGGAACGGACTTGCGTTTTGCGCTCCGGCTCACAGTGCGTGGTCGCCGACGGCGGTCAGCGCCTCCGGATCGTCAGGCAGCGCAGTGTCTCTGCCGGCGGGCTTCATCGCATCGCGGTTCAGCGCCCGGTTATAGGAAAACTCCATTACCGTTGTCCCGTCGATCGTATAGCTGCCGTTTGCGGCATGATAGGTGTGCTGCGGAACCAGCCGCCCGCCGATGAGCTGATAGGAGACTGCCGAGGATTCGCTCCCGGATTCGGTCATCTCGATCAGGAGCAGATCGCTGCCCGAGCCGGAGAGATACAGTGTTCCGAGCGCGCCGCCGGAGGATCCCTTCAGGTCATAGAGCGTGCCGCTGTTGTAATACAGCACTTTGCTGCGTGAATCCGCTTCGGTTCCGCCGGAGATGATCAGCTCCGGCTCGCCGTCACCGTCAAGGTCGGTCAGGGCATACATCGGCGCATTGTCCGCATTGGTCTTTTCGCGCAGAAATTTCTTCAGCGCACCGCCGTAGGCAGCATAGCGCGCCTTTACGGGGTCAGAGGGCGCAGCAGCGGTCGTGGTCTCGTCCTGACTTGCCTCATCCGGATAGGTATAGCTCCGCGTAAAGTACGGGAATTCCTCCTCGCCGGGAATGATGCGGGTGGAAACGGTCGTGGTCGCCTCGGTCAGTGTTGTGGTAGATACCGTGGTGGTCAGCTCGGTATCGGATGTAGAGGTGTCGGTCAGATCGGTCGGGAGCGTTGTCGTTGTCAGCTCGGTCGCCGTGGTTGTGCTGGTGCGCACCTCCGCGATGCCCGGCAGCAGATCCTCCTCGGAATTCTGCTTCTTTTTCCCCTCGCGCAGGCTCAGGGCGATCCATGTGATGCCGCTCACGGCAGCAAATAATCCGAGCCCCATGCAGACGGTCAGCGCGACCTGCGCTGCGGCAGAGGGCTTCTTTTTCTTTTTGTGCGGTTTCCGGGGAGGGGGCTGCGGTTCGTCATCCGGCTCATCCCAGTCGGCGTCGTCATAATCCTCCTCATAATCCGGGTCATTTTCAGCGAGCTCCTCCTCATCCTCCTCAAACGGATCATAGGGCTGCTCGTCATATCTTGCTCTTTTCATGTTACGGATAATCTCCTCTCTGCGTCATTTCGGTTACAGCGGCGCTGCTCTCCTGTATACTCTCCTGCGGTGCCGCAGATTCTTTTTTGAATGCGGCCGCAAATATCAGGCCGAGAATTACTAAGACCACCGCGGCCGCGAGCAGATACACGCGGATGCGGCGGATGGCATCGAGCCGCTTTCTGTTCTCGGAGCGGCTGCCCGCTGCCGACCGGACGGATTCCTTCAGGCGCGGCTGCGCGGCGGGATTTCTTCTGGGGCGCTGCTGCTGCCCGGCATGTCTTCTGCGCTGGTTCTGCCCGTTTGGCCGCCTCTGCGGATTTCTGCGCGGCTGTGCGGGAGCGGATTTTTGCTCCGGAGCGGGCTGCGGCTCGGGCTCTGTGCTTTGCGAAACGGAATTTCCTCTCAGACGGAACGGACGCTCGGAGGAATCGTGGTCGTGATGTACGGACGGGTCCTCCTCCCAGCTTCGTTCAAAGCAGGCCTCGGCGCGCGCGTCCATTGCGCGGTTTGCCTCACGGATTTCCCGCTCTTTTTTCGCGTCTGCGGATTCCCATTCCAGCTTCGGCGTCTCCATACCGTCACCTCTTTTCTTTTGCAGAATGAACAACATATAGTTATCTGAATATATCATACCAAAAAAGCGCCGAAAAAGAAAGCGCTCCGCCCGGACTCTGTATCAATGCACAAAAATTGCCGGCAGTGCCTGCTCCTGATACAGCAAAGTGCCGGGCGCGGAGCCCGCGCTTGCGATTCGCTTCGGCCGGCAGTGCCGGCCTCCATTTCGCTTCGCACCATAATGAGCGGAGCTGAATCTGATGTCTCAGCCGAATATTTTGGCACGCTTGGGCGTGCACGCGGATTGAACTACTTCTCTCTGTTCCAACATTTTAAGGTTTGGAACTAGAGAGGGGTGAGTTAAGGAAGGAGAGTCTGAGAGGGAACCTTAAGAGAGGGGAGAGAATAAGCGAACGAAGTGAGCGCTCTCGCCCCTCTCTTGTGGTTCCCTCTCAGGTTTGCGCCCCTGCGCCCAGCAGGAGGTTATTTCGGACAATACATTGAAGAAAAACGAACTAAAATGAACAGCTCACACCCAATAGTCAACAGGCGGGATTCAAACCAATATAGAACAATTCGCTAAGACGGCGCTTTGCTGTAATGCCAGCGCGGGCTCCGCGCCGCAGCACAGGTGTGTGCTGCCCGCTTGATTCATGCGCCCATTGTCCATGCTGATTCGCAAAATATTGCCGCAAGATCGTATCATTCTGATAAACCCTTGAGGGAGAAGAAGGAGCAGAATAGACAAAGGCGAATCGGTATCAAATCATAATATAATATATATTTTAACTCTTAATGCTATGGGATTTTGCTTGTCTCCGGTTCTTGTCCTTCTTCTCCCTCAAACTTTTGTCATTGTTGTATGATATTGCTGCAAGATAATTTTAATTTAGTATTCCGATACAGCAGCGCCTGCTGGCTATGGGGTTGCCCCCTGTGCCAGCAGGCGAAAATAATATCAATATAGTAAAGTTCGCTCAGTCCTTGCTTTGCTGTAACGGCTGCACGCCCAAGCGTGCCAAAATATTCGGCTGAGACACGAGATTCAGCTCCGCTCATTATGGTGCGAAGCGATATGGAGGCCGGCACTGCCGGCTTGCGTTTTTTGGCATAATGTGTTATAATGTATATGTATGTGCCGTGAAGCGAATCCGGAACGGCACAAAACCATGATGAAAAAAGGAGGCATACCATGTCCTTTGACCGTTTGATTGCAAAAATCATTGAGATGAAAAACCCGACCGTCGCCGGGCTTGACCCGAAGCTCGACTATGTCCCCGAATATCTGCGCCGCAGCTTCCTCGACGAGGACGGCGAAACGCTGAAATCTGCCGCAAAGGCGATCTTCCGCTACAACCAGCTCCTGATCGACGCGCTCTGCGACATTGTCCCCGCCGTGAAATTGCAGGCGGCATATTATGAAATGTACGGCCACCACGGCGTCAAGACGATGGAGCGCACGATCCGCTACGCAAAGCTCAAGGGGATGTATGTCATCACCGACGGCAAGCGCAATGACATCGGCGCGACGATGGAGGCCTATACCGCCGCACATCTCGGCTCCGTCAGCATCGGCGAATGCGAATATGAGCCCTTCGGCGCGGATGCCCTGACGGTCAACGGCTATCTCGGCACCGACGGCATCTCGCCGCTGCTCTCTGTATGCAGGGAGCGGGACAAGGGCATTTTTGTCCTCTGCAAGACCTCGAACCCCTCCTCCGGCGAATTTCAGGATCTCCTGATCGACGGCGTGCCGCTCTATGCCAGAATGGGCGACCAGTGCGAGAAATGGGGCGAAGATACAGTCGGCGCATACGGATACAGCGCAGTCGGTGCCGTCGTCGGCGCGACCTACCCCGAGCAGCTCACCGAGCTCAGAAAGCGCCTGCCGCATACGATGTTTCTGGTTCCGGGCTACGGCGCACAGGGCGGCGGTGCTGCCGGCATCGCGGGCGGCTTCGATGAAAAAGGGCTCGGCGCGATCGTCAACAGCTCCCGCGCCATTCTCTGTGCCTACAAAAAAGAGGGCTGCGATGAGCACGACTTCGCAGGCGCCGCACGCCGCGAGGCACTCCGCATGCGCGAGGACCTCACCTCGTACATTCAGATCGGCTGATTCTGATGAAGCTGCTCTTTGAACTCGACACAAAGGACTACCCGGAAAACGGGACGGTCGGCAGACGCCCGTCCGTGCGCGGCATCATCATCCGCGGCGGAAAAATCTGCCTGATACACAGCCTGAAATATGACTATTATAAATTTCCCGGCGGCGGGATTGAGCCCGGCGAAACGCAGGAGCAGGCGCTGATCCGCGAGATGCGGGAGGAAACCGGCCTGATTCTCCGCCCGGAGAGCATCCGCCCCTACGGCCGCGTTCTGCGGAAGCAAAAGGGACGCATCGAGGATATCTTCATTCAGGAAAATTACTATTATTTCTGCGAGGCAGAGGACACTGCCGCGGCGCAGGAGCTCGATGACTACGAGGCGGAGGAGCAGTTCACGCCGGAGCTTGTCACTGCGGCGCAGGCGATCGAAGCCAATTGCACGCATGACCACGGCAGCAAGAACGGCAAGGCGCAGTTTACCGTGATGCTGGAGCGCGAGAGCCGCGTGCTTGCGATGCTTTGTGAGGCGGGGCTGCTGGAATCCCCCGAAGGAACGGTGATACAATGAAACAGGACAAATATACGGAAAAGCTGACCTACCCTGTGCGCGGCATGACACAGCTCACCGCCGCGGCATGGAGCATGGTGATCGGCTGCCCGGAGATCGCACAAAAGGCGCAGCCGGGACAGTTCGTCGATCTGCTGCCGGAGGGCGGCTTTACGCTCCGCCGGCCGATCTCGATTTGTGAGATTGACAAAGCGGCGGGCACGCTCCGGATCGTGTTTGAAGTACGCGGAAAGGGCACGAAGGCGCTTTCGGAGCTCCGCGCCGGCGATACGGTCAATATGCTGGCGCCGCTCGGTCACGGCTTTACGCTGCCGGAAAAGGATGCCCGCGTGATTCTGGTCGGCGGCGGAATCGGCACCCCGCCGATGCTCCCGCTCGCGCAGTATTCCGGCAAAAATGCGGTCGTCATCTCCGGCTTCCGGAATGCGGATGCTGCCATTTTGCAGGAGGATTTTGCAAAAACCGGCGCAAAGACGGTTCTCTGCACCGACGACGGCTCTGCGGGAAGAAGCGGACTCGTGACACTGCCGCTTGAGGAGGAGATCCAAGCGGAAACGCCCGCGCTGATCTGCGCCTGCGGCCCGATGCCGATGCTCCGGGCAACAGCGGCGCTCGCAAAGCAGTACGGCATTCCGTGTCAGGTGTCGCTGGAGGAGCGCATGGGCTGCGGCATCGGCGCCTGTCTGGTCTGCGCATGCAGAACCCGCGACAAAAACGGCGGCGAACAGTTCCTTCATGTATGCAAAAACGGCCCGGTATTTGATGCGGAGGAGGTTGTCTGGTAATGGCTGATTTATCTGTCGATATCTGCGGGATTCCGTTTAAGAATCCGGTCATCCCTGCATCCGGCGTATTCGGATACGGGCGCGAATATGAACAGTTCTACCCGCTCTCAAAGCTCGGCGGCATCGCGACAAAGGGCACGACCGGTACCAAGCGCACCGGCAACATCGCACCGCGCGTCGCGGAGACGCCCGCCGGGATGCTGAATTCCGTCGGGCTGCAAAACCCCGGCATCGACGCGTTTATCGAGCGGGAGCTGCCGCATCTGCTCTCCTGCGATACGGTCATTCTCGCGAACATCGCGGGCTCGACGGCGGAGGAATGCGCAGAGGTCGCGGCGAAGCTCGACCATACCGCCGTACACATGATCGAGCTGAATATCTCCTGCCCGAATGTCAAACAGGGCGGCGCGGCATTCGGTACATCCTGTACGGCGGCGGCGCAGGTCACTGCCGCAGTCCGCAAGGCGACCTCGAAGCCGCTCTGCGTCAAGCTCTCCCCGAATGTCACAAGCATCACCGAGATCGCGAAGGCGGTCGAGGCGGAGGGCGCCGACGCGGTTTCCCTGATCAACACGCTGCTCGGCATGCGCATTGACCTGAAAACCCGCAGACCGATTCTGCACAACAATATGGGCGGATTCTCCGGCCCGGCGGTCTTCCCGGTCGCCGTGCGCATGGTCTGGCAGGTCGCAAATGCCGTCAGCATCCCGGTGATCGGCATGGGCGGCGTCAGCTCCGGCGAGGATGCCGCAGAGCTGATGATGGCAGGCGCTTCGGCGGTGCAGGTCGGTACGGCGATCGTGCAGGACCCCTATGCCCCGCTGCGTATTATAGATGAACTCAACGACTGGCTCGACCGCAATCACATTGATTCGGCGGCGGAGCTGACAGGAACGGTAAAACCATGGTGACAACAGTCTATCTGATCCGGCATGCGGAATCGGAGGGGAATGCGATGGAATTCTTCCAGGGCAACCTCGATACGCAGCTGACCGAAAAAGGCGAGCAGCAGCTCGAATATCTGACAGAGCGCTTCCGTGATGTAAAGCTGGACGCGATCTATTACAGCCCCTACCGCCGCACTGAGCTGACCGCCGAGGCCGTCAACCGGTTTCACAATCTGGAGATGATTCCGGAGTATGATCTGCGCGAATTAAACGGCGGCGACTGGGAGGGCAGGCGCGCTGCCGATCTCCCCTATGATTATCCCGCGGAGTACCGGACATGGTGCAAAGACATGCCGCGCTTTGCCGCACCGAACGGCGACACCATGCAGGAGGTCTATGACCGCATCTGCAATATCATCACCGAAATCGCAAAGGACAACCCCGGAAAGACCGTCGCGGTCGTCTCGCACGGCTGTGCGCTGCGGAATTTCCTGAGCTTTCTCGGCTCCGGCAGCATCGAGGGGCTCGGCGATGTCGGCTGGTCGGATAATACCGCGGTTTCCTGCGCAGAATATGACACGGAAGCCGGCTGGAAGCTGATTTTCAAGAATGATTCTGCACATCTGCCGGAGGCGCTCTCCACGATGCGCACATCAGTATGGACAAGAGCCGAGCGCGCCGCGAAGGAGGCACAGGAATGATCCTGTTCGGCGTCGATTTCGGGGATACCCGGACAGGCTGGGCGGTCTGCGACAAAACCGAGCTGATCGCGTCGCCGGCAGGCGTCCTGACGGAGAAGAATTTTCTGCGCTGCGCCGAGAAAACCGCCGAAGCAGCACGGAATGCAAATGCCGAGGAGATTGTCGTCGGGCATCCGCTCAATATGAACGGAACAGCAGGGCCGCGTGCGGAAAAATGTGCGGCATTTGCCGGGAAGCTGCGGGAGCTCAGCGGCCTGCCCGTCGTGCTGTGGGATGAGCGCTGCACAACGGTTTCGGCGCATCAGATTCTCAACACGACCAATACCCGCGGAAAGAAACGCAAAGACGTCGTGGATGCAGTTGCAGCGGTTCTGATTCTGGAAAGCTACATGAACTTCCGAAAAAATCAGACAAAATAAAATGCGCAATCCGCCTGCACACAGCGAATCGCGCATTTGCCGGTTCAGTGCAGGAAGTCGGCGATACTGTCCATGACGGCGCCGATTGCGTGAACGGCTTTGACTGTCCGGCGTTTGAGCTTTGCCTTCTCTCTGCCGGAAGCGGCGCTGACAAAATAGCCGACAGTTCCGGCTGCTGCGCCGACTGCCATGCCCTTTGCGATTGCAGAAAGCTGCATCAGACATCGCTCCTTTCTGTATCAGGATACCGTTATTGTGCCGCGGCGGTTTCCGCATATACGAGGCAAAATTTCGAGAAAAAGGATGTATCATTTTGCATAAGCTGCATCTAGTGCTCGTCGAACCGAGGATTCCGCAGAACACCGGAAGCATTGCGCGTACCTGCGCGGTGACCGGTGCTGCACTGCATCTGGTTCACCCGCTCGGCTTCCGGATCGACGATGCAAAGCTGAAACGCGCCGGGCTGGATTACTGGGACAAGCTGGAAATTCTGCATCACGAAAGCATTGATGCATTTTTTGCGGCATACCCTTCCGCGGCTCAGCAGAATGCGATGTTTTATTTCACCGCAAAAACCGGCAGGCTTTATACCGAGGCGGTTTATCCGGAGGAGACCTTTTTGCTTTTCGGCAGAGAGGATCTCGGCCTCAGCGACGCGCTGCTTGCGGCGCATCCGGAGCGCTGTGTCCGCATTCCGATGCGGGAGACGCTGCGCTGCCTGAATCTTTCCAATTCCGCAGCGATTGCGGCGTATGAGGTGCTGCGTCAGCATGATTTTGCCGGGCTGACCCGTGACGGGCGCATGGCGAAATCCGCATGGGAGCCCGAGGAGCCCCGCAGCTTCGATATCAGTCAGATCTGAGAAAGGATTTATGAATTATGCTGAAAACAAAAATCAAACTGATGACCGATTCCGTCAGCGATATCGGGAGAGAGCGCGCCGAGGCACTGGGCATCCGCCTGCTCTGCATGCCGGTGACCGTTGACGGCAAGCCGCTGCGCGAGGAGGTCGATTTCACAAAAGAGGAATTCTACAAAATGATCGACACCGCAAAGGAATTCCCCTCGACCGCACAGCTCACGCCGTTTGAGATTCTGGAGGCCTATTTGCAGACCGCTGCCGAGGGCTATACCGATCTGATCCATGTGACGATCGGCGCGGGCGGCTCGGGTACATATGCCAATGCGGAAATGGCGCGGCAGCAGTTTTATGAGGCGCATCCGGAATCGGAAAACACGATGCGGATTCATCTGGTTGACGGCAGAAACTACACCGCAACCTACGGCTATGCCGTCGCGGAGGCGGCAAAGAAGCTCTCGCGCGGCGCGGATGTCGCAGAGCTGATTGATTATCTGGAGGACTGGTCGCGCCATGCCGGGCTGTATTTTGTCCCGATGACGCTGAAATATGTCAAGCGCTCCGGCAGAGTCAGCGCGGCGGCGGCATTTGCCGGCGAGCTGCTCGGATTAAAGCCCTTCTGCCGGATCGTCAACTGCAAATCCACGGTTCTGATGAAGATTCGCGGCGAGCAGAATCTCATTCCGAAAATGGTCGAGGTCGTGAAGGCGGATATGCAGCCGCACACGCCCTATATCGTGATGCAGGGCAGCAACCCGGCAATCGCGCAGGAATTCGGCGCAGCACTGACAAAGGCGCTCGGCTATCCGCCGGAGCAGTATTGCAGCATCGGCGCCGCGATCTGCTGCAACGCCGGCGCGAATGTCCTCGGTTTTGTCATCAAACGCAAGGAAGAATCCGTCTGATTCAGACGCGGGATTCCGGTGAAAGGGGGCGCGGGATATGCCGCTGTATATGATCCGCGGGGATATTGAAAAAATCCCCTGTGATGCAATTGTCAGTGCCGATACGGCATCCGGCACATGCAGTGTCGGGGAGGCGGTGCTCTCTGCGGGAACCGGGCGCTCTGCGGGTTGCTCGATCAGCACCGCGGCGCCGGTATGGCAGGGCGGAACCGCCGGAGAAGCGGAGGCGCTTGCCGCCTGCTACCGGGATACCCTCTCCTTTGCCGCCGCGCATCAGCTCGGCACCGTTGCGGTTCCGCTGATCTCTGCGGGCGCAAACGGGTATCCGCGAAAACAGGCGCAGGAGATCGCCGTCCGGGAGATTGCCCGCTTTCTCGAAAATCAGGACATGACCGTTTATCTGGTGCAGCACACTCCGCCGGAGGGGCACCGGCTCTATCCGGAGATCGACCGCTTGGTCTCCGCAGGCACACAGAATCGTAATAGTAATAGTATGTGCGCAGGCGCATTTGCACCGCCGTCTGCTGCCGCGCCCGCTGCAAAGGCGCCGGAGAAGAAGCGCCGGCTGTTCGGGCTCCGCCGGAGGGCTGCGGAGGCGGAACGGCTTGAGGGATGCGCGGATTTTGCGGCGGCGATGGAGTTCTCCTCGCTGGCAGAGCGCATCCGGCAGAAGGACGAGAGCTTTTCGGAGATGCTGCTGCGGAAGATCGACGAATCGGGCATGACTGACGCGGAATGCTACAAGAAGGCGAATATTGACCGGAAGCTGTTTTCCAAGATCCGGAGCGACCCGCACTATCAGCCGAAGAAGGTGACGGCGCTGGCGTTTGCGATTGCGCTGGAGCTGCCGCTCGACGAGACCAATGCGATGCTTCAGGCGGCGGGGTTTGCGTTTTCGCACAGCAATACGTTTGATTTGATTGTGGAATATTTTATCCGGAAGGGGATTTACAATGTGTTCACGATCAACGAGGTACTATACGAATACGATCAACTCCTGATCGGCGCCTAGCGGGCCGTGCCCGCCTCCATTTTGGCTCCGGCCGGCAGTGCCGGCTGCCAATTCGCTTCGCACCATAATAAGATAAGCCGGATGTTTTATCTCAGCCGAATATTGTGGCACGCTTTCGCGTGCAGCCGGCAGTATCCGCATACGAATAGTGGGAGCGTGAACCAAAAGGGCAGCACACTCCTGTGCTGCGTCCTGATTGAGATTTGGAGCACAGGATAAGAAACCCGCGAAGCTAAAATGGAGGCCGGCACTGCCGGTCGGGTACTGCCGACCATGCGGGAAGATTTCTGAAAATTTTGCTTGACAAAGCATCAAAAATGTGGTATGATAGAAGCACCTCTTTGCGGAGGTGCTTTTGTTGTGCCCGCAAAACGGTGTCCCTTTGTGCTTCGGGATGCCTGCGAGGACGCAAAATCACACTCTGTACGCAAAAAAGAGGGAGGCAAGCTTTCTTCCGCTGCCGCGAACCCTCATACGCTCCGAGCAGCGGGAAAAATTTACAATGGGAGGTGCCGAATAATGCGCGTGAAAATCACACTTGCTTGCACCGAATGCAAGCGCAGAAACTATGTTTCAAAGAAAAACAAGAAGAATAACCCGGACAGAATCGAAATGATGAAGCATTGCAGATTCTGCAACAAGCATACCCTGCACAAGGAAACAAAGTAATCCCTCGATGATTCCCGCACGGGATGCCGCATCAGACCGCATTGCCGTGCAGAAAGGAAGATACCATGGCGAAGGAAAAGGACAAGAAGGAGCTTGCAGTCTCCGATAAAAAGGCTGCGAAGAAGAAGGACGCTCCGAAAAAGCAGGGCAGAATCAGCAGATGGTTCAAGGATCTGAAGCAGGAGCTCAAAAAGGTCGTATGGCCTACCAGAAAGACAGTCATCAACAACAGCATCGTTGTGTTCGCTGCCATGCTCGGCTTCGCTGCATATACGTTCCTGCTGGATCAGGGCTTTCTCTGGCTCTTTCAGAAGGCAATCGGCGGCAAGGGCTGATCACACCGCCGAAAATCTGAAGCACAGCTTTTTTACCCGCACAGTGCGAAGCGCTGCACAAACATCATAATGGAAAGCAGGGAACACACAGAATGAGTGAACAGAATACCCCGAAGGCAGAATGGTATGTCATCCATACCTACTCCGGCTATGAGAATAAGGTTGCGCAGAGCATTGTGAAGAAGGCGGAAAATCAGCAGCTCACGGACAAAATCCTTGAGGTGCAGATTCCGACCGAGCAGGTGCGCGAAATCACAGACGGCAAGGAAAAGGAGATCACCAGAAAGATCTTCCCGGGCTATGTGCTCGTGCACATGATTCACAACGACGAGGTCGCCTATCTGATCCGCAGCATCCGCGGCGTGACCGGATTCCTCGGCGCAGACCCCAATAAGCCGATTCCGCTGACTGCAAGCGAAATCGCAGCGATGGGCGTCAATCTCGGCGAAACCGTCGAGATCAATCTCAGTGTCGGTGACGCAGTCAGGATCGTCGGCACGGCAATGGACGGCTTTACCGGTGTGGTGCAGAGCATCGACATCGACGAGGGTACCTGCGAGGTGCTGGTCTCGATGTTCGGTCAGGAAACGCCCACAAAGCTCGCTTTGACAGAGGTCGCGCGCGCTGACTGACAGCCCGCCCGCACCCCTTTTGCAGACAGCGCTCCGGTTCTGCGCTGTCGTGGGAGAGATTCTTCGGTATCGGATTACCGCGGGGATCCCGCCATATACCACATAAATTGGAGGTAAAATTACCATGGCACAAAAAGTAGTCGGCTTTATTAAGCTTCAGATCGCCGCAGGCAAGGCAACTCCTGCTCCGCCTGTCGGCCCGGCGCTCGGTCAGCACGGCGTCAACATCATGGGCTTCTGCAAGGAGTTCAATGAGCGCACAAAGAATGATGCGGGTATGATTATCCCGGTCATCATCACCGTTTATGCAGACCGCTCGTTCACCTTTATCACAAAGACCCCGCCCGCAGCCGTTCTGATCAAGAAGGCTTGCGGCATCGACAAGGCTTCCGGTGTACCGAACAAGACCAAGGTCGCAACGATCACAAAGGACCAGATCCAGAAGATCGCAGAGACCAAAATGCCTGACCTCAATGCAGCTTCCCTCGAGGCAGCCATGAGCATGATCGCAGGCACTGCACGCTCGATGGGCGTTGTTGTCGCAGACTGATCCCGAACCCGAAAGCCGGTGGGAGGAACATTTCCGTCAGCCGGAACAAATGAACAGGATTTCCGGCACACCACAGATTGATGATAAAGGAGTTTTTCATAGATGAAACACGGTAAGAAATATGTCGACAGCGCAAAGGCGCTCGACAAGACAAAGCTCTATGAGCCGAATGAGGCTCTGGGCACTGTTTGCTCGCTCGCAAAGGCAAAGTTTGATGAGACCGTTGAGGCGCACATCCGCCTCGGCGTTGACTCCCGCCATGCAGACCAGCAGGTTCGCGGCGCGGTCGTTCTGCCGAACGGTACCGGTAAAACCGTCAGAATCCTCGTGTTCTGCAAGGAGGACAAGTATGAGGCTGCTCAGGCAGCAGGCGCAGACTATGTCGGCGGCCTTGATCTGGTCGAGCGGATTCAGAAGGAAGGCTGGATGGAGTTTGATGTCGTCATCGCGTCTCCGGACATGATGGGCGTCGTCGGCCGTCTCGGTAAGATCCTCGGCCCGCGCGGCATGATGCCGAACCCGAAGGCAGGCACCGTCAATGCTGACGTTGCAAAGGCTGTCTCTGAGGCAAAGGCCGGTAAGATCGAGTACAGACTCGACAAGTCCAATATCATTCACTGCCCGATCGGCAAGGTCTCCTTCGGCGCAGAGAAGCTCGAAGAGAACTTCAATACTCTGCTTGAGGCAGTGGTGAAAGCAAAGCCGGCTGCCGCAAAGGGTACCTACCTGCGCTCCGTGACCGTCGCCTCCACAATGGGCGTCGGCGTCCCGGTTCTGACCACCAAGTTCGGCGTGTAATTGCATATCGGCATACAAAGCAGAGATCGGCTTCCGGTCTCTGCTTTTTTTGGCGGGCAGTGCCCGCCCGGCAGTGCCGGGCTCCATTTTGGCTTTGCGAGTTTCTTTTCCTGCACTCCTAATCTCAATCAGGACGCAGCACAGGAGTGTGCTGCCCGTTTGGTTCATGCTCCCACTATTCGTATGCGGATATGCCGCCTGCACGCGTAAGCGTGCCAAAATATTCGGCTGAGATAAAACCCCGGCTTATCTCATTATGGTGCGAAGCGAATTGCCGGCGCGGGCTCTGCGCTGAAGGAAAGATGAGTTTTGCGGGCGAATGCTTGACTTTCCGCCGAATCCGTGTTATAATAACATGATATATTATGTAGATTGGGGTTTTATACCCGCCACGGAAAAAAGGAGGCGCCTTTCTCATGATCTATATTTTTCTTGCAGAGGGCTTTGAGG
The DNA here is from genome assembly GCA_017460835.1 of Oscillospiraceae bacterium. Taxonomy (GTDB): domain Bacteria; phylum Bacillota; class Clostridia; order Oscillospirales; family Ruminococcaceae; genus Firm-04. The sequence goes on from JAFUAD010000024.1 coordinate 37,827, forward strand.
AGATCGAAGCGCTGACCCCGGCGGACTGCCTGCGCAGAGCGGGCAGAGACGTCAGAACCGTCGGCATCGGCGGCAGAATCATCACCGGCTCACACGGCATTGCGGTTCAGGCAGACCTGACCGAGGATGAAATCGCGCTCGATGACGCGCTCGAAATGATCGTGCTGCCGGGCGGCATGCCGGGCACGCGGAATCTGCAAAGGAATCCGGCGGTGCGCCGCGCAATTCAGTTCTGTGCAGAGCAGGAGCGCCTGATCGCCGCGATCTGCGCCGCGCCCTCGATTCTCGGGGAAATGGGTCTGCTGAACGGCAAAACCGCAACCTGCTATCCGGGCTTTGAGCCGGAGCTCACCGGCTGCAATGCGGTCGCTGTGCCGGTTTATCAGGACGGCAGGATCATCACGGGCAGAGGCCCGGGCGCTGCAATGGACTTCGGGCTGAAGCTGGTCGCCGTACTGAACGGGGAGCAGGCCGCCGAGAAGCTCGCTTCCCAAATGGTATACCGCGCATGAATGAGAAAAGCACTGTAAAATCACAGAAAAAAGCACTGCGGGCGGAGCTCCTCGCAAAGCGGTGCGAAATGCCCTCAGCACTGCGGGAGGCTGCCGATGCGGCGATCGCGGAGCGGGTGCTTTCGCATCCGGACTATGTGCAGGCAGAGACCGTTTTTGCCTATGTGTCGATGCCGCATGAGGTCAGCACGCGCGCGCTGCTCGGACGCATTCTGCAATCCGGAAAGCGGCTGGGGCTGCCGGTCTGTGACCCGAAAACCCACACGCTGACCTTTTACCGGCTGGATGCTCCCGACGAGCTCGTGACGGGCATGTACCGGATTCCGGTTCCGCCGGTCTCGGAGGAACGGCGCCTCACGCCCGACGAATCCACGCTTGTGCTGGTTCCGATGCTCGCCTTTGACGGCGAGGGCTACCGGCTCGGCGCGGGCGGCGGATATTATGACCGCTTTCTCGCAGAATACGGGCAGACCGTCCGGACACTCGGCATCTGCTATGCGGAAAACAGGCTGACGCACCTGCCGCATGATGCATACGATCAGAAAATACCCTGCTGCGTCACGGAACAAAAAGGAGAGGAACAATATGGCTGACGATCTCAGGCCTTTCAATGACAGCGAAGCACCGAATGAAAGCGGCGAGGCTGCAAATGCAGACCTGACCGCCGCAGAGCAGACTTTGGATGCGGCGGAGCAGGCGATCAATGAGCCGGATGCGCTGCAAAATGACGCGGAGCAGGCAGAGGGCGAGGGCGCAGAGCCGGCGGCGGAATTGCCGGAATCTTTGCCGGAGACACTCCCGGAGGAGCTCGCGGACGAGCTCCTGAAGGAGCCGGTGCCTGCCGCAGCAGAGCAGCCCGATGCCGCACAGAATCCTGAGCTTGCCGTCGAAGCGGCACTTGCCGCCGCTTCACAGCCCGCCGCTGCACAGAGACAGCCGGCTCAGCAAAAGCGTGCGCTCGCGCCGGCTGCAAAAAAGAATATCCGCAAGAAAAAGCCCGCCCGCAGCATCGAGGAGGATATCAAGGATCTCGAGGAGGAGGAAAAGCGCTTCGACAGCTGGGGCAGACCGATCCGGAAAAAGAAGAAAAAGCGCAAAAAGAGCCGCAAGCTCTCCTGTACGCTCGTTCTGCTGACGCTGATCCTCGCGGTCTCGTCCGTGCTTGCCGTCGGAATCCTCGCAGTTGCGAAGGAAATGTACGGCATCGACAAGGATATTTCGGAGCGCATTGTTGTGATTCCGCAGGGCGCGACCACCGCCGAAATCGCAAAGCAGCTCGAGGAGGAAAAGCTCATCAGCCTGCCGCGCGTATTCCGGCTGGTCTCCCGCATGAACAAGAAGGACGGCGCCTATATCGCCGGCGAGCATGTCCTCAGCGCCTCCATGAGCTACGAGGACATGATCGAGGAGCTCTGCTATAACCATGTCGAGGAGCGCGACTATGTCCGCGTGACCTTCCGCGAGGGCATCTCTCTGCTCGATGCGGCGAAGATTTTGCAGGAGAATGAGGTCTGCAATGCCGAGCAGTTCCTGTTCTATTTCAATGCGGGCGGATACGGCTTCCGGTTCGAGGAATATCTGCCGCAGACCAACACCAAATCGCTGAAATTCCAGCGCATGGAGGGCTACTGCTTCCCGGATACCTACGAATTCTATGTCGGTGAGGATCCGAATATCGTCGCGCAGAAGATTTATGCGAACTTTGATTCCAAGCTGACGGACGGCGATTACAGGAAAATGGATGAGCTGGGCATGACGCTCGATGAGGTCATCACGCTCGCCTCGATCGTGCAGGCGGAGGCGCCGTTCCCGGATTCCATGAGAATGGTCTCCTCGGTCTTCCACAACCGTCTGCTGAACAAGGCGGTGTTCACGAAGCTCCAGTCTGACCCGACGAAGAAATATGCAAACGAGGTCATTGCACCGAATCTCGAAATCTCCAATGACCTGATGATTACGGCATACAACACCTATGAGGGACAGGGTCTCCCGCCCGGCGCGATCAACAGCCCCGGCAGAGACGCGATCGAGGCGACGCTGTATCCGGATGACACGCCGTATTACTACTTCAACGCAAACATCAACACCAAGCAGATCTATTATGCGATCACCTATGAGGAGCATCTGCGCAACCTCGCAACGGTCGAGAAGCAGTATGAAGAAGCAGAGGCCGCTGCAAACGGCGAGACGGTCAACTGATATGAGAAAGCCGGAGCTGCTGAGTCCGGCAGGCGATGCCGAATGCCTGACCGCCGCGCTGCAATACGGCGCAGATGCGGTCTATGTCGGTGCGAAGGAATACGGCATGCGCGCCGCAGCAAAGAACTTTGACTTTGCCGCGCTGCGCGATGCCGTGAACCTTGCCCACAAGCAGGGCGTAAAGGTGTACCTGACCGCAAATATCCTTCCGCGGAATGCGGAAATCGAAGCATATCCTGCGTTTCTGGAACAAATCCGGTCGTGCGGCATTGACGCTGTCATTGCCGCCGATTTCGGTTTAATCGCCATGACGCGCAGGCTGGCGCCGGAGCTTGCCGTCCATGCCTCGACGCAGACAGGCATCGTCAACTGGCAGACGGCCAATGCGCTGTATGATCTGGGCGTGTCGCGCATTGTGCTCGCGCGCGAGCTCTCCATAGAGGAAATCGCGGAAATCCGCGCAAAAACGCCGAAAGCGCTCGAAATTGAGATGTTCGTTCACGGCGCGATGTGCATGAGCGTTTCGGGGCGCTGCCTGCTCTCGGAGTACATGACCGGGCGGGACGCCAACCGCGGCGCCTGTGCGCAGTCCTGCCGCTGGAAGTATGCGCTCATGGAGGAGAAGCGTCCGGGGCAGTATTTCCCTGTGAATGAGGACGGGGACGGGAGCTATATCCTGAATGCAAAGGACCTCTGCCTGCTGCCGTACCTCAGAGAGCTGGCAGAGGCGGGCGTTGATTCGGTCAAGATCGAGGGGCGCGCAAAGGCGGCGTATTATGTCGCCGGCGTGACGAACGCCTACCGCTTAGCGCTCGACTGCATGTTTGCAGAGCCGCCGCGCACGGTGCCCGAATGGGTCATGAACGAGCTCAGCAATGTCAGCCACCGCCCGTATACCGTGGGGTTTGCCTTCGGGCAGCGCAGGGACCTCATCTGGCACGAGCAAAACGGCTATATCCGCGATTACGAGGTCGTCGGCATCGTGCAGCGCAGCGAAAACGGCAGGCTGTATGTCAGCCAGCGAAACCGCTTTTTTGCGGGCGATACCGTCGAGATTCTCATGCCCGGCGTGCAGCCGCCTGCGCTGACCGTCACCGATCTCCGCAACGGCGAGGGCGAGCCGATTGAAGCCGCAAACCACGCGGTCATGGACTGCTCGTTCCTGTGCGGCTTCGATGTGCCGGAGGGCGCGTTTGTGCGGAAACGGACAACGGAATAAGGCGTGAGCGGCGCAATGTACGAAAAAGACGTATGACCTATTGTTCATCCATATAACGGGATTCCAACAGTTTGCGAAGAATACTGTGGGATAGATCCCCCTTTGGCGAGGTTTGGAGCAGGGCTCCATTATCAATCCATCGGAGGCACATCATATGAACCTCTTTGAACAAATTGAACCGCTGCTGCTTCAGGTACAGAAGCCCGCGCGATACATCGGCGGGGAGATGGGCAGCATCATCAAGGACAAGGCGCAGATCAAAGCGCGCTTTGCCTTCTGCTTCCCCGACCGCTACGACGTCGGCATGAGCAACCTCGGCATGAAGGTGCTGTATACCTGCATCAACAACCGCCCGGAATACTGGTGCGAGCGGGTCTTTGCGCCCGATACCGACTTTGAGGCGCTGATGCGGGAGCATCATGTGCCGCTCTATGCGCTCGAAAGCCTGGAGCCGGTTCGCGATTTTGATTTCATCGGCTTCACGCTCGGCTATGAGCTCTGCTATACCAATATCCTGAATCTGCTTGATCTTGCGGGCGTGCCGGTCATGCAGCGAGACCGCGGCGAAAGCATCGCTCCGATCGTCTGCGCGGGCGGCTCCTGCGTCTGCAACCCGGAGCCGATCGCCGATTTCTTCGACCTGTTCTTCCTCGGAGAGGGCGAGGAGCTCGATCTTGAGGTCATGGATCTCTATGTGAAGATGCGCGACGCCGGCGCGACCCGCTCGGAATTCCTGCGCGCCGCTGCGCAGATCGAAGGCGTCTATGTGCCGTCGCTGTATCATGTCACCTACCATGAGGACGGAACGGTCAGGGCCGTGACACCGGAGGAGGGCGTGCCGGCAACCGTCCGCAAGCGCATCATTTCCGATTTCGACGCGGTGGAGGTGCCGAAGGATTTTGTCGTGCCGTTCTCCGAGATCGTGCATGACCGCGCCGTGACCGAGGTGCTGCGCGGGTGCATCCGCGGATGCCGGTTCTGTCAGGCGGGATTCCTCTATCGCCCGTTCCGCGAGAAATCGCCGGAGATCATCTGTGAGCAGGCGAAAACGCTGATCGAAAACACCGGCTATGACGAGCTCTCGCTCTGTTCGCTGTCTACGTCCGATCATTCCCGCATCGAGGAGATGATGGACGGGCTGCTGACCTTTACCGAAAACGAGCACATCAACCTGAGCCTGCCCTCGCTGCGCGTGGATAATTTCAGCACCGGGCTCATGAACCGGCTGCGGCGCGTCCGCAGCAGCGGCCTGACCTTTGCACCGGAGGCAGGAACTCAGCGGATGCGCGACGTCATCAACAAAAATGTCACGGAGGAGGAGCTGATGCGCACCTGCAAGATCGCATTCAGCGCCGGACAGACCTCCGTCAAGCTCTATTTCATGATGGGGCTGCCGACCGAAACCGACGACGATATCCGCGGCATCATCGAGCTCGCGCAGCGCGTTGTCGATATGTATTACGAATCGGAGCGCCGCCCGAAGGGGAAGCCCGTGCAGATTTCCTGCTCGATCGCGACCTTCGTGCCCAAGCCCTTTACGCCGTTTGAGTTTCATCCGCAGGATACCCGCGAGATGATCGCGCACAAGCAGAAGGTGCTGGAGGAGGCAGTCGCCGGGCATAAGCGCATCCGCGCAAGCTGGCACTTCCCCGATACCAGCATCCTCGAAGCCGTACTCGCGCGCGGCGACCGCCGGCTCGGTGCCGTCATTTACGGCGCATGGAAGCGCGGCTGCGTCTTTGATGCGTGGTCGGAGCATTTCCGCTATGATCTCTGGCTCGAAGCATTCGAGGAGGCGGGGCTCACGGTCGGATTCTATGCGAACCGCGAGCGACCCTATGACGAGGTTTTCCCGTGGGATCATCTCGATTATTATGTCGATAAAGCGTTCCTCATTAAGGAGAACGAAAAGGCGAAGCAGGCCGCCGTTACCCCCCATTGCCGCGCGAAATGCGCAAACTGCGGCGTCGTCAAAATCACAGGACGCCCCTGCTTCCCCAAATCTGACACCTGAACCCCCTCCCGGAATCCCGCCGCTGCACGAACCCGGAGTATATTGGTGCTTTCAGCGATGGCCGTGATCGCATACGGCTTTGAACGGATTCATCTGCACAAGGTTCAGATCTGCACCAAAACGATCAATAAGCCCTCGATGCGCGTGATCGAGAAATGCGGCTTTACCTATGAAGGCACGCTCCGCGATTACTTCTTCACGGACGGCGCGTATATCGGGCGGCTGTATTTTTCGATGCTGAGAAGCGAATACGAGCGCACAAAGGCGTAAGAAAGGAGAACCGTTATGCCCGCCGACACACCGTTCAACGGATTTATGATCGTCTTCATCTTCATGTTCATCGCGGCGCTCATTGCAAACATTGCAATTGTGATCGCGGCAATCCGGCGAAATGCCGCGAGAGACCGGCAGAACCGCAATGCGCCGCGGCTGACGGTTCAGGCAAGGGTCATCGCAAAGCGCATGGATGTCCGGCGGCATCAGAATTACCGGGAGCCGGACAGCGGGACGTTCTATGACGGCACCAGTACGACTTATTATTTCGCGACCTTTGAGGTCGAGAGCGGCGACAGAATGGAGCTGGAGCTGCCCGGCGAGGAATACGGGCTGCTCGTTGAGGGCGACACCGGCGTGCTGAATTTTCAGGGAACCGTGTTCCTGAGCTTTGCGCGCAGCCGATGATTCCGGCGCACTGCGGGAAAACGCAATCCCGAAACCAGAAACGGAGGGAACAACATGATACCGGTCCGGGCGACCTTTGAGAAGCGCAGACGCGCAAAATATATCTCACACCTCGATCTGATGCGCTGCATGCAGCGTGCATTCAAGCGCGCCGGTGTGCCGATCTGGTATACCGAGGGCTTCAATCCCCATGCATACCTGATGTTCCCGCTCGCGCTCTCGCTGGGCTATGAGAGCGGCTGCGAGTGCATGGATTTCCGCATCGACGGGGAGATGACCATGCAGGAGGCAATGGAGCGCATGAACCGCGTTCTGCCGCCGGATCTGCAGATCTGCCGGGTCGCAGAGCCCGTCCGCAAGCATACGGATATCGCCTTCGCGGACTATACCCTGACGCTCGACTGCGCGGATGATACCGTTCCGGCGGAGGCGCTGCGTGCCGCATGGGATGCGTTTATCGCACAGCCGGAGATTCTCGTCGAGAAGAAAACCAAGCGCGGTACGGCGGAGGTGGACGTCAAGGCGCAGGCGCAGATTCTCTCTGCGGAAACGCTGGAACACGGGCTGCGGCTCCGGCTCCGGATGCCCGCCGGCACTGCCGTCAATGTGAACCCCTCGCTGCTGACCGATGCATTTCTCGCATCGCTCGCGCAGCAGCACCCGGAGCTCCGGACGGGCATGCTCCGCGCCGAGCGCACTGCGATTCTCTGCGCCGACGGCACGCCCTTTGCATAAAAAGCGGGAGGAACCCCAAATACATGGGCTCCTCCCGCTGTTATGTTATTCTGTATCACCGTCATCCGGCTCATTCGGTTCCGGCTCAGGCGGTTCCTTCGGGTTATCCTGTTCCGGCGGTGTCTGCTTTTTCTTTTTTCTGCTGAATTTTGCGCGGAAGCGCTGATACCCGAGCTTTACTTCCTCATGCACCTGCCGGCGCTTGCGGCGGATCATGGCAAGCGTCCGCGTATCATCGGGGAACAGCACCTTCAGCAGCCAGATCGCGATGATAAACGTCACGAGCTTTTCCGGCGTTCCGGGAATCCAGAGCAGCCCCATCCAGAATGCGCCGATGCGGTACATCCACGGGATATGCAGATACAGCCCGAGGCCGAAAAACACATAAGACCAGCCGTTTGTGATAAACCACGCAATGCCGAGCGAAATCAGCAGATGCGGATTCGTCAGCGCGCGGAACAGTGCCTTCAGCTTACGCTTCCATTTTTCCTTTGTCTCTTGTTTCATAGCTGTTATATTCCTTTGTCTTATGAACTGCCGCAGGCTCGACAACCGGGATGAACGCTGCTGCAAGCCCGTTTTTTCCGCGTCTTGCGATATAGATGCCGCCGATGACCGAAAACACCGCAGCTCCGATAAAATTCACGAACAGATCCTTTACGGTATCCGTCAGCCCGATATCGAGATAGCCCTGCAGAACGATCTGTCTGCCGCCGCGGAGCTCCAGCACGGTGCGCGTGATCTCCCCGACCGGAACCGGAATATTGCTGCCGGTCTGATCCAGTGCGACGGACTGAAACGCCGTAATCACCGTATCCTTCTGCATATCGAGCGCGAGCAGATGATCCATTGCATACTCAAAGAACTCCCAGATGACGCCAATCGTCATGGAAAAGCAGAAGGCCGCGAGCGCGACAAACTGCGGGGAAAGCTGAAATTTCAGGCGCGGATTCTCGTTGAGCAGATCGACGAGGCAGAAGCCGAATGCCGCAAACAGGAACCCGTTGACCGTGTGCAACGCGGTATCCCAGAGCGGATATTTCACATAAAAGCAGGCGATTTCGCCGAGCACCTCTGCGCAGAAGATGAACACGGGAACCGTGATTTCCATTGCGGCAGGCAGCCTGATATGCAGCCGCTTTCCGAGCACGGCGGGGAGCAGAAACAGGATCAGGGTCAGGATGCAGGTCATGACGCTTTCCCAGTGCCCGCGGGCGGCATTGCGGAAGCCGATCGCGGTGACAATGCCGCAGAGCAGCAGCAGGATGACCCGCGCCGGTCTGCCGGCATGCCGGACATACCCGAACATAAGCGCACCTCCCGTCAGCATGTTGTCATACTGTCAGTATATGCAGCTTCGGCTGCCGAAATACACAGAGGCACAGCAAAAACCCGGCGCTCATAAAAAGCGGAGCCTGATGCTCATAAAAAAAGCAGAGCCTGATGCTCTGCTGCGGAAATGAAATGAGGTCAAATCAAAATGTGTAGAACAAAAGAAAGGAGACAACAAAACGAGTGAAAATAACATTACATTATTTCACCGCCTTTATTATACACCAAACCGCCCGAACAGTCAACCGTTTTTTCATTTTTTCGGGTTTTTTGAAAAATTTTCGTGAATTTCAATAAATTCTGTATATCAATTTTCACAAATTTGTCAGCAGGAACAAGTGAGAAGTGCAATTTCACTTCCCGATTCGTGAAAAATCATCGAAATTTAGGGAAACTGCTTTACATTTATGCGTATTTGTGGTATAATAGATAAGCGATACTCTGCACCGGTGCAAAAATGACGGATCCGTCAGCCTCCGGCGCGGAACTCAGCTCTATTTTTCACACAAATCTTAAAATGGAGGTACTTTCTTATGGCTATCGTTCGTAAGAAGAAGACGATGGACGGCAACAATGCTGCGGCATGGGTCTCCTACGCCTTCACGGAAGTCGCGGGTATCTATCCGATCACGCCTTCCAGCCCGATGGCGGACTATGTCGATCAGTGGTCGGCACAGGGCATGAAAAACATCTTCGGCACGACCGTCAAGGTCGAGGAGATGCAGTCTGAGGCAGGTGCGGCAGGTACGGTTCACGGCTCGCTGAACGCAGGCGCGCTGACCACCACCTACACCGCTTCTCAGGGTCTGCTCCTGATGATCCCGAATATGTATAAGATCGCCGGCGAGCTGCTGCCCTGCGTGTTCCATGTTTCCGCACGCTGCGTCGCATCGCATGCGCTCAATATCTTCGGCGACCACTCCGACGTCTATGCATGTCGTCAGACCGGTTTCGCAATGCTTGCCGAAACCAACCCGCAGGAGGTCATGGACCTCGGCGCAGTCGCACACCTCGCTTCGATCAAGAGCCGTGTGCCGTTTATCAACTTCTTCGACGGCTTCCGCACCTCTCACGAGATTCAGAAGATCTCGGTCTGGGATTATGAGGACCTCAAGGAAATGACCGATATGGACGCTGTCAAGGCGTTCCGCGACCGTGCGCTGAATCCGGAGCAGCCGGTCATGCGCGGCTCTCACGAGAACGGCGATATCTTCTTCCAGCACCGCGAGGCATGTAATGCGTATTACGATGCCGTTCCGGCAATCGTGGAAGAGTACATGGGCAAGGTCAACGAAAAGCTCGGCACCGATTACAAGCTGTTCAACTACTACGGCGCTGCCGACGCTGACCGCGTCATCGTCGCAATGGGCTCGATCTGCGACGTCGCAGAGGAGGTCATTGATTACCTGAACAAGAAGGGCGAGAAGGTCGGTATCGTCAAGGTTCGCCTGTTCCGTCCGTTCTCCGCCGAAAAGCTCGTTGAGGCAATTCCGGCATCTGCAAAGACCATCGCGGTTCTTGACAGAACCAAGGAGCCGGGCTCCCTCGGTGAGCCGCTCTATCTGGACGTTGTCACCGCCCTGAACGTGACCGGCAGAACCGGCATCAAGGTCATCGGCGGCAGATACGGCCTCGGCTCGAAGGATACCCCGCCTGCATCCGTGTTCGCTGTCTATGCTGAGCTCGCTAAGGCTGAGCCGAAGCAGCAGTTCACCATCGGCATCGTGGATGACGTCACCAATCTCTCTCTCGCAGAGGAGGATGCACCGAATACCGCTGCCGAGGGCACGATCGAGTGCAAGTTCTGGGGTCTCGGCGGCGACGGCACCGTCGGTGCAAACAAGGACTCCATCAAGATCATCGGCGACCATACCGACAAGTATGTGCAGGCATACTTCCAGTATGACTCCAAGAAGACCGGCGGTATCACCATTTCGCATCTGCGCTTCGGTGATCAGCCGATCAAGAGCCCGTATTACATCAACAAGGCCGACTTCGTCGCCTGCCATAACCCGTCCTACATCCAGAAGGGCTACAAGATGGTCAACGATGTCAAGCCGGGCGGCGTGTTCCTCATCAACTGCCAGTGGACAGACGAGGAGCTCAGCCATCACCTCAATGCTGAGGCAAAGCGCTACATCGCAAAGAACAACATCCAGCTCTACGTCGTCAACGCAATTGACCTCGCTGCTGAGATCGGTCTGGGCAAGCGCACCAACACCATTCTTCAGTCTGCATTCTTCTCCCTCTCCAAGGTTCTGCCGGAGGAGGAAGCCATCGGCTACATGAAGGAAAAGGCGCAGAAGTTCATGAAGAAGGGCATCGAGATCGTTCAGATGAACGAGAAGGCGATCGACGCCGGCGCAACCGCGTACCGCAAGGTCGAGGTTCCGGCTGACTGGGCAGATGCGGTCGATACCGCCGAGGCTGCAAAGCTCGAGGGCCCGGACAAGCTCGTCAAGATGGTCGATTCGATCATGAACCCGGTCGGCAAGATGCAGGGCGATGCACTGCCGGTTTCCGCATTTACCGCTCACGCAGACGGCACCTTCGAGCAGGGCGCATCTGCTTATGAGAAGCGCGGCGTCGCGGTCATGGTTCCGGAGTGGAACGCAGAGACCTGCGCAAAGTGCAACCGCTGCGCATTCGTCTGCCCGCACGCAACGATCCGTCCGTTTGCACTGACCGAGGAGGAGGCTGCTGCTGCTCCGGAGGTCACCAAGTTTGCTCCGAAGCCGATCGTCAAGACCGCGTACAAGTACACCCTCGCAGTTTCCGCAATGGACTGCATGGGCTGCGGCGTCTGCATCGGCGTCTGCCCGACCAACTCCCTGAAGATGGTCTCCAGAGAATCTCAGGAGCCGCAGCAGGCTGCATTCGATTACTGCGTCGCAAAGGTCGCGGAGAAGGCAGATGTTGCAACGAACGCAACGCTGGTCTCCAGCCAGTACAAGAAGCCGCTGCTTGAGTTCTCCGGCTCCTGCGCAGGCTGCGCCGAGACCTCCTATGCACGCCTCATCACCCAGCTCTTCGGCAGCAGAATGTATGTCTCCAACGCAACAGGCTGCTCGTCCATCTGGGGCGGCCCGGCTGCAACATCCCCGTATACCACCGATGCAAACGGCAGAGGCCCGGCATGGGCAAACTCCCTGTTCGAGGACAATGCGGAGCACGGTCTCGGTATGTATCTGGGACAGAAGGCAATCCGTGAGCGCCTGATCGCAGAGCTTCAGGAGGTCGTCGCAAACGAGAAGGCTTCCGATGAGCTGAAGGCTGCTGCACAGGCATACTTCGATACCGTCGAGGACGGCGAGAAGAACGACGCTGCGACCGCAGCACTCGTTGCAGAGCTCGAAAAGATCGCGGACAACTGCGAAAAGAGCGCAGATATCGTCGCAAACAAGCAGTATCTCTCCAAGAAGTCCGTCTGGATCTTCGGCGGCGACGGCTGGGCATATGATATCGGCTTCGGCGGTCTGGATCACGTTCTGGCAACCGGCGAGGATGTCAACATCATGGTCTTCGATACCGAGGTTTACTCCAACACCGGCGGACAGGCTTCCAAGTCCTCCAATATCGGTCAGGTCGCACAGTTTGCTGCTGCCGGTAAGGCAATCGCAAAGAAGCGCCTCGCAGATATCGCAATGAGCTACGGCTACATCTATGTCGCACAGATCGCAATGGGCGCGGATATGAACCAGACCCTCAAGGCGATCAAGGAAGCAGAGGCCTATCACGGCCCGTCCCTCATCATCGGCTATGCACCGTGCGAAATGCACTCCATCAAGGGCGGCATGACCAACTGCCAGGCTGAGATGAAGAAGGCTGTTGACTGCGGCTACTGGAACAACTTCCGCTATGATCCGCGGCTCGCTGCCGAGGGCAAGAACCCGTTCCAGCTCGATTCCAAGGCTCCGACCGCGTCCTATCAGGACTTCATCATGGGCGAAGCACGTTACAGCGCACTGACCCGTTCCTTCCCGGAGCGTGCGAAGGAGCTGTTCGCAAAGGCAGAGGAAACTGCGGAAAACCGCTATGCTTACCTCACCAAGCTCGCCGGAAAGTAATAATCCCCCGCACTGTGAAACGCAACTCACCGGAAGGCTCCGTGCAAACTGCACGGAGCTTTCTTTTTTTCGGAGAATTATCGGAAATTTTATTGCGAAATCGCTTGCCTTTTTCCGGGAAATCGGGTATAATAAATATGTATGTATTATTCGAGGGAGGTCATTCCATGTATATTCATCCGTTCCTCTTGGCAGAGGTGCAGGAGCAGCTTCCGGCGACGGAGGAAGTGAGGCAGAAAATGCTTCAGGGAACCGAGAAAATGAGCGGCACCGAAATCACCGCGATGACCATTGTCGGTCTCGCAGTCGTGTTTGCAGCGCTGCTGATCCTCGTCATTTTCCTTTACTGCTCCGGCACGGTCTTCAAGAAAACCGGGAAGCAGAAGAAATCTGAGCCCGCAAAGGCAGCACCCGCAAAGCCTGCTTCGCAGCAGCCAAAGCAGCAGCCGAAGGCCGCCCAGGCACCCGCTGCCGCAGAGGACGACGGCGAGATCATCGCGGCCATTATGGCGGCGATCGCGGCAATGGGCGCGGCAGACGGGAAGGCATACCGGCTTCGCTCTGTCAGACAGGTAACGCGCGGAGGCTCCGGACGCTCCGTCTGGGCACAGGCCGGCTTACATGACGCAACAAAACCGTTCTAACTGATGCACAATAAAATGAGATTGGAGGACTGACCAATGGGCGGTGTAATTGAATTTTTCACCAACACAATTGAAGGTCTCTGGAATGACAGCGGCATCCACGCACTGTTCAGCGGCGGGGGCTGGAAAAACCTGCTGATGATCCTGATTTCCTTTGTATTTATGTATCTGGCAATCGCAAAAGGCTTCGAGCCGCTGCTGCTGCTGCCGATCTCCTTCGGCATGCTGCTGACGAATCTGCCGATGGCGGAGCTGTATCACGCAAACCTCTGGCAGCTCAGTGCAGACGGCCACATCGACTACGGCGCGGTGCTGCGGGACGGCGGCCTGCTTGATATCCTGTATATGGGCGTCAAGCTGCAAATCTATCCGCCGCTGATCTTCCTCGGCATCGGCTGTATGACCGACTTCTCCCCGCTGATCGCAAACCCCAAGAGCTTCCTGCTCGGCGCAGCGGCACAGGGCGGCATCTTCTTCACCTTCGTTGTCGCGGGTCTGCTCGGCTTTACTGCGGCGGAGGCGGGCTCGATCGCCATTATCGGCGGCGCGGACGGCCCGACCGCAATCTATGTCTCCACACGCCTGCTCACCGGTGGCGGCGCCATTACGACGGGTAATATCGCGCTCGCTGCATATACTTATATGGCACTTGTCCCGATCATTCAGCCGCCGATCATGCGCCTGATGACCACCAAGAAGCAGCGCGCCGTCAAGATGGAGCAGCTCAGAACCGTCTCCAAGACCGAGAAGATCATCTTCCCGATCGCGGTCACGATCATCGTCTCGCTGCTGGTTCCCTCCGCGGCACCGCTCGTCGGCATGCTGATGTTCGGCAATCTGCTGAAGGAATCCGGCGTTGCGGCGCGTCTGATCGACACGGCACAGAATGCGCTGATGAACATTATCACGATCTTCCTCGGCATTTCGGTCGGCGCAACGACAAAGGCTGACCAGATCTTCAGCCTGAAGTTCGGCGGCGTCATGCTGCTGGGCGTCATCGCCTTCTCGCTCGGTACCGCGTGCGGTCTGCTCTTCGGCAAGATCATGTACCGCGTCACCGGCGGAAAGGTCAATCCGCTGATCGGCTCTGCGGGCGTTTCCGCTGTCCCGATGGCGGCGCGTATCTCCCAGAAGGTCGGTGCGGAGACCGATCCGACAAACTTCCTGCTGATGCACGCAATGGGACCGAATGTCGCCGGCGTCATCGGCTCGGCAGTCGCCGCGGGCGTACTGCTCTCTGTGATCGGCTGATCTGATTTCCCGTGTGCTGCGGCATACGGCAAACAATAAGGAGTATTGCTATGAAAGAATACCAGATTGTTGATACAGTGGATGCGCTGAAGGAGCTGCTCGCAAGAGTCCGGAAGGCGCAGGAGGAATTTTCCACATTCCCGCAGGAGAAGGTCGATGCGATCTTCCGTGCGGCGGCAATTGCCGCGAATCAGGCGCGGATCCCGCTCGCCAAAATGGCGGTCGAGGAGACCGGCATGGGCGTTATGGAGGATAAGGTCATCAAGAATCACTTTGCCTCCGAATATATCTACAATGCATACCGCGATACGAAAACCTGCGGCGTGATCGAGCGCAACGAGGCATTCGGCACCATGCGGATTGCAGAGCCGATCGGTGTCATCGCGGCGGTCATCCCGACCACGAACCCGACCTCTACCGCGATCTTCAAGACGCTGATTACGCTGAAAACGCGGAACGGCATCATCATTTCGCCGCACCCGCGCGCAAAGGAATCGACTATCGCGGCGACGAGAATTGTCGCGGAGGCAGCCTATGCCGCCGGCGCACCGGAGGGGCTGATCGGCTGGATCGACAAGCCGAGCCTTGACATGACCAACACCGTCATGAAGTATTCCGACCTGATCCTCGCGACGGGCGGTCCGGGCATGGTGCATGCGGCATATTCCAGCGGCAAGCCGGCACTCGGCGTCGGCGCGGGCAATACCCCCGCGATCATCGACGATTCCGCCGATATCACGCTTGCGGTCAACTCGATCATCCACTCCAAAACCTTCGATAACGGCATGATCTGCGCCTCCGAGCAGTCCACGATCGTCCTCGACAGCATCTATGACGCGGTCAAGGCGGAATTCACCGCGCGCGGCTGCTATTTCCTCAAGGGCGACGAGCTCGACAGGGTGCGGCAGACCATTATCATCAACGGCTCGCTGAATGCGAAGATCGTCGGACAGAGCGCCTATAAGATCGCGCAGCTCTCCGGCGTCGAGGTTCCGGAAACGGCGAAAATTCTGATCGGTGAGGTCGAAAATGTCGATATCACCGAGGAATTTGCACACGAAAAGCTCTCTCCGGTGCTCGCGATGTACCGCGCAAAGGACTTTGAGGAGGCCATGCAGAAGGCGGAGCGCCTGATCGCAGACGGCGGCTACGGCCACACCTCCTCGGTCTATCTGAATGCGGTCACCGAGCGCGCGAAGATCGACAAAATGGCGGCGCGCATGAAAACCTGCCGCATCGTGGTCAATACCCCGTCCTCGCACGGCGGTATCGGCGACCTGTATAATTTCAATCTCGCGCCCTCTCTGACGCTGGGCTGCGGCTCGTGGGGCGGCAACTCCGTCAGCGAAAATGTCGGCGTCAAGCATCTGCTCAATATCAAAACCGTTGCAGAAAGGAGAGAGAATATGCTCTGGTTCCGTGCGCCGGAAAAGGTCTATATCAAGCAGGGCTGCCTGCCCGTTGCGCTCGATGAGCTGGGCAAGGTTCTCAATAAAAAGCGCGCGTTCATCGTGACCGACAGCTTCCTTTTCAAGAACGGCTATACGAAGGCGATCACCGATAAGCTCGATGCGCTCGGCATCGTACACAGCACCTTCTTCGACGTCGCGCCGGATCCCTCGCTCGGCTCTGCGGTCAAGGGCACCGAGGCCATGACGGCCTTCGCGCCGGATGTGATCATCGCAGTCGGCGGCGGCTCGGCAATGGATGCCGCAAAGATCATGTGGGTGATGTACGAGCATCCGGAGGTCGATTTCCTCGACATGGCGATGCGCTTCTCCGATATCCGCAAGCGCATCTACACCTTCCCGAAAATGGGCGAAAAGGCGTATTTCATCGCCGTTCCGACCTCTGCCGGCACCGGCTCCGAGGTCACGCCGTTTGCGGTCATCACCGATGAGAAATCCGGCGTCAAGTATCCGCTCGCGGACTATGAGCTGATGCCGAATATGGCGATTGTCGATCCGGATCTAATGAAAACCGCGCCGAAGAGCCTGACCTCCGCGTCCGGCATCGACGTCGCAACACACGCGCTGGAGGCGTATGCTTCCATGATGGCGACCGACTACACCGACGGGCTGGCGCTGCGCGCGCTGAAGCTGGTGTTTGAGTATCTCCCGCGCACCTATCAGAACGGCGTCAATGACCCGGAAGCATGGGAGAAAATGGCCAATGCCGCGACGATGGCGGGCATGGCATTCGCAAACGCATTCCTCGGCGTCTGCCACTCGATGGCGCACAAGCTCGGCGCCTTCCACCACATCCCGCACGGCGTCGCAAATGCGCTGATGCTGGAGCAGGTGCTGCGGTTCAATTCCGCAGAGGTTCCGCCGAAAATGGGCACCTTCCCGCAGTACAGCTATCCGCACACGCTCGCACGCTATGCGGAGATTGCCGATGCGCTGGGGCTCGGCGGCAGAACCAATGAGAAGAAGCTCGAAGCGCTGATCAAAGCGCTCAATGATCTGAAGGCTGTGATCGGCATTCCGAACAGCATCCGCGAATGGGGCATCGACGAGGAGAAGTTCCTTGCGACGCTCGACGAAATGTCCGAGCACGCGTTCGACGATCAGTGCACCGGTGCAAATCCGCGCTATCCGCTGGTCGCTGAGATCAAGCAGATGTATCTCAACGCCTATTACGGCAAGAACAAGGAAACCGTGTAAAAAGGGGGTTATCGTATGACAGTACAGGAGGATCTGATTATTGCAAAGCGCCCGAACAAGGTGATCTACCGCGAGGGGGATACCGTTGTCAAGCTGTTCAATACGGATTATTCCAAGGCATCGGTGCTGAACGAGGCGCTCAATCAGGCGCGTGTCGAGGAGACCGATCTCAACATCCCGCGGATTCACGAGGTTTTCAAGGTTGACGGGCAGTGGGCGATCCGTTCGGATTTCATCGAGGGCAAGACCCTGCAGCAGCTCATGGATGAAAACCCCGACAAGAAGGACGAGTATCTGAAGCAGCTTGTCGAGCTGCAAATGCTGATTCACACCAAGCGTGCTCCGCTCCTGACCAAGCTCAAGGACAAGATGCACCGCAAGATCAGCGACAGCAAATTTGAGGCGACCGTTCGCTTCGAGCTGCACACCCGTCTCGAGGGTATGCCGAAGCACAAGAAGGTCTGCCACGGCGACTTCAACCCGTCCAATGTCATCATCACCCCGGACGGCACGCCGTTTATCATCGACTGGGCACACGCGACGCAGGGCAATGCCTCCGCGGATGTCGCCCGCACCTATCTGTACCTGACGCTCGAGGGCAAGGAGCAGCTCGCGAAGGAGTATCTCAAGCTGTTCTGCAAGATGAGCGACACGGCTTTGCAGTATGTGCAGAACTGGATGCCGATCGTCGCGGCATCGCAGTCCGTCAAGGAGAACAACCCCGAGGATTTCGAGATGCTCTCCCGCTGGGTCAATGTGGTCGATTACGTCTGAGACAATGCAAATTACAAGCCGAGCCTCCTGTGTGAATGCAGGAGGCTCTTTTTGCCGAAAAAGGTATCGCTTTGCGATGTATACGCATCGCAAAGCGATACCTTATAATATCAAAAATGAATGAAACCGCTCTTCACGGGGCATGCTACATGCAATACAACAGATGAAAGGCGGTTTTGTGATGCAATGGATGACCGAGGAGACCGGCTGGCTGCTGCCTGAGGCGGCGCTTTCGGGAAGCGAGATGCTTCAGCCGGAGCGGCTGCTGCGGCTCGGCGCGGGACTGGTGCAGGCGGCGCCGGCATGCATGGTCGGCTGCGCGGAGGGCGGCTTTGCCCGCGCCTGTGCAATGCAGATATGCAGCGGGGCAGCGGCAGCCGGCGGCGATGCCGTCCTGATCCCGGAGTGTACGATCGGGGAGCTCGGCACGTCCTCTCTGCACACGCCCTGCGGCGTTCTGGCATACTGCGCGGACAACGGGCTCCGGCTGTTTTCGCGGGGGCTTCTGCCGCTGACCGCTGCACAGGAGCAGACCGTTCTGAACGGCGGGACAGAGCCCGGCATGCTCCGCGGCAGCGAATACGGAAACATCACGGACGGTTCGGCACTGCGGCAATATTATGTCAACCGCCTGAAAGCGCGCCTGCCGGAGCACATGCCCGCCCGCGTTCATGCCGAAACCGCGCAGCACCGCCTGCAATCGTTGCTTTCGCCGCTGCTGAGGGGAGGCCGCGGCGATGTGCTGACGCTTCAAATTTCTGCGGATGGCTGCCGCGCCTCGGTCTATTCGGAAAAGCACGGTTGGATTTTCTATGAAAAGCTGCTGCTCATGGTCGCGCTTGCCTATCTGGAGCAGGGCGAGGACGCCGCGCTGCCTTACTGGCTCCCGCAGACCGCCGGAGCGCTCGGCAGCCGGTTCGGGCGGCGTGTGCTGCGCTTTGCCCCGCACCCCGACGGCGGCGATACCGAGGCGCGGGCGCTTGCCGTGCGGCAGGGCTTTGCGCTCGACGGTGCGCTGCTTTGTGCGGATTTCCTGCGCTTTCATGCGGAACGATACCGCGATTTACAGCGCTGGGCAGATGCGATCCCGCCCTGTCATACGATCCGGCGCGTGCTTTCTGCATCCCGCGCAAGGGATGCGGCGGAGCGCTGTGCGCGCAGCATGCAGATTCGGAAAACGCCGGAGGGCATCCGCGCAGAGGACGCCCGCGGCACTGCGCTGCTGCACCCCGCCCGCAGCGGAAAGACCGCGGCGCTGCTGATCGAGGCGGCGAATATGGAGCTTGCGCAGGAGCTCGCCGCCGAGCTGACGCCGCCCCTCAGCGGAGAGTAAACAGCCGGACGGCTCGCCCGCAGAAGGCGTATCAAAAGCTCACTGAGACTTCATTAGAACAAAACTAAAGTTTTTGGTCGAGCTTTTTTCAAAAAGCTCGCGGGGTC
>JAFUAD010000066.1 GCA_017460835.1 Oscillospiraceae bacterium
ATATAAGATAGCAACCGGAGAAATCTATCTTCAAAGTTGGAGAGGAGATAAAGTAGCTGATGATAAACCGATTGCAAATTCTTTATCTGAGTTGATAAATAAAATATATTTTCCGAAAATCAATCGCTGAGATAAATTCTGATTTATCTAAGTAACCAAATCATAATGCAATGCCCCGAAGCGTTTCAAAGCGCTTCGGGGCAAAACTTCTATATGGGTATCTGTCTATGCACCTTCCCCTTTGCTTTATTTTGGATGATACGGCAGTTTTACGCAGATTCTTCACTTCCCGATCGCGGTGCGCAGGGCGCGGAGCTCCTCGGTCGTCAGGTCGCGCCATTCGCCCGGCTTCAGCATGCCGAGCTTCACCGGCCCGATGCTGACACGGCGCAGACGCGCCACCTCCAGCCCGACCGCCTCGCACATCCGGCGGATCTCCCGCTTTTTGCCCTCGTGAATCGTCATCATCAGCACGACCCGGTTCGGCTCCGTGACCTGCGTCACGATATTCGCGGGCGCCGTCACCGTTCCGTCATCCAGCGTCAGCCCGACCGACATCCGCGCGAGCTGATCCTCCGAAACCGGCGGGCGAACCGTCACGCGGTAGGTCTTGGACACCTCCCGCGAGGGGTGCATGATCCCGTTCGCAAAGGCGCCGTCATTCGTAAAGAGCAGCAGTCCCTCCGAATTCCGGTCAAGCCGCCCGACCGGGTATACGCGCGTATTGACGCCCTGAAGCAGCTCGGTCACGCAGCGCCGCCCCTGTTCATCGGCGAGCGTCGTGACATAGCCGCGGGGCTTGTTCATCATGATATAGCGGAATTCCTTTTTCTTCGGAATGCTGATTTTCTCGCCGTTTACGGTCAGCAGATCGGTCGGGAGCGCCTTGTCTCCCAGCTTCACCGGCCGCCCGTTGCACCGTACCTTTCCGGCTTCGATCAGCGCCTCCGCCCTCCGGCGCGAGCAGTAGCCTGCGTCGGAAAGAATCTTCTGGATCCGAATTTTCTCCATACTGTCTCCCTTTGCGCGGAACTGTTATTCCGCTTCTGCCGCCTTTGCCTTTTTCTCCTGACGCTCCGCGAGGAATCCGGTGACCTTGTCCATCACATCCGGCACCATATTCACGATTGCATTTGGTGTCGAGGCATTGACGGAGAGCTGAAGCAGCTTGACGTCATTCGGCATGATCACGAGAAATGCGATCGGGGAGATCGAGACACCGGCGCCGCCGCCGCCGCCGAACATGTCCTTCGCGACCTTCGTCGGCAGATCGGAGCCGCCGGAGGCAAAGCCGAAGGATACTTTGGAGATCGGGATGACGGTTGTGCCGTTGCCGCACTGGATCGGCTGCCCGACGATCGTATTCGCGTCTACCATGCCGCGGATCTCGTCCATTGTGACGCGCAGGGTCTCCTGCACCGGATGCTCGTTGATGCGTTCGCTCATGATTGATTCCTCCTGAAATATATAATAATATGGGATCGAAAAAATGATTCTGATTCAAAAAACGGTTCTTGCTGCCCTTTGCAGTTTATGCCTTCTGCGGCAGGGGTGCCGATTCCTTTTCGCGGCGTTTTTCCTCCTTGTCCTCCCTGCGGAATCTGCGGAAGGTGCGCCAGAGGAATTTGATGCCGAGAATCAAAACGGTCAGAATGAGAACTGCCGGGGATACCCGCAGCTCCAGCGCGCCGCTGTAATCGGATTTTTCGCCGTAAAAATCGGCAAGCACGCGGAATTCGTCTGTCTGGAAGTCAAACAGGCGCTGAAGCTGTGCCAGCAGATTGAATGCTGCCGCACAGATCTTGCCGTAGAGTGTTGCGGTATTCGCCGGGTCATCCGAGGCGATCGCCGCACGAACCTTGACATGCCGGAAGTGGAAATGCCGGAACAGAAACCGGAGCGCGGGCGTCAGCGCGGCAAAGCCGTCCTTGATGAGCCCGATCACATCCGAGAAGGAGTGCGGCTTGATCCGCTTGAAAAAGCCGGGCTTTTTCTTCTTTTTCTCCTTCTTTTTCTTTTTGGTGCCGTCCTCCTCCGCCTGTTCATCTGCATCGGCGGCAGGCTGCTCAGCCCCGGGCTTTTCCTCCTCTGCCGGTGCGGCATCCTCCTTGCTAAAGAGGTGCTTCCGGCGCTTTTTCTTTCGCTGATCCTTTGGCTTTTCCTGTTCAGGCTCAGGCTCCGGCTTTGGCTCTGCATCGGAAGCGGGCTCCGTCACCGAAGCGGGCGGCTCTGTCTGCGCGGCAGGCTCCGGCGGCGGGATATCCGGCGCATTCGGGTCGGTGCCGGGCTCAAAGAGCGTGATGTCCTCGGGCTTGGGCGGCGTCTCCGGCGGGGGCGGCGGCGGCGCGGATTCCTTCCGGAATACGCGGATGAAAGCATAATAGACCTTCACAGACCATTTTCCGCCGCCGAATTCCGCCTTGACGCGGATCGGCAGAAGGAACAGGATGCACAGGACAAACACGATACTCAGAAAGATTGTCCAGCCCAATATGCATCACCGTCCTTTGACATATGAAAATACTTAGAATTATTATACCATATTATCCAAAAAAATGCAAGATGTTCCGGAATAAAAGGTGTGGCATATCGGGGATTTTATGATTTCAGGAATAAAGTATCCGCTTCGCGGATGCTATTTTGGAATGGGGACGCCGATTGCTGCACTCCACCATATTTTGAAAACGGCGTAAAATCGCCGTTTTCTTATATACTGAATTTCACCTCAATACCGTTTTCATCACTCACATAGACTGCTTCGAGCATAACTGCCGCAAGCTCATGCTTTTCGGGAATGGAGAGCTTGTCCCAATGCTTCATCGGCTTTTCCAAAGGTGCGGTATCAACCGTCCTGCGCTTACGAGCCTTAGCCTGCATCTTACGCTCCAGAGCTGCCTTCTGTTCGTGCAGCTCATTGACTGTGTTCTGGATATACTCAAACAGCACCGTATCTGCATCACCGAGCTTTTTCATCAGCTTGCGAATTTCCTCGTCTATCTTGATGATCTCAGCCCTCAACGCTTCGGTGTCGGCATCGGGAACATCTGCACTTCTCTTTGCGATCACAAGCTGATCGATACGGTCACGCATTGCCTGCTCGACAGCACTCTCAACTTCTTCGGGACGGGTTTTCAGAAACTTTTTAACACAGCCTTCCTTGCGATATGCTCCCGAATCTCTGAGGTATCTGTAACGCTTTCCGCTTTTGGCATTGTCGTAGTAGTGAATTTCCAAATGGTAGCCACAATGACCGCATTTCAGAAATCCCGTCAGCCAAGAATGATTGGCATTCGCATTGTTCGGGATACGCTTGTTATGGGCTTTCTTGTCCTGCACGGCAAGCCACACGCTTGCATCGACCAGCCCCTCGTGATACCCGACCTTAACGAATGTTACCCCCGAAGCCCTATGAATGAAAACACCGTGAATACCGTCATAGGCATCAATATCATCAAGTATCTCATAGCCTTTAGAAACGAAAAAAGCATACACCTCTTTGTCGGCTCTCACATACAGCGGACTTTCAAGAATACGGCTGATGTGACTTCTGTCCATATTGTCCTTTATCTCGCCGTTATGTTTTGAAAGCGTGTAAATATCATTCTCTTTGAAGTATTCGATAACATCTTTCAGCGAGGTTGACGGCTTCTGATAAAGGTCATAGGCGATTTTTACCGACTCCGCCTGTTCCGAAGGTACAAGCACAGAGCCTGTCTTGCCGTTCACCGTTCTGCGCTCGGAGGTGAATCCGTAGTAAGTTTTACCTCCTTGATAGAAGCCCGTTTCCCTTGCTCTTGTGCTGTACGCATCGGCTACTCTGGCGGCAATCGTCTCACGCTCAAATTCAGCGAAGTTCAGCAGATTATTTCGCATCATGCGCCCTTCTTTTGTACTCGTATTGAACGGTTCAGAAAGAGAATAGACCGACACACCATAACGATCCAGTTCGTCAGTAATATTTAAGTATTCCCTCATATTTCTGCTGAAACGGTCATACTTTTTTACAACGATCCTGCTGATAAGACCGTCACGAGCGTCCTGCATCATCTGCATAAAAGCAGGACGGTGTTGAACATCTTTTCCCGATTTTCCATCGTCCTACTGCGATCCCAAATTGATACAAAACATATGGATTGAAAATGCACAGAAACAGGGGCTTTTTCAGCAGTCGTATCTACTGAGCAGCCCCTTTCATGCATTTTGATCTGTAACGAAATGACGGGCGGTCATAGAAAAATGAACACCCCTTGATCCATTTGAACACCCCTACCCAGAAGTTTCTAAAGTATAGAGTTATCCCTTCCTTGCTACCACCGTGATCCATGGACTGGAAGGGTGATGATACGAAGTCACCTCCGAAAAGCCTGCTGACTTCAATGCCTTCCCGATCTCGTCAGGTGTATAGCAATGCATACCGTCAATGATCGCCTCAAACTTCTTGCTGGTCTGATCCGTTCCGTCGGATTCATTGCATATCATGAATGCTCCGCCTGCTTTCAGGATTCGCGCCGCCTCAGCGAAGCCCTTTTCAATATCCCAGAAATAGATCGTTTCAAAGGCGGTCACAAGGTCAAAACTGTCTGTTTTCAGGGGCAGCTTGGAAACATCGCCCTGCAAGACCTTGCATCTCCCGGCGTCGATCATTGTCTGATTGTATTCCGTTGCTTTCTGGACAGAGAGCGATGAGTAGTCGATCGCCGTCATCATCGCCTGCGGATAGCGCTTCAGCAGCTCACCGGCATTTCTCCCGCCGCCGCATCCGAGATCAGCGATCTGATTCGGTGCGATGTCCGGCAAATAAGACATTCCCCAGTCTGCCAGCTTTGCATGACCGGAGTTCATGCCCGCAAGCATCATTTTGCCGAGCGTTCCC
>JAFUAD010000075.1 GCA_017460835.1 Oscillospiraceae bacterium
GCGGCAGAGAGGAGAAATTGCCCGTGCAGCCGTCAGTCCCTATAACGCTGAAAACCGGCAAGCCTATGCCTGCCGGTTTGTCTCGGTTTTTTGAGTTTTTACTTGGGATTTGTGGTGAGCAGCCCTTAAGAATCCCATTATGAAAAGAAATAAAAAAGTACGAAATATCTAACATTCCACTTATAAAGGGATTCCAACAGTTTGCGAAGCAATACTGTGGGATAGATATCCCTTTGGCGGGTTTGGTGAGTTTGCGGTGCAAACTCATAGCGTAGCGTGCGAGCGCCCATTATAAATCATCGCAAAGCGCATGTTTGCAAAGCAAACTGTGCAGTTTCACGAAGTGAAACATGCGATACCTTATACCGCTGCGGCGCGGGCGAGCTTTGAGAGCGGCTGCGGGCGCAGAGAAAACCGCGACTGGAGCTGCTCCGCATACTGCCGGAAGGCCTCGGGGTCGCCGCTTTTGAGCTCGAGCTCCAGCTCCTCGAAGGGCACCATCCTCCGCGCATTCCCGAGCTGCCCGACATCGACCGCAAACTCCGCGGTAAAGCCGTCCTGCGCGATGAGGCAGCAGTTCCGGATGAATTCGGTTTTCGCAAATGCGGAGAGCGCCTGCGATTCCAGCATCCGGCAGAGGTCTGCGGGCGCGCCGGCCTCCGGCAGCCGTTGCAGCCCCTCTTTGAGCGTCTCCGCCTCCGTTTCATATTCCTCGCGCTCCGCCCTTGCGCCGTTCTTTTGCACGGTGCGCTTCAGGCAGCAGACCGTCCGGTCATTCTCCCGCCGCAGCCGGAGCGCCGCGCCGCTGCGGTACACGAGCCCATCCGCCGTGTCATAGTAGGACGCCGCCATCGAGAGTGTCTCGTGCGAGAGCCGCCCCGGTGCTTCGTGCAGATATCCCGCAAGCGCCGCGAGCGTCTCCTGCGGAATCTGCCATTTGTATTCGAGTTTCATAGTTCCTCCGTGTGGGTTTATTTGCCGAGAACATATACTCTTAGAAAGTCATTTGCGTCATTTAAGGCTTTTAGCTGCGCCTCTTGTACCCAGTCAGTGTAATACTCCGAAACCCAGTGATTGGAAATCGGGTTGGACTCAGCTGCATACAGCGATCTAATTTTTGTAATTCTGAAACTTGGGTCTCCTAGTTCAGATTGTCTAAGATTCAGAATTTCATCCAGAATCGGCTCAACATTCAGTTTCAGAGCCATTTTTTCATTTTCATGTCTGGCAAAGACCCCCTTCGGGTCATAGATCTCACCGTAAAGCGTTTCGTTTACTTTCCAGACCTTGATATAGACATAATCCTGAACGGCACCCTTGACAACGATTGTCCATGTTACGCTCTGCAAGCCTAAGCTGTGGTCATTTTCATCCTTCCATCTATATGAGTACCCGCTTCCGTCTTGCCCGAAAATAAAGCTTTGGGCGGCATTCGGAATAGAGAAGGTCACTCTCGGCACGGTTGTTGTGAAAGGCGCAGCAGAGGTAGATGCAGCGGTTGCTTCTGTCCGTTCAGAGGTCGTTGTGGTCTCGGATGTGGTCTCGGATGTCGTTTCCTTGTCTTTTTCGATCCTCGTCTCCGTTGTTGCGGTGGTCTCCGTCGTTGAGGTCTCCGCAGAGCTGATCTCCTCCAGCAGAATCTCAGAGCTGCCCTGCCGGAATTCCTCCGGTTTCTTCTTGATTTTCAGCGCGGCGATCATGCCGATCGCAACGCAGGCAGCGATTGCAGCAACGACCACGGCGATCTTCGCAGCCCCGCCGGCAGAGGTGCTTTTCTCTTTTTGCTCAGAGGCCGACGAAACCGTATTTTCACCGCCCGGCTGCATAATCAGATTCCCTGCTGCGGGCGCATGCTGCCGCGCATGCTTTGCCGCGGGCTTCCGCTCAGGCAGGGGCTTCTCCGCCGCGGGCTCAAGCAGGGCTTCCACCTCCGCTTTCCCCTTTAGCTGCGCCTGAATCGCCGCCAGCCGCAGCTCCGCCTTTTCCTTTTCATCAAGCGGGTAGCAGGTAATGATCTTATTCTTCATTGCATGCTGCTCCTTTTCATTTTGATGATTCAATAACGTCTCCTGCGCTTTCTGTCAGACATTGCACGAACAAACATTCCCAAAACAGCAATAAACAGCAGAATACCAAAGATGATTTTTCCGAAAGCAGTGCCGAAAAAGAGGGTTACCGAAATAAAGGCTGCGGCATAAATGATCGCTGCGGTATTCTTCCATGCATCATCAAATAAAAATCGCGCACACGATGCCAGTATCGGAGAAACGGCATACGCCAGCATCATGAATATCGCATAGTCTGCAAGCTCCGTGCTGCTTACCTGACTGATAAACCACCAATACACGCCTCCCGCGGCGAGGAATACCGCTGCGGCAGCCGCTTTGAGCACAAGGCGGTCAAACCATCCGATCAGCAGGTAAATACTGATAATCAGGAAAATGACAATACCAATTGCCTTTGTAGGATTGTTCTCGTTGGATGCCCCGATTCCCAAAATACAGATTCCGATAAAAGCGAGAACAGGCATAATAACATTCAGAATTTTCTTCACGGTGCCCGGTTCGGATTCAGCGAAATCCGGATTTGTAATTCTTGCCAGCGCGGATGTACTTGCTGCAACGGGCGTATAGGTTTTCGCAAGGCTGTCCGGTTTGTCTGCATTAGAATGATTCTGTAACTCTGCGCTGCCCGCTTCCTGTCTCATCTGATATTGCAGCATTGCTTTTTCCTGCGAGCTTAATCTGTAACAGGTTTGAATCGTTTTGTTCATGTTTACTCCCCCGCCGCCCTTCTCTGCCGGTAGCTCTGGAAATCAAATTTCACGAGCGAATTGACAAAGGTCACGAAATCGTTGGTCTCGACGATGAGCTGTGAGGCAGACTGCGCATCGAGCCGCAGCAGGAAGTCTGCGGGGTAGCGCGCTTCGATATAGTAGCCGTTCACCTCGCTGGCGAAGGGAATCCAGCTCCTGAAATGCTCGTCGTCCTGCATTGCCTGCTTGCAGAGCCACGGCAGGTTGTGCCCGTCATAGAGCTTGTGCCGCCGCCAGAGCAGATAGCCCTTCAGCGCCTTCTCCATGCTCTGCTGGCAGTGGAAGGAGATCAGATTGTAGCAGCGGTCGTCGTCGAGCAGCAGCTTTGCCGCCCGCAGGTCGATTGCGGCGTAATACAGCCAGTCGAAGTATCGCTTGCTGTCGCCCTCGCGGTATCCTCTAGCCATACAGCACACTCCCGTTCTCGCGGATGGACCACGCAAAGGTGCGGGGGTCCTGCGAAAGCGTATTCCACTCGCTCTCCTTGTAGAGAACCAGATCATACGGGCAGTCGCAGTCCACGGCAGTATAGAGGTAGCATTCGAGTTCCGAGATGCTGGGGGTGTCGTCGCGGACGATCAGCGCGAGCTTGAAGCTCGCAAGCTCGCTGGTCGCGTGATTGGTCTTGTGGCTGATGAGGTAGATTTTCAGCGGCTTGCCGAGCTCCGCGATCTCATCCGCCGTCGCCTGAATTTCCGGGTAAATCATCATATCACTCCTTTTCAATATCCACAGCGCAAAACAGTATCTCAGGTGCAGCAGCGGGGGGCACTTATACACTCCGGCCGGCTTCACTTGTGATACTTTCCGCCGGTGCTGATCTGGAAGGCGCGGTAGAGCTGCTCCGAGAGCAGTACCCGCGCAAGCTGGTGCGTGAATGTCATACGCGACATGGAAAACCGCACAGAAGCGGCGTTTTTCACATCGTCATGCAGCCCGAAGCTCGAACCGATCACGAAGCTCAGCGCGCTGTCGCCGGAGACTGCCGCCTGCTCCAGAAACTGCGAAAACTCCGCGCTCGAATACTCACGCCCCTCGATGCACATGGCGACGATTCTGCCTCTGCACGCTTTCAGAATCGCCTTTGATTCTGCGAGCAGCGCGGCGGAGATCTCCGCCTCAGAGGGCGATTCCGGCAGCCGCGATTCGCTCAGCTCCGTCACCGTAAATTTGCAGTATCGCCCGATGCGCTTTTCGTATTCCGCGAAGGCCTCGCGCAGCCATTTTTCCTTCAGTGACCCGACGGCCACGAGCTGAATCTGCATCAAAACGCGATCATCCTCCCGTCCTCCGGTCTTGCGACATCCAGCAGATAATCCTGCCCGCGGACATAGCCGCTGAGCGCCGCCGTCACGGCCTGCGCAGCCTTTTCCGGGGTATTGTTGTGCTCGCTCAGATGGCCGAGCACGAGATGCACCGTGCCGGTCTCAACGAGAAACCGCGCAAGCTCGCCGCTCTGGCGGTTCGAGAGATGCCCGGAATCCGAGCGGATGCGCGCTTTCAGCGATGCCGGATACGGCCCGAGCCGCAGCATTTCCTCATCGTAATTCGCTTCGAGCAGAACCAGCCGGCAGCCGCGCAGTGCCGACTGCACTGTCTCCGGCGCATGGCCGAGATCGGTACAGACCGCGCAGCTCTGGCCGTCCGGGAGCGTGACCCGGTAGCCGCAGCTTTTCGCGGTGTCGTGCGCGGTATCGAACGGCTGCACGGTCATCCCGCCGATCTCCGCGGGAGCGGTCAGTGCGCGGGCATCGGTCTCCGGCGCGAGGTATCCGCCCCGGAGCAGGCATTCGAGCGTTTCCGGCTCGGCATAGACCGGAATGCCGGTCTGCCGGCTGAATACGCGCAGCCCGCTGACATGGTCGGAGTGGTCATGCGTCACGAAAACCGCCGCGACCGCCCCGAGCGGGATGCCGGCGCGTCCGAGCGCATCCCGCAGGCGCTTTGCCGAGACGCCCGCGTCGATCAGAATGCCGCCGGAGGGCGTGCCGATGAACGTCGCATTGCCCTTGCTGGAGCTGAATAACGGATAAATCCTTGCCATATTTTCAGTCCTTATCGTATTTTAGTCCTGTAAACCGCGCCGATCGCCGGCAGACGGGAAGAAAAAAGGCAGGGCGAAACCAGCGCTCGTCCTGCCGTTTGTTACCTTAAAATTCACACCGCGTCCTGACGGGCGATCTCATCATGCTCTTCATGTTGCACTACGTCCTGACAAACCGTTTTTTTTTCAATGCAGGCGCCGAGCGCACGCAGCTTGCCCTCCATATCGGCATAGCCGCGCTCAATATGATAGATGTCCTCGATCGTCGTGACACCGTTTGCCGCAAGTCCGGCGATCATCAGTGCGGCACCTGCGCGCAGGTCGCACGCCTTGACCGGAGCGCCGGTCAGATGCCCCGTTCCCGCGATGATGGCGACCTTGCCGTCCACCTGAATATCCGCGCCCATTCTGCGCAGCTCATCGACATACTGGAAGCGCTGCTCCGAGACCTCCTCCTTGATGATGCTCGTCCCCTCGGCGAGGCAGAGCAGTGCAGAGACCTGCGGCTGCATATCGGTCGGGAAGCCGGGATGCGGGCGCGTCTTGATGTTGGTCTTGACGAGCGGGCCGTCTACGGAGACGCGGACGGAGTCGTCAAACTGCTCGATCTTGACGCCGATCTTCTCCATGATGCTGATGATGGATTCCAGATGCTTCGGGATCACATTCTTGACCAGCACATTGCCGCCGGTTGCCGCGGCAGCCACCATATAAGTACCCGCTTCGATCTGATCGGGAATGACGGCATAGCTGGTTCCGCGGAGATATTTGGTTCCGCGGATTTTGATTGTATCGGTGCCGGCGCCCATGATATCGGCGCCCATTGAATTCAGAAAGCTCGCAAGATCGACGATATGCGGTTCCTTTGCCGCATTCTCGATGACGGTCAGCCCCTCCGCCTTCACGGCAGCGAGAATCGCGTTCATCGTTCCGCCGACGGTCACACAGTCAAAGAAGATCTGTGCGCCCTGAAGCCCTGCCGGCTTTGTCGTGATATCGACCATACCGCGGTCAAGATGCGGGTCTGCGCCCAGTTTCTGGAAGGCCTTTGTATGCTGGTCGATCGGCCGGTCGCCCAGAGGGCATCCGCCGGGCATGGACACGCGGCAGTGTCCGAATCTGCCGAGCAGCGCACCCATGAAATAATAGGAGGCACGCATTTTTCTTGCGCTCTCATAGGGCACGGTGTAGCTTCTCACACCGCGCGTGTCGATTTCATAGGTATGCGGGCCGAGATAGCGGACATTTGCGCCGAGCTCCCGCAGAATCCGCAGGCTGATCTCGACATCGCTGATCTCGGGGACATTTTCGATGACGCAGGGTTCATCGGACAGAAGTGTAGCGGGCAGAATTGCGACGACCGCATTCTTTGCTCCGCTGATCTCCACCTCGCCGCTCAGAGTTCTTCCGCCTCTGATCACAAATTGCTTCGGTGTCTTCACGGTTTGTTCTCCTTGTTCTTCACATATTTTCTCTATAGATCTGTCCCGCGCCGGTTTTTCTGTATGTGACGCGGTTTCCTTACCTGTTTCCAAACGACTCCATCATCCTTTTATTATGTTGAAGGTTCCGGTGTAAATTCGCTGCCGTCCGCCGTCAGATAATGCGGAGCAGCGCCGTCATACTGGGTCACGACGGCCTTTTCGATCACGACAGCCCGTTCGGGCTTTCCGTTTGCGTCGGTTTTGATCTTCTGGATCTCCAGCACATACTCCATGCCGTCGAACACCTGTCCGAAGACCTCATAACCGCCGTCCAGATACGGCACGCCGCCGATCTGCTGATACATCGCCTCGCCCGCCGGGGAAAAGGCGCAGCCCATCTCGCGGTATTCTGCGAGTGACGCTTCGGTCTGCATCTCGCCGGTCACGAAATAAAACTGGCTTTTGTTCAGCTTATCCTCGCCGATTGCATAGGCAACCGCGCCGGTGAAGTGGCAGAGATTCGGGGAGACTGTCTGCGAGAAGCCTTCCTTGCTTCCCCATGCGTCCTGTCCGCCGGTACCGTCGCCGCGCGGATCGCCGCCCTGCACCACAAAGCCGTCCACGATGCGGTGAAATTTCAGTTCGTCATAAAAGCCGCTCTCCACGAGCTTTTTGAAGTTTTCCGCGCCCTTTTCCGTCTGATCGGGAAAGAGCCGGATCTTCACATCGCCGTAATCGCGGATCGTCATGACGACGATCTCCTCGCCGATTTCCGGCAGTGTAAAATTCACGAGATGATCGGACTGCACGAACGCATTGGTTCCGGCGCTGCTGTCGAGTGTCACCTGCTTATGCACGCAGGCGGTCAGGCAGCCGCAGCTCAGTGCCGCGCAGCAGAGCGCCGCAGTCAGTCTTCTCAGGAGTAAACCGTGTGGCATGAAACAATCTTCCTTTCCGCACCGCTTCCGCTCCGAACGGACACACCCCGAAAGGGCGCAGTATTGTCTCAGGTATATTATAGCACGTTTTTTTCTGTTTGTAAAGACAAATTTCAGGATTCTGTCATCTTTTTCTAAGAAATCGGGCTCTCCTGCCCCGTTTTTATCATGATTTTATTCATCCGGTGCCGTATATGTCCCGATTTCGATGTTCAGAATCCGGATCTCCTCCTTCGGGTGCTTGAAGCTTTCCGTTTCGGTCACCTCGGAATCCGTGATGGCATCGAGGATATCGTAGCCCTCGATGAGCTGGCCGAAAATCGTCACCTGCTGCGAGTAATTCGGGATGCCGCCGTGCGATTCAAACGCATCTGCGACCTTTTTCGAGCCCTCATTCTCCTCCTCATGGAGTCCGCTGACGAGCTCCTCGGTCATCTCGACCGTATCGAGCACCATAAACCGGCTGCCGTTATAGGGCACGGATTTCCCGAAAAAGTTTTTGAAAAAGCCGCTCTCCCTGCCGGTCGTCAGGGCACAGAGCGCGCCCCGCAGCGGCCATGTCTTCGCGGAAAGCTCCTGTTTCACCTTCTCCTGCGCCGTTCCGGAGACGCCCTCGGGCAGGTTGCCCTCGGCATCCGCGCTGCCGCCGGAGAAATAAATGCCCGGCTCGATATCGAACACATATGTATTATCGTAATAACCGCTCTCCGCCAGCTTGCAGAAGCTCTCGACGGCCTTCGGCGCCTGCTCGGGCAGCAGCCGGAAGGTCATGTCGCCGGCGGTGGTGTGCATCACGGCGATCGGGTCGCCCTCCTGCGGCGCATCGAGCTGGATGATCTCGATGTCATTCGGGTCCAGCATGACTTCAAAATTCTGCGTCATGTAATTCCACAGCCCAAATGCCAGGGATGCCAGCAGCGTGAAGGTCATGCAGATCATCAGCCCGCGTACCAGCGGTTTTTTTCTGCTGCCGGAGGTTGTCCGGGGTCCTTGTAATCTCATTGATTTCGTTCTTCCTTTTTTCTGCGATTGCGCTCCCGGTGTGCATTCCGGGCGCTGATTTCTATTATTATATCATATTGTGCCGAAAAATTCAATGGGGAACAGGATAAAAATATATGACGCAGAACTGCCGGGGCGTAAAACCGGAGCCGGGCACTGCCCGGTTATATCATATTGTGCCGGAATTTCAATGGACGGGAAGAAAAAAGGTGTGGCATATCGGGGGTTTTATGATTTCAGGAATAAAGTATCCGCTGCGCGGATGCTATTTTGAATGGGGACCTCTATCGCCCATGTTTCGCAAAGCGAAACTGCGCAGTTTGCCTTCGGCAAACATGGGGTCCCCAAGCCCGCCGAGCTCTTTGCACGCTAGGGGAGTTTCGCGCTCTGCGGAGCGCGACGAGGGCTCTGCCCTCGACCCGCGAGCTTTTTGAAAAAAGCTCGACCAAAAACTTCAGAGACAGCTCCGATTATGGCTGCAAAAAAACTCCCCAAAAAGCCACTCCCACGCAATGGGGCAAGGGAAAGTCTCAGAGCGCATGCCCGCAGCACCGGCATGCGCCCTTTTCTCTGCGATTCGCGGTGCTGCCTTAAGGTAACACCGCACAGAGCTGGTGGTGCAGATGCGCAGTCAGATTTTTTGTCAGATTGTATGAAAACGACGCCGCTGGGCTGTCGCCCAGCAAGGAGTTTTCATGCAAGATGACGGAAAAGCTGCAAGCAGATGTGCCGCCAAGCCGTCAGGCAGGCTTTGTGCGGTGTTGCCTTAAGACGCTGTGTACCCAAGCCGGCTGTACCGGCTGCTGCGGAGGGGGCGCGGGATCAGCCCGAAGCTCACCTCCAGCGCATGATCAACCTGCTTCATCACCTCCGGCGGGATCTCGCCCATGCACTCCTTCAGCCGCTGCTTGTCGATCGTCCGGATCTGCTCGAGCAGGATCACGCTGTCCTTTTTCAGCCCGCAGCCCGCCGCATAAAGCGAAATATGTGTCGGCAGCTTCGCCTTATCCAGCCGGCTCGTAATCGCCGCGGCGATGACCGTCGGGCTGTAACGGTTCCCGACGTCATTCTGAATAATCAGCACAGGCCGGATGCCGCCCTGCTCCGAGCCGACAACCGGGCTCAAATCTGCGTAATAGATTTCTCCGCGTTTCACTGTCATCATAGCATCATGCTTCCTTTCCTTTGCTGCCCTTATTCTGCCCCGGTTTCCGCCGCTTAATCATGCGGCGCGCTGTTCGGAGCCGGCTCCTGATGCAGTATATGTCGGAGTGTGTCGGATTGTGCGGGAAGCGCAGGCGGGAGTCATGCAGCATGCCGGCAAAGTGCATAACACACGCATTCTGAGCATCATCAGATTTATATAATATGCAGATTTTTCAGAGAAATTCAAAAAAAGTTGTACGGAAACGTGCAACTTTTGCCTTGTTTTTCCTGCGCATTTGAACGGCTGTGCGTCCTCTCTCCCGCGCAGGCGTTCATCCCGCAATGCCATATGGCAAAAAACACAGGAAAGGCGGTTGATACAGCTTCATGAGCAATACACGAAAAAAACGAAAGGCCTTCTGCCGGAGCTACCTCAACAGCGGCAATGTCCGCGAGGCGGCGCTGCGGTCGGGCTTTTCACCGGAAACCGCGGAGGATGAAGGGCTGCGGCTGCTGGAAAATCCAGCTTGCAGGCGCTATCTTGCAGAGCTCAATGCGCATCCCGCGCTGCCGATTCAGAGCCTTGTGATCTCAGGGCTCTCGCGGCTGGCCTTCGGCGCGGTCAATGATGCGGCGGCGCTTGCCTTCTCCGATGAGCCGCTGACGCGGGAGATGCTCGCGGACTATGACCTGTTCCACGTTGTCTCGATCCGGCGGGAGCGGGACAAGGGAACGGTCGAGATCAAATTTGCCGACCGCCAGAAGGCAATGGAAAAGCTGCTCGAATGCGCGCATGCATCGGATTCCTCCGCTGCTGCCGCAGCACTGCTCTCCGCACTCGGCGGCTCGGACGGGGAGGTGGACTGCGATGAACACCCCGATCAGGATCACGGCCTTTTCGGCGAAGCAGAAAACGGTTCTGACATGGTGGAATGCCCCGGCGACCCGGCACTGTGACGCGATCATCTGTGACGGCGCGGTGCGCTCGGGCAAGACGACGGCGCTTGCGCTCGGGTTTGTCTTCTGGGCGACATTCCGGTTTCAGGGCTGCTCCTTTGCACTCTGCGGCAAAACGATCGGCGGTGTCCGGCGCAATCTCCTGCTCCCGCTCTGCGAACAGCTCCGCGCTCTGCATTTTTCCGTCACCGAGAAAATCAGCAAATCCTATGCCGATATTTCGCTGAACGGCCGCACAAACCGGTTCTATTTCTTCGGCGGAAAGGATGAGAGCGCTGCGGCGCTGATTCAGGGCATGACGCTCGCGGGCGTGCTGCTCGACGAATGCGCGCTGATGCCGCGTTCCTTTGTCGAGCAGGCGATCGCAAGATGCTCCGTTCCCGGCGCAAAGCTCTGGTTTTCCTGCAATCCCGGGCCGCCCTCGCACTGGTTTTACCGCGAGTGGATCCTGAAGGCGAAGGAGAAGCGCGCGCTGTATCTGCACTTCACCATGCGGGACAACGCCTCGCTTTCGCCCGCTGTCCGTGCGCGCTATGAACGGCTCTACTCCGGCGCATTCTATGACCGCTATGTCAAGGGCATCTGGTCGAATGCGCAGGGGCTCATCTATCCGATGTTCGAGCCCGCGCTGCATGTCGCGGCGCCGCCGGATGCGCCCGAACGCTTTGTGATCTCCTGCGACTACGGCACGCTGAACCCGACCTCCTTCGGGCTCTGGGGGCTCTGCCGCGGCTGCTGGTACCGCATTGCGGAAAGCTACTACGACGGGCGGAAAACCGGCCGCCCGCGCACGGATGAGGAGCATTATCAGGCATTGAAGGCGCTTGCCGGAGACCGGGAGATCGAGCAGATCGTCATTGACCCCTCCGCCGCGAGCTTCATCACCTGCATCCGCAGACACGGAGAATTCCGCGCCGTCAAGGCGAAGAACGATGTACTCTCCGGCATTCGCAGAACCGCCGATGCGCTCCGGAACGGAGAAATCAAAATCGGGGCGGGCTGCTGCGATGCCATCCGGGAATTTTCGCTCTATGTCTGGGATGAAAAGGCGTCGCACGATACCCCGCGCAAGGAGCATGACCACGCGATGGATGATATCCGGTATTTTGTCGCGACGGTCGTCGATGCGCCGGAGGATGACCCCTTTCTCGTGCTGTCCGTTCACCGCGGCTGAGCTTCCGCCTTTTCTGTTTATCGCGGGAAATTTCCGTATTCTCTCTGAATCAGGAGGTGTTCATTTTTGGCTTTTTCCTTTTTCCGGAGGAACCGGAGAGGCGGCGTGCAGTCCGATGCGCTGCCGCTGATGCTCTCGGCGCCCAGAGCCGCACCCGCCCGCGCCCTCGAATGCCCGGCTCCGCCCGCACCCTCTCCGGCAGAATTCCGGCTCTATGATGCGCTGCGGTTTCAGGTTCCGGTCATTGATGCCGCGATCCACAAGATCGTCCGGCTCACCGGCGGCTTCCGCCTGACTGCTCCCGACCCGCAGGCGCAGGAGCTCCTCGACCGCTTTTCCGCCTCTGTGCCGGTCAATGCGGCGGGAACCTCGCTGCAAATGTTCGCCGATCAGATGCTCGACAGCCTGCTGACCTACGGCAATGCCGCCGGCGAAATCCTCACGGCGGACGGCGAGCCGGCGGCGCTCGTGACCGTACACCCGCAGGTGCTCGGCATCGCGGCGGACAGTGCCGCACAGTGCCGGTACTTTCTCCGTGACCCGGAAAGCGGCACGGAGCGCCCGCTGCTGCATCCCGAACGCATCCTCTTTGCGGCGCTCGATCCGCCGGCGGGCGGCACCTGCGGCGTATCCGTGCTCCGCGGGCTGCCGGCAGTCTCCGGCATTCTCATGCGCATCTACGAGTGCATCGGGCAGAACTACGACAGGGCGGGCAATATCCGCTATGCCGTGACCTATCAGCCCGATGCCGCCGCCGCGGGCTTCGCAAAGGAGCACGCGCAGCAGATCGCAGCCGCATGGCAGGAGGGGCTGAATGCCGCCAAATGCGGCGAGGTGCAGGATTTCATCGCGGTCGGTGACGTCGCAATCAAGGTCATCGGCGCGGAAAATCAGCTCTTTGACACCAATGTGCCCGTCCGGCAGCTTCTGGAGCAGATCGTCTCCAAGCTCTCGATTCCGCCGTTCCTGCTGGGGCTTTCGTGGTCCACGACCGAGCGGATGTCCGCGCAGCAGGCGGATATTCTTACCTCGGAGCTCGAATACTTCCGCAGGATTCTCAGCCCCATGCTCCGGAAAATCGGCGCCGCCGTCCTGCACAGCGCGGGCTATGCCCTGACGCCGGAGATCGAATGGAGCAATATCAATTTGCAGGACGAGACCGAGCTCGCCGAAGCCCGCCTCAAAAATGCGCAGGCGAAGGAAATCGAGCTGCGGAATGAAAAGGCATCGCAGGGCGGCCTCTGAGCGCCCTCGCCATTCTGTACCCGAAAAATCTGACTGATCGAAAGGAGATTCGTATGTACGATTCTGTGAAACTCGAAAAAGGCATGTATCATCTCGCAAACCGCACCTTTACCGAGGCGCTGGAGGCTGCCGATCCTACGGCGCAGTACGCCGGCACCCCGCTCGAATCGCTCGATGCCTTCGAGCGCCAGCTCAAGCGCTTTGATATCCGCGTCTCCGGCGAAAACTGTGACCGCGTCGAGAAGTTCTTTACGACGACCGAGAGCGCAGTGCTCTTTCCGGAGTTCGTCCGCAGGGCGATCAAGCGCGGCATGGAGGAGTCGGTTCTGCCGGAGCTGACCGCCGCCTCTGCCTCGGTCAATGCGACGAGCTGCAAGAGCTTTTCCGTCGATGAATCCGACGGCAGCTACGCGACCGTCACCGCAGAGGGCGTCAGCATGAAGAAGACGGTCATCACAGAGGGCAGCAGCATCACGCTGGACAAGTTCGGCAGAGTGATCTCCGCCTCCTACGAGACCGTCAGACAGCAGCGCATTGACGTCTTTTCCGTCATGCTCCGCGCCGTCGGCAGAAAGCTCGCGGGCGCAGTCGCGGCAAAGGCGCTGACCGTCCTCAAAAACTCCGTCACTGCGTTCAATTCCGCAGGCGCGACGCTTGCCTATGCCGACCTCACCGCACTCTACGGCAAGTTCACCGACTACGATTTGACCGACGTCATCGCATCCCCGGCGAATGCTGCGGCGATCCTCTCCATGACGCAGATGCACGACCGCACCCTCGACGAGAACGGCGAGGTCAGACTGCCCTTCGGCGCAAAGCTCATCAAGAATGCGTCGGTCGCCGATGACACCGTGATCGGCATTTCCGGCGATTACGCGCTCGCGGCGATCACCGGCTCGGATGTGCTGCTCGAATCCGACCGCCTCATCGACTGCCAGCTCGACCGCATCGCGGTTTCCGTGCGCATCGGCTTCCAGCCGCTGATGTCCGGCGCCGTCGCAGTCCTGCACATCGGGAGCTGATTGAGGGATCGCTGCGCGATGATTTGTAATGGGCAATCGGCTCGTTTTTAATATATCGCAGATACATTGTTTTTACTGTGCCTGCCGGAGCAATCCGGCGGGCATCGCCTTAAAGGAGGGACGCTATGCCTGACCAGAAGGAGCTGCTCGCACAGCTCAACCGCTTCACCAAGCGGGAGCATACGCTCGATGAGGTCTATCTGTTCGATCTCATCCTCTGCGACAATGAGATCGACCGGGACTTCGACTGCTTCTCCGACCGCGCGCTCGGGCAGCTTGCCGAGCGGTTTGTCGGCGTTACCGGCATCTTCGACCACAACCCGCGCTCCGGCAACCAGACCGCCCGCATCTTCCGCACCGAGCTCTGCTCTGACCCGGAGCGCAAGACCGCAAACGGGATGCCCTATCACTTCCTGCGCGCCAATGCCTACATGGTGCGCACCGAGAGCAATGCCGACCTGATCCGCGAAATCGACGCGGGCATCAAAAAGGAAGTCAGCATTTCCTGCGCCGTCGGGAAGCAGACCTGCTCGGTCTGCGGCTGCAATAAGCTGCAAAAGGCCTGTACGCACATCAAGGGCAGAATGTACGCGGGAGTCCGCTGCCACACGGTTCTCGATGACATCACCGATGTGTACGAGTGGAGCTTTGTCGCGGTGCCGGCGCAGCGGAATGCCGGCGTGACGAAAACCTGCGGCGGCGGTGCCGATTTTGAAAAGGAGGCACTGCGCAGAGCGCTCGACTGCACGGGCGCGCTGCTCGACCGGCTGACCGAGGAGCTGCGGCGCGAATGCGTCCGGCTCTGCTACCGCGGCGGCGAAAGTGCCTGCGCAAAGGCGCTCGCCGACTCGACCGAACACATGAGCGCGGAACGGCTGCTGGCGCTCAAGGATTCGCTGAGCACGGGGCTTGCAACCGCAAAGGAAAAGCCGCAGCTCACGCCGGATGCCGGCCGCACGGAACAGCCGCAGATGCGTGCATTCCGGCTCGGGAAGCACGACTGAGAGAGGAGGAATGGCCATGCGCAAGGCAAAGATCACACAGCTCTTTCTGCTGTTTACGGGGCTTGTCTCCGCGGCGGAATGGGACGATCTGATCGAGGCCGCTATGAGCAGGGTACAGGGTATGCTGCGGGCGGATGCCGACCCCGCGGATATCCGGCTCTGCTATCTTGCGGCGGCTGCGGCGAATTTGCAGTACCGGCAGATCGTCGCGGCGAGAGCGGCTGCCGCCCCGACCTATGCCGGAAACACCGCCGCTGCCCGTGACGATTCTGCGCAGTGTACGCTCGCGGAGCGCCTGTTTCTCGAATACAAGGCGGCGGCTGCGGCGCTGCTCTGCGATGACGCATTTGTCTTTCAGACGGTGCCGGAAGCGGGTGGCTGCACATGACAGATTCCGGTTCGCTGATTGCGCGGCTGACCGGGCTGCTCCGCGAGGCAGGGCTCAGCGCATATTCCGAATTTGAGCGCAATGCCCTGCCGCTGCCGGCGGACACCTGCTTTGTCACGGTCGGCATCGCGAACATGCAGGCTGAGCGGAGCATCGGCGGCTCCGCGATTCCGGTCAGTCTGAAGCTGCGGGTTCGGGTGCATACGAAAACCGGCGTGGATGCGTCGGTTTCGCGCGACACCGTGCAGACAGTGCTCGCAGCACTGTCCCCCGGCAATGACCCATATCCCGCAGCAGAAATCTCTGCGCCGGTCTATCAGAAGCAGCTTGACCGGCTCGTCACCGAGCTGAACATGCAGCTTGACGGGCTGCTGACGGAAGCGGAAGGAGGTGTGTGATTTGGCGATGCAGCTTGATACCGGGGTTCCGGTGCTGATCTTGCAGCTCAATGAGCTGGCGCTGCCTGCGGATGATTTTGCCGTAAAGGCGGAGGTGCCGGTCAGGACACGGACACTCACCGACGGCAGAGTGCAGTATTATCTCCTGACGCAGACGCACTGCACCCTGACCGTGACCGGCAGAATCCCCGAAAAGGAAAGCGCGGGAACCTGCTGCGCATTGCAGAATGAAATGCACGCACATACGGCGTTTTCCTTTGTATTTGCCGGGGCGTCGTTTGACGGTATGCAGATCACGGCGCTGAGCCTGAACACGCACAAAAACCGGATGCTGACGGAGTTTTCCGTCACGCTGACCGGCACCATGACAGAGGTGACGGAAGCATGAATGTGACCTGTATTTGCTTTCATGAGGATCACACGGTCTCGATTTTGCAGGACTGTGTCCGGTTTTCGCTCCTGCGCGACCGCTATCAGCCGTTTTCGGCGCTGAACGTGCAGCTTCACACGGAGACTGCCCTCAAGCGCACAGTCCGCGTGCAGTTTTTCCTCAGCCATGTGCTGCTGCATGACGGGCTTGTGCGGGAGGCCTCATGTAGCAGAGAGGAGGGGCAGTATCTCGCGGCGATTCAGTCCCGCGGCTTTTCCTCGTTCCTGCTGAAAAACCAGCTTGTCCCCGGCATTCATCCGAATGTCACGCTGAATTCGCTCATGGAGACCTATCAGCTCCCAAATGTCACCTATCAGGAGAATATGCAGGCCATCAGCTATCTCTATGTCAAGGATAATACCTCCATGTGGGATTCGCTCATCGCCTACAATTACAAGCTGAACGGCGGCTTTCCGTATATCCGCGTGCCGAATCTGGTCTGTGTCGTGCCGCAGACCGGCACAAGGACATTTTCGGTTCCGCAGGATGCGGTGATCGAAACCGGGACGGGCATCCGGACGGCTGATATTCTCAGCCGGATCGACATGGCGGATGCTGCGGGCGAATACGGCTGCTTCACGCGAACCAATGCGCTGGCCGGGCAGCTCGGCATTGTGCGCGTCCGGCAGATTCTGTTTGACCGGCAGTTTTCGCATGCCCCGCAGGATGCGCTTCAGATGCGGCTTTCGCTGAGCAACCGCAGGTATCACAGCCGGACGGTCACCTATGCGGGCTATCTCGGCGAGGATCTGGAGGATTCCGTTGCGGCCGAGGGCGTCACGGCAAGGGTCTCCCGCATTGACATCCGCGGCGACGCGGGCGGGGTCATCACGGCAGACACGTTTTATGATGATGATTTCTGCAATGCGGGATAACCGCCGCACCTGCCGCAGATACCCGAAGGCCTCGTAAAGGCAACACCGCACAGAGCTGGTGGTGCAGATGCGCAGTCAGATCTTTCGTCAGATTGTATGAAAACGACGCCGCTGGGCTGTCGCCCAGCAAGGAGTTTTCATGCAAGATGACGGAAAAGCTGCAAGCAGATGTGCCGCCAAGC
>JAFUAD010000003.1 GCA_017460835.1 Oscillospiraceae bacterium
AATCTTCAAGGGTTCTCTTTCTTGGTTGCATTGTTCAATTTTCAAGGTGCCGGGGCGCTCTCCGTTTTCCGGACAGCTTATTTATTATAGCACATCTTTCTCGCTTTGTCAACCCCTTTTTCACTTTTTTCAAAGTTTTTTTGAGGTCGGCCAGCTCAGTGCGCTATTTCCCGCTTCGCGGGAACTTTTATAGTTTACCACATTTTTCTTTCGGTGTCAAGCGGATTTGACAGGTTTTCCCTTTTCTACAAATTTGCATTTCCTGCGCGCCTCTGTTAAGTCAAAATCACCACGGCAGCGCGGTTTTCATCCGCAATAATCCGCGCATGCGTGCCGCCTGTGACGGCCTCCAGCGCCGCATGAACCGCGGCATCGGACCGCAGGAGCTCCTTTGCCTGCTCAAATACCCCAGCGCCCGCGCAGCGGAACTCGATGACCCGCTCCGGAACTGCGCCGTTCCAGCTTTGCAGCGATTCCGCCAGCCTCCCGGGCTCAGACAGCACAAATCCTCGCATCTGATAATAATTCTTCGCCGCATCCGTACAGGCGGGCGGGCTGAGCAGACTCAGATCCGGCCTGTGATCGCCGAAAACGGCATCCGGAACCGCAAAGCAGGTGTGCGTCGTCACGCCCTGATAGGTGTCGTCGTCATCCCATGTCACATCTATATTATAGTATTGGCCGTCCGCGGATGCGATATTCCAGATATGTGCCTCGCCCTTGTCTGTCGTCCCGGGGACGCACATCACATCCAGCCCCGCGCGCCGCGCCACATACAAAAATGCCTTCGCGTAGCCCTCGCACATCGCGGTTCCGCTGACCAGACAGCCGTATGCCGTATCCGAGAGCGGCGTTCTGAGATAGCTGCACCGCTGACAGATCCAGTCATGAATTCCGAGCAGACGCTGCAAATCCGATTGCCCCGAGGTCTGCCGGAGAACGGTATCCGCCGCAAGCTCCAGCTCCGTCCGCATCGCCTCCGCGTCCTCGCGCGCCATGATGTAAAACATCTCCGCGCTGCGCATCTCCGCCGCCGTTTCATAGACCGTATCCAGATAAAACAGCTCCGGCTCCTGCGTCGTCAGCAGCAGATACACCTTTTTATATTCCTCCGCCGTATAGGTTCCCGGCAGCGTAATTCTCGTCTGATAATCCGAAATCCCCTGATACAGCGCGAGATAGAGCTCCTTGCCGCGCTCGTCGAGCTGACGGTACGGGTAACGCAGTGCCGCAAAGCTGCTGTCCGGTTCATTGTAACGCTGCGTCCGCCGGGCATTTTTCGCAAGCCCGCTCAGCCCCATCATCATCAGAATCATCAGTGCCGCTGCACCGATCATCAAGGCCATTCTTCCCTTCAGCGACTGCATCCGGCACCTCCCTTCTCAGCTCCGCACCGGCTCCTTCTCCGCCGGCGCCTCTCCCTGCGGAATCAGCTCGGCCTGAATCCGGCTGATCCAGTTGTCCTCATAGGACAGCAGCGTGTAGCGCACGCCGTCCTGCTCTGCTGCGGGCGTTTCGCCCTCCTCCGGGATCCGGCCGAGCAGGTGGATGACAAATGCGCTCATCGTGTCGTATTCATCATCCGGCTCAAATTTCACGCCGAGCCGCGGCAGGATATCCTCCGGGTCGGCGCTGCCCGCGATCGAGAACACGCCCTCCGAAAGCTCCGTGATCTCCGCTTCCTCATGATCGTATTCATCCTGAATATTGCCGACGATCTCCTCGAGCAGATCCTCCATTGTCACCATGCCCGCGGTACCGCCGTATTCATCCGAAACAATCGCGAGCTGCGTTTTTTCGCGCCGCATCTGCTGGAATACATCCCTGCATTTTGCCGTATCCGGCACAAACAGCGCCTCGCGCATCAGCTTCGTGACCGGGCAGTCCTCCGCCTTTCCGACAAAGGGCAGCAGATCCTTCACCAGCACAACGCCGACGATGCTGTCGATCTGATTCTCATAGACCGGAATCCGCGAGAAGCCCTCCTCCATCGCGATCTTCGCGGTCTCCGATGCCGCCGCATCCGCCGAAACCGCCGTGATATCCTTCCGGTGCGTCATGACATCGGACACGGGCACATCATCGAACGAAAAGATGTTGTTGATCATCTCGCGCTGGCTCTCCTCGATGCCGCCGGTCTCGTTGCCCGCATCGACCAGCAGCCGGATCTCCTCCTCGGTCACGATATCCGCGCCGTCCGAGGACGGAATGCCGCAGAGCCTGC
The DNA here is from genome assembly GCA_017460835.1 of Oscillospiraceae bacterium. Taxonomy (GTDB): domain Bacteria; phylum Bacillota; class Clostridia; order Oscillospirales; family Ruminococcaceae; genus Firm-04. The sequence goes on from JAFUAD010000003.1 coordinate 2,225, forward strand.
AAAGCAGCGCCGTAATGGCAGAAGCCGCCGCCCAGAGCGGGGTCAGCACAAAAATCAGCGCGCGCACGGAGGGAACACAGAATTTTGCAAAGGCTTCGCTCCGGTGCAGGGCGATCCGCTTCGGGAACAGGTCGGTCAGAACCGCCAGCACGAGCGTCAGCCCGACTGTCAGAATCAGCGCGGCAAGGAATCCGCCGCCCTGAAAGCTCAGCCGCTTCGCAAGCGCCCTGCCGGTCAGCACATAAAGCAGCATAGCGGTCAGCAGGGCAGAAAAAATGCGGTGCATTGCAAAGGTTCTGCGCATCCGCGTCGGCTTGGCGATGAGCCGGTCGAGCGGACGCCATGCCGGGTCATCGGCAGCGCGGGCATGCACCACCGCATCGTTGATCTCCGTCAGAGCCGTTTCGCAGGCTGTATACCATGCGCGCAGCAGTGCGATCAGTGCAAGCAGCGCAATCGTCATCCATAATCGGTCGCCGTCGGTTTCCATATTCGGTGTATCCGTCCTTTCTTTCGGTGCATCTTTTTACAGTATGATTGCCAGCACTATTATAGCACATTATGCTGAAAAGTTCAATGGGAGTAATGGAAAAATGTTTTCGAGTTTGCTTTATGGGAGTAAAAACGGAGCCGGGCACTGCCCGGTTATAGCACATTTTAACGGAAATTGCAATGGGAGAACGCAAAAAAGCCCCCGCGCTGCTTTTTCTCAGCGCGGGGGCGACACGATTTACGGGTTTGTGTCAATGTAGGTATAGGTGTATGTCTGCTGTGTTCCGATATGATTCACGGTATCAACATAGTTCGGGTGCGAGAGCTTATAGGTGTAATAATCTAAGAGCTCCTGTGCATCATCGGAGTTCAGAATACCGTCATGGTTTGCATCGGCGACCTCCATAATAAAGCGATCTGCTCCTGTGTGATCAATCCCGTAAAAGCCGTCAGCGTCATAGTCTGTCAGCTGCGAAGCAGCTTCTTCATATGTATGTGCATAGCCATGGGAAATCCTCCACAGAAGATTCAAAAGAATCTGAACATCCTCAGACTCAACGACCCCGTTTCTGTCTAAGTCTCCAAGCATATAGTAAATATTGTAATTGTGTTCGTAAGTTACAGGAACCTCATGATTATTTTCATCAACAACGGTTTCAACAATGCTTACACCATATTCGTCGTTTATTCTGTCTAAGTCTAACCCTGTTTCCGGTAGTAATTCATTGCTTGACCTTAATAAGAAAGACACCATTAACCCGTCTCTATTAGATAAACCGCCATAACCTGAGACGCCAAACCGCCCTAATGTGTTATTTGCAGAAGGGTAGCAAGACAAATCTTCCACAGCAGCTCCAAACTCACAAACCGGATTCCCGTCATTGGAAGATAAGCAAACCACTTGATATTCGGTACTGTCAAATAAAACGGTAAGTCCAAACATGCCAAATCCGCTTGTAGATGAAACGCCGTCAATTATAACATCAACAACATAGTAATGGTACATGGCGTCCTGAATTTGGTAATTACCTATTGTGTAGCCTTGAAACACTTCCGTCTCAACAGTATGAAACGTAATTGTCGGATTTTCAGTGGCGTTTGCATGAATCACATTGGGAGAACAGAAAAAGACAAAACCAGATAGAATAATACCAAACAATAGACCTTTTTCATATTCATCCTCCTTAGTCATTGACAACCACATCTGAGCGGTATTTTCCTGCCTGAATCAGTTTCCGGACATATACCGAAATTGTATCTCCTTCAGCTTTCAGACTCAGTTGGTCAGTATAATAACTCAGAATCAAATATGCATCCTCGATTGTTACCGGATAATCCGTTACATTCGTATAATTGATGATATCACCGAGCTTTAACTGTTCCTCGGTAATGCCATGAGATGCAAGGGTTGTGCCGAGTGGCTTTTTCGCCAGATAATAATCTGTATAGAATTGCTGCGCGATCTGCGCATCCTCAATGTCCACTTCCCCGTCAAGGTTGATATCGCCGAGCTGATACTGCGAGTAATCAACCGGCTCTGTTTCCTCGGCAAAGGCGGTTCCTCCGAGCGCGCAGCAGCCGAGCATTACCGCGCTGAGGATTGCAAGCAGTTTTTTGATTTTCATAATAAGCCCTCCTTGAAAACGCATGTTCGACACGGTTTTGCTTCGTGCCTTCCGGATTCTGTCAATTATAAATGTCTCTGATTATATTATACATCCAATTCCATCTTCTGTCAATTCGCAGACCGCACAATTTCAACATCACGAACACGAGCAGCCTGCACAAAAATCGGCATCCCTGCTTTCGCGGAAAAATGCAAGCCGCCGGCTCAAAAAAAGCCGCGGCAGCAGCATAAAATCACATGCTGCTGCCGTGAAGGCGTTACCATTTGCACACATAGCCGAAGGAGGACAGCGGGGCGTCGCCCGAAGCGCCGTCAGCGCGGTTTGCGGTATCATTCCACTTTCCGGCGTTACAGTACCAATACTCATACTGAATGCTCCGGTTTGCATAGCGCAGATAGTATTCATCGCCGGTATAATTATCCGGCTGCCAGAATTCTTTGCCGGTGCTGTCTTTGTGCATATCCCAGTTTTCAAAATAGAAGGATGAATCGTCCGTCCATTCCCAATACCCGTCGCGGTAATATCCGCCGATCCAGATATTCTCAGCGCGCCCGAGGTGCGTCAGATTGAGCAAAAATTCCTGCTCCTCCTCATCGCCGACCGATGCCAGATGCCCGCCGCGGCTTTTGCAGGCCTCCTCCGCCTCTGTCCATGACAGCGGGTCGTCATAGAATGCGTACAGATGCTGGTCGTAATAATCGCAGAACAGATAATCGGCGGGCACGCGGAACAGGCTGTCGTCATCCGGAATTGAGAGCGATATGCTGAAATCCTCGTGGCGGCGCTTCCATTCTCCGGTATCGTCATCGTAATAGAACGTACCGCACACATTTCCGCTCTGATCAAAAATAAAGCGAACATTTTTTTCTGAGTTGGTGTAATCCTCATAAATACATTTCTACCCGTTATAGTCCATCGTCCCGGTTTCCGTCGGCCGGTTTTCGTCAGGCGGGACAACTTCGCCGTCTATTCGCCAAAGCCAGTCCCATGTCTCGCCCCAAAAAGCATCGACTGCATATCTGATGCCGCCGTTGATGTATTCGTTTACTCTTTCTGCTTCCTCCGGTCCGGTCATATTGCCGAAAACCCGTGCATCCTTCCGACAGTAATACAAATCCGTCCCGTCATAGATTGCCATTTTTGTTATTCCGTCCTCAAACACTTCGCTGTGAAACCGCATCCCACTGCCGTCAGCTTTAATGTATATGATTGCTTCCTCTTCAAGTGTAAAATCATTGAGGTCATTCGTATTTTCAAAATCAAACTCACGATATGTAAGCTCCTGCGTCGTTTTTATCTTTTCAAGCAACCGTGCCAGATAGGTTCCGGAGAGCACCGAACCGGCTTCTGCCTGCGATTCCGGCGTGTTGTTTGCATCGTTTGCGCTGTCCGAATCCGTTTGGGAATCTCTCCGCGGCGCCTTTGGCTTGCTGCACCCGGTCAGGGCGCCGGTCATAATCAGCGCCGCTGCCAGCAGCGCGAGATTTCGTTTTGCTTTCATGATAATACCTCCCGGTCATTTTTTACCATTATAACACATTGCATAAAAATTTGCAACTGTTTTGCATAAAATAATCCGTTCCGTTGCCCGATACACCAAAAACCCGGAGGAAGCCGCGCGGGGTTCCCTCCGGGTTCACATTATTTTGCAAGATCCGATTCCTTGATCAGTCCCGCGAGATACTTCAGCAGCTTGCTGAGGTCATCGCTCTTGATCGCGTTGTCGTGCGTCACATCCGCATTTTTCTTGCCCTGCGCGGTAATGCCGGTGCCGGTGTCCTCCACCGCGACACGCGCGAGCATCACGGCATCCCGGACATCCACGATCTCATTGCAGTCCGCGTCGCCCCAGAAGGCGCCGGAATCCTGCGCAGTCGTTGCCGTGGTTCCGGGCTCGGTGGTCTGGTGCGTCCCGTCATCGAGCTCGCCGTAGACGATGCCGCAGCCGACCGTGGACATATACACCTTGCCGAACTCCTGCATATCGCCGACGAGGAAATTGCCGTTTCCGGTGCCGCCGTAGAGGTGCGAGGTGTTGATGCAGACCCATGTTTCGCCGCCGTCCGTCGAGCGGTAAATGCCCTCCGGGTCGCTCTCCTGCGGTCTGCCGTACATAAATACGGTATTGATGCCGCCGGATTTTTCCGGTGCGCCGTAGCCGAGGGTCTTGCAGTAATACACGCTGTCGAGCTTGGTGACGGTCGCCTTGCCGCTCTTGACCGATGCGCGGTATGCGCCGTACCAGCCGCCGCCGAGAATCAGCTCGCCCTTGCCGAGGTAGCCGATGCGTCCGGCGCTGTCGCACTGATCGTACATGCAGACATCCGTCGAGGTAAAGCTCTTGCCGCCGTCCGTGCTGATGCAGAGCTTATACTGTGCATCCTCAGCAGTCGGCTCCGGCTTGGAGTATCCCCACGAGGAATTGTAGTAGGTCGCGTAGGCATAGACCGTGTTCGGGTCATCCGGCTCGATCAGCAGCATGGTCGGCTTCGAGCCGTACTGCGACGGGATTCCGGTGCATTTTGTCCATGTTCCGCCGAAATCGTCGCTGTAAGAGACATTTCCGTCATTCTGGCCGGTATTGAAAATGCGGTATTTTCCGGTGCCGATCTGCGCGATCGCAGCCTTGCCGCCGGTCTGCGCGACGCTCATCGACTTCCATGTCTTGCCGCGGTCGAGCGTATAATATCCGCCGCCCTCGTTCTCGGCAATGCGCACCCAGACATCCGTATTCTGCGGGCAGACCGCGATTGCGGAGGTGCTGCCGATATTCGGCTGATACTGCAAGCCGACCTGATCGACTGCCTCATGCACAAAGCCGTCGTAGTCGCCGATGGCCGAGAGGTTCAGGCCGTCCGGCGTGCTGGCGAAATCCAGCGCGACGACCTCCTCGATGCCGTTCGGGTGGAACTCATAGGTCGGGAGCTTGTCCCCGTCCTCGCTCCAGACATTGTTGCAGAGGAACACGCCGTTTCCGGAGGTGATGAACGCTCTGTCGTGGTTGCGCGGGTCGGTGACGACCGTTCCCGACCAGTGGATCGCCTTCTCCTGAATCCACTCGAAGCCGCCGTCCTTCAGGTAATCGGCGACGAGCGGCGTACCCCAGCCGGTGTTCATGCCCGGCGTGATATTCAGCCATGTTTCGCCGCCGTCCATCGAGCGGTAATACTGATCGCCCCAGACCGCGCCGTGGGTATCGGTCCACTCGCCCCAGAGCTGCGATTCCCACTTGCCGCAGGTTCCCGCGAACAGGTGATCCGGATTCTGCGGATCCGCCCAGACGGAGCCGAAGCCGCGGTCGCTCTTATAGATCTGGGTCACGGTGCCGGTCTTCGGCGAATAGCGGTATGCGCCGCCGGAACCGCCCGCAAATGCCGCGCCCGCCATGTAGGAGATCAGCAGATTGCCGTTCGCATCGGTATTGATGCGGGAGGGCATCACGCCGCTCGGCAGATCCTTTGAAAGCGCCGTAAATTCGTCCTTGCTCACATCGGCAACATGGACATTTGCCGAGCCGGTGAGCGTCGTTCCGACGTAGACCTTGCCGCCGATCACCTTGACGCACGAAACGCCGTTCTGGTGATTATACTCGTCGGAGGTAAGCGCATGCACCTCATGGCTCGTCCATGTCGGCCAGTTGATCGTCTCGGTGAAGAATCCGAGCTTTGCATAGCCCGCAACCGGCGCCCATGTCTTTCCGCCGTCGGTGGATTTGATCAGGCAGGAGCTGCCCGCGCAGACATCGCCGCCGCAGTAGATCGTCTTCGGGTTATCCGGATCGACCGCGATCGCCTCGCCGAACTGTCTGCCGTCGCCGTTTCCGTGAACCTGAATCAGGTCGGTCACATCGACCCGCGTAAAGGTCTTGCCGCCGTCCGACGTCTTGATGATCTCGGTTCTGGCATCGGAAAAATACGCGCAGCCGCAAAGGAAATAGACCGTGTTGTCATCGGTCGGGTCGATCGCCATTGCGTCAACCGAGAGCAGGCCGCGGTCGGAATCCGGCAGAAAGCCGAGTAGCTGCTCCCATTTCTCGGTCGTGTAGTTGTACTTGTACGCGCCGCCGACGTCCGTCCGCGCATACATCTCCTTCTTTCCGGTCACAATGCCGGAGACAAATCCGCCGCCGCCGATGAGAAGCGTATCCCAGTGCATCGTGTCGGAGATGTCCTTTGTTGCCGCTGCTGCCGGAGCTCCGGCTGCCGGTACAGCCGTGCAGAGTACGGTCAGCGCAGCGAGCGCGGCGAATCCGCGCCGGTAATTCTGCTTTTTCATGAAGATTTCCCCCTCATTCAATGTAAAAAGCGCAGTGCTTGTGTAATCGGGCATGCCGCTGTATTTTTAGGGCACACCTTACTTTATTTTAGCATAATTTAAGGTTAATTGCAATTATCTTTTGTATCATGGAATGTCGGATTGTGCAGTATTAAACGCAAAATCACGTTATCCGTTCTTCGCTTCATGCAGCGCATCGGTCAGCGCAAGCACCTGCTCCAGCGTGAGCTGTTCAAAGCGCACCGTCGCGCTGTGTCCGCATGCCGAGAGCGCCGCCGCGACCGTTTCCTTCGGCAGCCCGAGCCCCGATGCAAGTGCATTTTCCGCAGTTTTTCTTCGCTGCGCAAAGCCTGCCTTCACGACCTTCAGCACGGCCTCCAGCTTTTCCTGCGGGCAGACCGGCGTCTCATAGGGCAGAATGCGGATGACCGCGGAATCGACCTTCGGCGCCGGATAGAACGAATCACGCGGCACCGAAAAGAGCTGCTCGGCATGCCCGCGGAGCTGCACCGCCGCGGTCACGGCGCCCGCCGCCCTGCTGCCGAGCCGCGCACAGAGCCGGTCGGCGGCCTCCTGCTGCACCATAACCGTGATGCTCTCGAACCGCACACCGGACTCCAGCAGGTGCATCAGCACGGGCGAGGTGATGTAATACGGCAGATTCGCGCAGACCGCAACCCTCCGGTCTCCGAACTGTTCGCGGAGGAATTCCGGCAGGCTGACCTTCATGATATCCTGCCAGACGATCTTCACATGCGGGAACTCGTGCAGCGTCTCCTTCAGGACGGGCGCGAGCCGCTTGTCCAGCTCGACGGCGATGACCTGCTCCGATTTCTGCGCGAGCTCCTGCGTCAGCACCCCAAAGCCCGTTCCGATCTCCAGCACGCCGCATTCGGGCGCGGGGATGCCGGTTTCGGCAATCGCGGGGCAGACCTCCGGGTCAATCAGAAAATTCTGCCCGAGGCCTTTTGAAAATGTGAAGTGATGCCGCCTTGCCAGCTCGCGGATCACCTGCATATCGGTTAAATTCAGCATAATCCTTCTCCCGTATCAGCGTGTTATTTCCGTTTCCACGGTCTGATTTTTTCCATGCCGTGCTGTTTAGGCAACACCGCACAGAGCTGGTGGTGCAGATGCGCAGTCAGATCTTTCGTCAGATTGTATGAAAACGACGCCGCTGGGCTGTCGCCCAGCAAGGAGTTTTCGTGCAAGATGACGGAAAAGCTGCAAGCAGATGCGCCGCCAAGCCGTCAGGCGGGCTTTGTGCGGTGTTGCCTTTATGTTATTCCGGTTTTTTCACCGGGTTGTCCGACATATTTTTTCGCCGGGCGCAATCC
>JAFUAD010000025.1 GCA_017460835.1 Oscillospiraceae bacterium
CCCGGCATTTGGCGCTCAATCTGCTTAAATCTGAAAAATCATTCAATCGCAGTCTGAATCTCAAACGCAAGAGATGCCTGCTTTCTCATGAATATCTCCTCAAAGTTTTTGCTGGTTCTCTTTCGTAAGCGATTGCCGTGGCCGGCACTGCCGGCCTCTTGACATTTGGGGGAATCTGATTTATAATAGAAGATACAGAATAAAGAAAGGCGGTTTTTCGACATGATCAACACCGAAAAAACAATGGATCAGCTTGTCGCACTCTGTCAGGGGCGCGGCTTTGTGTATGCAGGCTCCGAAATCTACGGCGGACTTGCCAACACATGGGACTACGGCCCGCTTGGCGTCGAGCTGAAAAATAATATCAAGAAGGCATGGTGGCATTTCTTCGTTCAGGCAAATCCGCACAACGTCGGGCTGGACAGCGCCATTCTCATGAACCCGCAGACATGGGTCGCCTCCGGCCACCTCGGCGGCTTCTCCGACCCGCTGATGGACTGCCGCGAGTGCAAGACCCGTCACCGCGCCGACAACCTGATCGAGGACTTCGACGGCACCAACGTCGCCGGCTGGAGCAATCAGCAGATGACCGACTACATCAAGGAAAAGGGCATCACCTGCCCGAACTGCGGCAAGGCCAATTTCACCGATATCCGGCAGTTCAACCTGATGTTCAAAACCTTCCAGGGCGTCACCGAGGACAGCAAATCGGAGCTCTACCTCCGCCCGGAGACCGCACAGGGCATCTTCGTCAACTTCGCGAACATCCAGCGCACAACCCGCCGGAAGATTCCGTTCGGCGTCGGCCAGATCGGCAAATCCTTCCGCAATGAGATCACACCGGGCAACTTCATCTTCCGCGTCCGCGAGTTTGAGCAGATGGAGCTCGAATTCTTCTGCAAGCCCGGCACCGATCTGGAGTGGTTCCAGTATTGGCGCAGCTATTGCAAGGACTTCCTGCTGAAGATCGGCCTCAAAGAGGAGAATCTCCGCCTGCGCGACCATTCGCAGGAGGAGCTCTGCTTCTACTCCAAGGCGACCACCGACTTTGAGTATCTGTTCCCGTTCGGCTGGGGCGAGCTCTGGGGCGTCGCCGACAGAACCGACTATGACCTCACCCAGCACAGCAATACCTCCGGCAAAACGCTCGATTACTTCGACCCGGAAACCAATGAGCGCTATATTCCGTATGTCATCGAGCCGTCGCTCGGCGTCGAGAGACTGTTCCTCTCGGTTCTGACCGAGGCGTTCGATAAGGAAACGCTCGGCACCGACGACAAGGGCAAGGAGGATGTGCGCACGGTGATGCACTTCCACCCGATGCTCGCGCCGTTCAAGTGCGCGGTGCTGCCGCTCTCGAAGAAGCTCTCCGAGCCCGCGCGCGAGGTCTATGACATGCTCTCGCAGCATTTCATGGTGGATTTCGACGACACCGGTTCGATCGGCAAACGCTACCGCCGCGAGGATGAGATCGGCACGCCGTTCTGCATCACCTATGACTTTGATACTGCAGAAACCGATCAGTGCGTGACCGTCCGTGACCGCGATACAATGGAGCAGGTTCGCATCCCGATCGCAGAGCTTGTTGCCTATTTGCAGGACAAGCTGCACTTCTGAATCCGTCCGGCGCCCCGCAGCTTTTGCGGGGCGTTTTTTCTCCTGCTCCCATTGAAATTTCCATCATTATATGTTATAATAGTACCGGACACCGGCGAGCGCCGGTCAAAGAGAGGAGTGACAGCTTGATGGAATCCCTTGCATACAAGTGTCCGAATTGCTGTGCGGACTTGAAATTCGATGCGGCGCAGCAGAAATTTACATGTGAATACTGCTCCAGCAGCTTCACCGAGGCGGAGATGAAGGCGATTGCCGCGAATCAGGAGGCATATTCCGATTCCCGCCCGGAGGAGGAGGTTCAGGTTGATACGGACTTCTCCGAGCACACCTCGGTCTATTCCTGCGACAGCTGCGGCGCTTCGATCATGGCGGATGACAACACCGCCGCGACCTTCTGCTATTACTGCCATAACCCCGTCATCCTAAAGGGCAGGGTCTCGGGCGATTTCCGCCCCTCCTATGTGCTGCCGTTTCAGATCGACCGCAAGGCTGCGATCGGCCACTTCACAAGCTGGTGCAAGAAGCACTGGTTCCTCCCGAAGGATTTTCTCTCTGCGGCGCAGCAGGAGAAGATCACGGGGCTGTATGTGCCCTTCTGGGTGACCGATGTTGACGTCAACGGCGAGATGGATGCGCTCGGCAAGAATATCCGCTCATGGACATCGGGCAGCTACCGCTATACCGAGACCAGAGAGTATGCCGTCGCGAGAAAGGCGAAGATCGTCCTGCGCGGGCTGCCCGCCGACGGCGCGAGCCATATCGACGACGAGCTGATGGAGGCGGTCGAGCCCTTTGACTACAAGCAGGTCAGACCCTTTGCCATGCAGTATCTCAGCGGCTTTTTCGCGGAGAAATACGATATGAACATGGCCGCGATGTTCCCGCGGATTCAGAAGCGTGCGGTACAGGCAAGCGATACGCTCCTGCGCGGCTCGATGAAGAATTACACCACGGTTTCCGTGACCCGCTCGGATATCAAGGTCATGAGCACCAAATGGGAGTATATGCTGCTGCCGGTCTGGTTCATGACCTACAAATACGACGGCAAGATCTACGAATTCGCCCTGAACGGACAGAGTGCGAAATTCGTCGGGACGCCGCCGCTCAGCAAGGCGCGTGTGGCGCTGTGCTCCGCGCTGATCGGTCTGGCTGCCGCTGCGATCACGATACTGATTGGGGGGCTGATCTGAGATGAAAGGACGGAAGCTCAGCCGGCTGTTTGCAGTTGCAGCCGCATTTCTCTGCTCCCTGACGCTCTTTGCGCTGCCTGCCTCCGCAAAGCGCGAGGAAAGCTACATCATGAACTGCAAGCTCTACGACGAGGATCAGGTGTTTGATTCTGCGGCGGAGGAAGCGCTCTCTGCCGAGATCCGGCAGGCCAGCGATGAAACCGATATGTACGTCGCGGTGATCATCCGGGGACCCGATGCCCCGGCATACAGCGACAGCGAGATTCAGCGCAGGGCAGAGCAGGCATATCTCGATCTGTTCAAGCCCAAAACCGCGACCGATGCCGACGGCCTGATTCTGTATCTGAATCTTTCGACGCGCTATGCCTATATCGCGACATCCGGAATCGGCCAGCTTTATTATTCCAATTCCGACAGTCATAACCGCGTCGATCAGATGGTTGAAAACATGAAAAGCTCGCTGCAAAGCGGGAATTATTCCGGCGCAGTCAGCCGCTTTTGCAGCGATGTCCGGCGCTATTATTCCGAGGGCATCCCGCGCGGCGCCTATTCTAAGGATGACAGCACCGGCACCTATTACTGGGAGGAAAACGGCGAGCTCGTTTCCGGCAAGCATCTGCCTCTTTTCTACGGCAAAAACTGGAGCGCACTGATCGGAATCGGCGCGGTCGCCGGCCTGATCGCGGCGCTGATTACCTATCTGGTGATCCGCAGCCGGTATAAGCTCGTCAAGTCGCTCTCGGCGACGAACTACATCAGCCAGCAGGAGACGCAGTTCTATGTGCGCGACGATCTGTTCATCCGCACGCACACGACCAAGACCCACATTGATTCCGGCGGCGGAGGCGGCGGCGGGGGCGGCGGCCACTCGCACATGTCCGGCGGCCATTCCTTCGGCGGCGGCGGCGGGCACTGGTAAGCCGCTGCACAGCAATCGAAAATCAAGAATTTAGGAGAATTTTCATGGATTATACAGCACTTGCAAATCTGCTTTTTCCCGATATCACAAAAACAATTGCGGATTATGAAGCACAGTATCCGCCGCGCGATCTGCCCGGAGGCGCGGTCGTGACGCGCATTGCGCCGAGCCCGACCGGCTTTGTGCATCTGGGCAATCTCTACAACGCGATCGGCGAGCGCCTTGCGCATCAGTCCGGCGGCGTGTTCTATCTCCGGATCGAGGACACCGACCAGAAGCGCGAGGTCGAGGGCGCCGTCGAGGCGGTGATCGACGCGATGACCTTTTACGGCGTCCGCTTTGACGAGGGCGTGACCAAGGACGGCGAGACCGGCGCCTACGGCCCCTACCGGCAGCGTCAGCGCAGGGAGCTCTATCAGACCGTCGCAAAGTCGCTCGTGCTGCGCGGGCTGGCATACCCCTGCTTCTGCACCGAGGACGATCTCAATGCGATGCACGCGGCGCAGGAGGCTGCAAAGGAAAATTACGGCTATTACGGCAAATATGCCGTCTGGCGCGACCGCACGGTCGAGGAGATTCAGGCGGAGCTGCAAAAGGGCACGGAATGGGTGCTGCGCTTCCACTCTGAGGGCGACCCCGAGCACATGATTCCGGTGCTCGACGGCATCCGCGGCGAGCTGAAGGTGCAGGAGAATTACACCGATTTTGTTCTGCTGAAATCGGACGGCATCCCGACCTATCATTTTGCGCATGTCTGCGACGACCACTTCATGCGGACGACCCATGTCATCCGCGACGAGAGCTGGCTCGCGACGCTCCCGATCCATGTGCAGCTCTTTGATACACTGGGCTGGCGGCGGCCGGTTTACTGCCACACCGCAACGCTGATGAAAATGGACGGCAGCTCGAAGCGCAAGCTCTCGAAGCGCAAGGATCCGGAGCTTGCCCTCAGCTATTACCGCGAGGCCGGCTATCCGCAGGAGGCGACATGGCTCTATCTGCTGACCGTGCTCAACAGCAATTTCGAGGAGTGGCATCTGGCAAATCCCGATGCGGATTCCCGCGAATTCCGGTTCTCGCTGGAGAAAATGAGCACCTCCGGCTCGCTGTTCGATCTGGAAAAGCTCGACAATATCGCGAAGGAGTATCTCTCCCGGCAGACGGCGGATTTCGTCTATGACGGCCTGCTGGACTGGGCAAAGGAGTATGATGCGGGGCTCGCTGCACGCATGGCGCAGAGACCGGACTTCTTCAAGGCTGCGATCGGCGTCGGCAGGGGAGGCGAAAAGCCGCGCAAGGACTACGGCTGCTGGCGGGATGCCGCTGCCTTCCTGTCCTTCTACGATGCCGAGACCTTCACGTTCACGGATGCCTGCCCGGAGCGTGCGGACGGGGCGCAGAGAGCCGAGATTCTGACGCGGTATCTCGATACGCTCCGCTTTGCCGATACGCAGGAGGAGTGGTTTGCGAAGGTGAAGCAGATCACGGAGGAGCTCGGCTATGCGGCGCAGCCGAAGAAGTATAAGAAAAATCCGGAGCTCTACAAGGGCAGCATCGTCGATGTGACGAATCTGCTGCGCGTCGCGCTGACCGGGCGGCAGAATGCGCCGGATATCTGGGAGATCAGTCATGTGCTCGGCGAGGAGGAGACCCGCCGCAGACTGACTGCATATATGGCATGAAGCAGCAGGACGGCAAGCGCCGGCCCGACACCCCGGCGCCGGAGGAGCCAAAGCAGCTTTGCTGTCTGCGCTGCGGGGCGGACATGCATCAGGCGGATACCGAAAAATTCCTTTCAGGAAGTCTGCTGCTGACGCAGCTTCAGAAAATCGCAGCTAACGCAGGAATCCGGATCTATCACTGCGAGGGCTGCGGAAAAATCGAATTCTACAAATCACAGAAAAGGAGTGCAGAATCATGAGCATGAAATTTTATCAGAACCCCGAAACCGGCGAGATCGGTACCGAGGCATGTCCCGGCTTTGCGGAGATCATCCCGAACACCGTCGATGCCGCAAGAGAAAAGCATGTGCCGGTGATCGCGCGGGACGGGCAGACCGTCACCGTTACGGTCGGCAGCGTCGCACACCCGATGCAGGAGAATCACTATATCGGCTGGATTTTGCTGGAAACCGCGAACGGGCAGGAGCGAAAGGTGCTCAGCCCCGGCGAGGAGCCCGCCGCACAGTTCTATGCTGCGGAGGATGACACCGTGCTGGCAGCCTATGCCTACTGCAATCTGCACGGGCTCTGGATGGCAGAGGCGTAAAGACAACACCGCACAAAGCCCGCCTGACGGCTTGGCGGCACATCTGCTTGCAGCTTTTCCGTCATCTTGCACGAAAACTCCTTGCTGGGCGACAGCCCAGCGGCGTCGTTTTCATACAATCTGACGAAAAATCTGACTGCGCATCTGTACCACCAGCTCTGTGCGGTGTTGCCTAAAATCTGTTGAAAAGAGGGGAAATCCATGTATATTGCAAATTCCGGACGCTATCAGGGCATGGTCTATCGCAGATGCGGAACCAGCGGGCTGAAGCTCCCGGCAGTATCGCTCGGGCTCTGGAGAAATTTCGGCGCCCAGGGCAATTATGCCAATATGGAGGCAATGGTGCATACCGCCTTTGATCTCGGCATTACCCATTTTGATCTGGCAAACAATTACGGGCATCCGTATAACGGAAGCGCCGAGGAGAATTTCGGCAGAATTCTGCGCGATATGCGCGGATACCGGGATGAAATGTGCATCTCCACAAAGGCAGGATATGATATGTGGGAAGGGCCTTACGGAGACCGCAACGGCTCCCGCAAGTATCTGATCGCATCGCTCGATCAGAGCCTGAAGCGGATGCAGCTTGACTATGTGGATATTTTCTATCATCATATTTACGATCCCGATACGCCGGCGGAGGAAACCGCCCTTGCCCTCGATCAGATCGTGCGGCAGGGAAAAGCCCTGTATGTCGGCATATCCAATTACAACAGAGAACAAACCGCTGCAATCCGGCAGATTTTCCGGGAGCTGCACACACCGTTTATCATCAATCAGCCGTCCTATTCCATGCTGAACCGCTGGATTGAGGACGATCATCTGGATGAATATGCGCAGGAAAACGGAATCGGGCTGGCGGTGTTCTCGCCGCTGTATCAGGGCTTCCTGACCGACAAATATCTTCACGGCATCCCGCAGGATTCCCGCGTCGGGAGAGGGGAGACATGGCTCGGCGATCAGCTCGATGACGCGATGCGCGCCCGCCTGCAAAAGCTGAACGAAATCGCAGCAGGGCGCGGACAGACCCTTTCGCAGACGGCACTTGCATGGATTCTGCACAATCCGGCGGTCACGACGGTTCTGGTCGGCGCAAGCAGACCAGAACAGATCACAGAAAATGCCGCCTGTATCCGGAATCTTGATTTTTCTGCGGAGGAGATCGCACTGATCGAAGATGCTTTGCGGCAATAAGCAGAAACGCCGCTTTTCAGAATCTGCAAAAAAACCGGGGAAGGAAACCGATTTGGTTCCGTTCCCCGGTTTTTGTTATCGCATCAGCGCATCCAGCTCCGTGAGCGTCAGGCCGCGCAGCAGGATATGGGTATCGTTGTCATCCAGAATGTATCCGCCGATGCCGAGGCGGCGGACTGCCGTAAAGAAATCGGTGTCGCCGATGACATCGCCCTTTGTCCGGCTGTAAAGCAGCAGGCGCCACTCCTCAACGGGGCTGCCCTCCGCCTGATAGCGAAGCTGCGGTGCCTTCGGCAGGATCGTCTCAACGCCCTCGTTCAGCGCAAATACGCCGAACCGGATCCCGTCCGGGCGGACATAAAAGCGCGGTGTCGCGACATATGCAGCGGTCCAGTCGATCTCCGGTCTGTTTCCGGTATAGGGGCTGTCCATGCTCTGTTCCTCCTTATACTTCCTTGATGCGGCCGGGCTTGCGCTCAGGCGGTGCGGGCAGTTCATCCGCACGGTATCCGAGAATGCAGTGACCGATGCCTTCCCAGTCGCCTTCGATGCCCCATTCCGCGAGCAGAGCCCTGCCCTCCTCCGATTCAAATTCCTCTTTTGCCCGGTGAATCCAGCAGCTTCCGAGCCCCGATGCATGCGCGGCAAGCATGAGATTGCCCATGACCAGACTGCCGTCATAGACCGCAGTCCGGCAGCTTTTGTCCGCGAGCACGATCATCAGCGCGGGAGCGCCGTAAAACGGGTCGAAGCCGGCATCCCAGCCGCCGACCTTCCGGTTCATTTCCGAGAGCCTGTCACGCAGGGCGCGGTCGGTGACGATCACAATGCGCGCAGCCTGCTGATTCATACCGCTTGCGGCATAGAGCCCCGCTTCCGCGATCTGATCGAGCAGCTCCTTCGGTACCGCGTCCGGCTTGTAGGCGCGGCAGCTTCTGCGGGCTTTCATGGCATTCAGAATTTCATTCATTTCGGATACCCTCCTTGTTTTCATTTTGCTGTGGCAGTATGATTTGTATGATTTACCGCATCAGGAAAAGCGCGGCCGCATACAGCGCGGTGAGCATGACCGGCACGACCACAAAGCATCCGGTATCTCTGCGATGCTCTGCCGCTTTCGCAGCGATCAGCTTCGGAATTCCGATGACCGGGAGCCCCGGCGCCTTCGGAAGATACCGCAAAGGGATTTCATTTCCGGGCGCAAACGATACCGGATACAGGTCACGCCTGCATGTCAGCGGCGTCGGGGAAAGCTCCCTTGTGTATTCCCTGTCCCCCGCCTGATAGGTTACGGTGCAGGCATACCGCACCAGCCTGACCCATTCGTCCTCACGAAGCTGATCGGGACGCGGAATCTCCCGCACCTCCCGGATGATGCCGGCTGCGGATTCCCCGTGCCGCAGAATATAAGCATCGAGCCGCGGCTTCAGCAGTGCCCAGATGCACAGCAGATCAAGGAGCAGTACGATCAGTCCGATGCTGACTCTGAGCGTGATTCCGACAACGGATTCAAATGCTTCCTGCGGTATGACCCCCAGTACGCCCAGAACCCCGATCAGCGAGCCGATCACGGCGCCCGCGGCAATCCATATGAGAATCATTCTGAACGAACTGTTTTTCACTGTCATCAGCTCCCTTTGTCCGGATGCGGTCTCCGCCTTCTATTATACATGATTTTGCACCGGAATGCAAGCCCCCGGCGCAAAAGGGAATTGCATAATTCCGGAATCTGTGGTATAATGAAAAGGAAACCAGAGAGGGGAGGCGTCCGCATGAAGCAGAATCTGCGAAAAAACCTGCTGACCGGCTTTGCCGTCACCTTTGCCGCGATTCTCATGGCAATCAACAAAAAAACCTTTGTCGATACCGGCGAGCTGTATCCGGGCGGGGTCGGCGGCCTGACGATCCTGATTCAGCGGCTTTTTGCGTCGTCGCTGCACATTTCGCTGCCGTTTACGCTCATAAATCTCCTGCTCAATGCGGTGCCGGTCTACATCGGATTTCGCTTTATCGGCAGGAATTTTACGCTGTTTTCCTGTCTGATGATCGTGCTGAACAGCGTCTTCACCGACCTGATTCCGCAGCGGATCATCACACAGGATATTCTGCTCATCAGCGTGTTCGGCGGCATCATTCAGGGGTTTGCGATCGCGCTCTGCCTCAATGCCGGCGCGACCTCCGGCGGAACGGACTTCATCTCGATCTTCCTCTCGGAAAAGCGCGGCATGGATTCCTTCGGCATCATACTGGGCTTCAATGTGCTGATTCTGTGCGCTGCGGGCTTCCTGTTCGGCTGGGATAAGGCGCTGTATTCGATCATTTTCCAGTATGCCTCGACGGCAGTGCAGCGGCTGCTCTATAAAAAATTCCAGCAGAGCACGCTGTTTATCGTGACGACCAAGCCCGTCGCGGTCTGCAATGCGATCTACAATCTCTGCAACCACAGCGCGACCGTCCTTACGGGCGAGGGCTCCTATGCGCACAGCGAGCAGAGCGTCGTGTATTCCGTTGTCTCCGCGGCGGAGTCCCGGCGGGTCATTCAGATCATCCGCGAGACCGACCCCGCAGCCTTCATCAACGAGGTCAAAACACAAAAGCTCAGCGGCAGATTCTATCAGCCGAAGGAGCAGTGAAAAAAGGAGCGGACAAAATGAAAAAACGGATTCTGACATTTTTCCCTCTCAGCCATGCAGACCGCACAGAGCTGGCAGAAGCATTCCGGCAGGCGGAATGGCTTGAAACACTGCCGGAGACATACCGAAGGCTGGAGCAGAGCCACCGCGCACTCGCTGCGCAGAATCAGAGTCTTCAGAAGCAGAATACGGAATTGCAGGAGCAGAATGCATCGCTGTCCAAGCGGATCGACCTGCTGAAAACCGCGCTGCATCAGCGAAAAACAGAGCCCGACAAGGATTTGCAGGAGCAGAACCGCCTGCTCAGGACGCAGAATGAAGCGCTCACTAAGCAGATCGCCGCCCTGAAGGATGCCGCACGCAGACCCGCGGAAACGAAGCCCCCGGCTCCGGCAATTCAGGACAGCTTTATGGAGATCCGTGACGGCGTTCTGGTCAAGTATCACGGAAAGGCCGAACGGGTCATCGTTCCGGGCAGTGTCACGGAGATCGGGATGTGCGCCTTTATGAATTGTAAGCAGTTGAAAAGCGTATCTCTGCCGCCGACGCTGACAGAGATCGGCGCATGTGCGTTCCGGCTCTGCGGGCTGACCAAAATCGAGCTGCCGGATACGCTGCGTTCCCTGTATACGCAGGCCTTCTCCCGGAACCGGGAGCTGACCCGCGTTGTGATACCGGAATCCGTGGATGCTGTTCACAATCAGGTGTTTATGGGCTGCTCCTCACTGCGCGAGGTGACCCTGCCGACATCCCTGCGCATTCTCGGCGCGGATGTGTTCAAGGACTGTCATCCGCAGCTTGAGTTCCGGTTTACCGTGCAGCCCGGAGCCGATGCCCGGAGCTTTTACGGCATGCTCGCAAAATCCTGCCCGCAGGCAGCCGTTCAGTTCCGGAAGAATTTTTTGAAAGGATAACGGAGGAAAGGGAATGAAATCACAAAGAATCAAACGGATCGCGGCTGCTGCTGCCGCCCTGAGCACGGCCATGCTCTGCACGGCGGGCTGCGGAAAGAAGCAGGATTCCGCGCCGGCATACGACATCACGAAATATCAGGATTCAACAAAACGGACAGAATTCAATGAATCGCTTGATCTCACAAAGAACAGCGCGGAACGTCCGCAGGCGCCCGCCGATTTTTCGTGGGTCGGGCAGGCCGAGGACGGCAAATTTACCGGAAAGGTCAGCGAGGTCAATGTCGAGTTTCCGGGATTTCAGGGAGACGGCTATGTCGGCAATTTCACCGGGCCGGAGGACACCGTAATCTTCACGGTTCCGGTTCCGGCGGACGGCGTATACGATCTTTCCTTCAACACATGCGCGGGCTTTTCCGATTCCGACAAGATCAATCCGGTGACGGTTGACGGCGAGGGCGTCGGCTCCGTTACAACGAAGCAGGGCAAGGAGTTTTCCGAGAGTGTGCTCCGCGGCGTCTATCTGACGGCGGGCTCGCATGAGATCGCGGCAGGCACCGAATGGGGCTGGTATTTTGTCGATCAGCTCACCGTGACCGCGGGCGAGCCGATCTCCGACGAGCTCTATCAGGTGACGGCGCAGCTCTGCGATGACAAGGCATTCGACAACACAAAGCGGCTGTATCACTTCCTCTGCGACTGCTACGGGAAATATACCGTAACGGGACAGTACTGCGACGGGGGAAAATACGGCAGAGAGATGATTCTCATTAACGAGGAGACCGGGCATTATCCGGCGATTCTCGGCCTCGATATGATCGACTACACGCCCTCCCGCGTCGAGCTCGGCGGCGGAACCGGCGAGGCGGTCAACTATGCGAAGGACTTTTATCTCAATCAGGGCGGCATCGTGACAATGTGCTGGCACTGGAATGCGCCGAAGCAGTATCTCATCAACAACAGCGAGCATCCGTGGTATTCCGGATTCTACAAGGAGGCAACGACGATCGACCTCGACGCCATCGCACAGGGGAAGGATGAGGACGGCAAGGCGGCGCTGCTCTCGGATATCGACGCGATCTGCGAGGCAATGGAGCCGCTTAAGGAGGCACAGGTTCCGGTGCTCTGGCGCCCGCTGCACGAGGCATCCGGCGGCTGGTTCTGGTGGGGCGACTGCGAAAAGGAATCCTACCTCTGGCTCTGGCATCAGGTCTATGACAAAATGGTCAATGAACACGGGCTGCACAACCTGATCTGGGTCTGGAACGGGCAGGATCCGGAATGGTATCCGGGCGACGATACGGTCGATATCGTCGGCATTGACATCTACGCGCCGGCGCACAGCTACGGCTCCCAGAGCAGCAAATTCACCGAGCTGGCCGGGTGGTCCGGCGAGCGCAAGCTCATTGCGCTGAGCGAAAACGGCGTCATGCCCGACCCCGAGCTGATGCAGCGCGACAACGCGGTCTGGAGCTGGTTCGGGACATGGGGCGGCGAGTTCATCCAGAAGCTCACGCTCCCGACGGAGGACTATACAGAGTATGCGATGTGGGACAAGGTCTATCAGAGCGAGGACACCCTTGCGCTCGATGACCTCCCCTGCCTCTGGACATACCCGGTAGCCTGAGCATTTCCCTTTTGTGTTATTTGCGGGGATTATTGCAGAGCGTAGAATCCGGCTTGGCAAAATATACAAATCGGAATCAGGATCAAGGCAATCATTTTGATTACAAAATGGAAATTCGTGTCATCAAGTTGTAATCTTTTCCAAAATGTGATATCATGAAAATAATACTCGGAGAGAGTATCATTAGACCCGATTCTCATAGGAAAGGATGAGCTGATGAGAAAAGTGAAAGTCGCAGCAGCTCTGTTCTGTGTGATGACTGCCGGCCTCTTAGGGGGAACTGCCGTTCCGGGCAGGGATTGGCCCGCAGCCAATACCGATCAGCTTGCGCTGATTCAGGAAATCACAGCAGAATCTGCTGCAAGCGCTGTTTATGCAGCGCCGACCGCCACTGCCGCTTCGTCTGATGCATCCGCTGAACCGGAGGGCTCCGAACCGACAACGGAGACAACTGCTGCCGCCGTTTCCGGGACGGCAGATACGCCTGAAACCGGAGCCGCAGAAACCGAAGAGATCACAACTGCATATGAGACTGCGCTGACCGGGGAGACCTCCGGAGCGCTGACACAGCCGGCCATTTCCGCTGCGCCGCTCAGCTTCTCTGTTCCCGCGCAGACTGTCACCGCAGCGCCCGCGCTGACCGTACCGGCCACAACTGCATCGACGGCTGCAACCACAGTCACGACCGTCACAACGGTCACGACTGCCGCGACGGCGGTCACCACAACCTCGACCACGACCGCAGCGCCAACCCCTGCACCGCAGGCATCCGGCAATGCGATCACCGTGACGCAGGCGGAGTATTACATGCTCTGCAATGTCGTGGCGCATGAATACGGCGCGGACTGGGTGCCGGTCGAGGAAAAAGCGCTGGTCGCCGAGGTCATCATGAACCGCGTCAATTCCCCGCTGTTCCCGAATACGATCTACGGGGTGCTCACGCAGAAGAATCAGTTTTCCGGATTGCAGAAGCTGATCGAGCTCGGCACCTTCTCAAGTCAGGTGACAGACAGCGTAAAGGCTGCGGTCGATCTCTATTTGTCCGATCCGTCTCAGTTTGATCACGGTTATCTGTTTTTCAGCGGCGACGGAACCCGCAATTATTTCCGCACGACCTATTGATGCAATGAAGCGGTATTCCCCCGAAGGAACCGAAAATCAGCAGGAACAAAAAAGAAGCCGGAGTGATGTGAAGCAGCATCGCTCCGGTTTTTTGCTGCATATTTTGCGCATGTTCCCATTGAACTTTTCGGCATAATATGCTATAACCGGGCAGTGCCCGGCTCCGATTCTGCTCCCCGGCAGTTTCTTCCATACATTTTTCTTCCGCTCCCATTGAATTTTCCACCATAATATGCTATAAGGCGGCAGTGCCGCCCTCCGTTTCAACTCCAAGGCAGTCTTTTCTGTATGTATTTTTCTTCCGCTCCCATTGAATTTTCCACCATAATATGCTATAATAGTATCAATTATCTGAACAGAGAGGAGGCGCGTGTATGCAGCAGCGAACCGTCGGCATCATGGCGCATGTCGATTCCGGCAAAACCACCCTCGCGGAGGCACTGCTTTACCGTACGGGCGAGATCCGCAGGCTCGGCAGGGTCGATCACGGGGATTCGTGGCTCGACACCGATGACATCGAGCGCAGCCGCGGCATCACGATCTTCTCCTCGCAGGCAAGGCTGACCGTCGGCGACACGGTCTTTACGCTGCTCGATACGCCGGGGCATGTGGATTTTGCCGCCGAGACCGAGCGCATCATGCAGGTGCTCGACTGCGCTGTGCTGGTCATCAGCGGGACGGACGGCGTGCAGAGCCACACGCGGACGCTGTGGTCGCTGCTGGAGCGCGCCGGTGTTCCGGTGATCCTGTTTGTCAATAAGATGGATCTCTCCGACCGCACGGAAACCGCGCTGATACAGGAATTACAGGGGCGGCTCTCGCCGGGCTGCGTGCAGTTCGATACCGATTTCGATACGCTCTGCGAGCAGGCGGCGGGGTGCAGTGAATCCCTGATGGCTGCGTACTTCGAGGACGGCGCCCTCACGGAGCAAATGCTGCGGGATGCCGTCGCGGAGCGGGTGCTGTTTCCGGTCTGCTTCGGCTCGGCGCGCACCCTTCAGGGGACGGACAGGCTGCTCGAAATTCTCTCGGCATATGTCCCGGAGCCGCAGCCCTTGCCGGAATTCGGCGCAAATGTATTCAAAATCTCAACCGACGCAAAGGGCGGAAGACTGACCTTTCTGAAAATCCGCGGCGGAACGCTCAGAAACCGCGCCGAGCTGACCTATCATGGCGCAGATAACCGCGAATATACGGAAAAAATCACCGGAATCCGGTTTTATTCCGGTGCAAAATATACGGCAGAGGATGAGGCGGAGAGCGGCGCGGTCTGTGCCGTGACCGGACTGACGGCGGCCTATGCGGGCATGGGGCTCGGCTGCTGCGGAGACGCCGGGAGCGCCTGCCTGACGCCGGTCATGCAGTATCAGGTCATCCTGCCGGAGCAGCTCTCCCCGCAGGCCGCGCTGGAGGCATTCCGGCAGCTTGAGGCGGAGGACCCGCAGCTCCATGTCACATGGGAGCCGCAGAACCGTGCGGTGTTCGTCCGGCTGATGGGCGAGGTGCAGCTTGAGGTTCTGACGCAGCTTTTCCGCAGCCGCTTCGGCTATGACATCGCCTTTGACAGCGGCACCGTCACCTACCGCGAGACCGTCGCGGAGGCGGTCGAGGGCGTCGGGCATTATGAGCCGCTGCGGCATTATGCCGAGGTGCATCTGCTACTCGAACCGCTCCCCGAGGGCAGCGGGCTGCAATTTGCATCGCAGTGCTCCGAGGATGCGCTCGACCGGAACTGGCAGCGCCTGATTCTCACGCATTTGCAGGAAAAGGAGCATATCGGCGTGCTGACCGGCTCGCCGATCACCGATATGAAGCTCACGCTCGTCAGCGGCAGATCGCATGTCAAGCACACCGAGGGCGGAGACTTCCGGCAGGCGACCTACCGCGCCGTGCGGCAGGGGCTTCGCTCGGCGGAATCCGTGCTGCTGGAGCCGTATTACGATTTCACGCTGGAGCTGCCCGCAGAGTGCGTCGGGCGCGCCATGACCGATCTTCAGCAGAAAAGCGCGGTGTTTTCGCCGCCGGAGCTGCTCGGCAGCGGCGCCGTTCTGACCGGCACTGCGCCGGTCTCCGAGCTGAACGGCTATGTGCAGGAGGTGCTCAGCTATACCAAAGGGCAGGGCAGCCTGACGGTCTCCTTCTGCGGATACCGGAAATGCCACAACCCGGAGGAGGTCATCGCGCGCATCGGCTACGACGCGGACAGCGATACCGAAAACAGCGCAGATTCGGTCTTTTGCGTACACGGTGCGGGCTATCTCGTCTACTGGGCGGAGGTGCCGCTGTATATGCATCTGCCCGCAGCGCTCCCGCACCGGTTCGATTTCGATGAGGAGGAGGCAGCCCCCGCGCCCCGCCCGCGGCACAGCTCCCAGCCCGCCGGCGAGGATGAGCTCATGGCCATTTATGAGCGCACCTACGGGAAGATTCAGCGGGAGCCGCGCAAGGCAATGCGCCGGGACCGCCGCGAGGAAGCGCAGCAGAATACAAGGGTTCGCGTCAAAGCGCCGCCGGAGAAGGAATATCTGCTCGTGGACGGCTATAATATCATTTTTGCGTGGGATTCGCTGAAGGCGCTCGCCGCAGACGATCTCTCCCATGCGCGGGACAGGCTGCTCGAGATCCTGCAAAATTATCAGGGCTACCGAAGCTGCGAGGTCATCCTCGTATTTGATGCGTATAAAATCAAGGGACACGGCAGAGAAACCGAACAGCACGGCAATGTCAGCGTGGTTTATACAAAGGAAGCGGAGACCGCGGATGCCTATATCGAGCGGGTCTCCAAGACGCTGCTTCCGGAGAACCGCGTCCGCGTCGCGACCTCGGACGGACTGGAGCAGCTCATTATCCTCGGAAACGGCGCCATGCGCATTTCGGCACGCGAATTTCTGGAGGAGGTTCGTGCGGTCGAGGCGGAGATCCGCGAAAAGCTCGGCGGCGGCTAATACGAAAGGCAGGCGGATATGGAAGAACAGTTAAAACGGGTCCTGTACCACACGGAGCATACGGAATGTCTCACATATTTTGAGATCAGCGGGAAATTTGACCCCGATCAGATCACGGCCTATCTGCGGATCGCGCCTGAGCGCGTCCGGCGGATCGGCGACCCGCGCCCCAACGGCAGCACCGCCGAAACCGCAGGCTGGCGCTTCGGGAGCGTGACCGACCGCGGAACCGATATCGCAAAGCAGATGATGGAGACGGTTCGGCCGCTGCTTGCAAAGGAGGCGCTGCTGCGGCAGATCAAGCTGCAATATGACGCAAAGCTCGTGCTCTGCGTCGTGCCGCTGGTGCGGTATGATGAGCCCGCGCCGGCGCTTGCCCCCTCGCTCTCCGTGATGCGCTTCTGCCTCGAAACCGGTACGGAACTGGTTATCGACCTCTATGTAAGCTGCCCCGACCACCTCACCGGCGACTGACCGCCCGTGCTCCCGCGGGGAAATCGGAATGAAAGGGAAGAATATGAAACAGGTAACGCTCACGGTTTATCCGGAAAAGCGGCTCAGCCGCATCAACCGCGAAATATACGGGCATTTCGCCGAGCATCTCGGCAGATGCATCTACAACGGAATTTATGTCGGGGAGGATTCCCCCATACCGAACCGGAACGGCGTCCGGACGGACATCATTGACGCGCTGAAACGAATCCGGATTCCGGTACTGCGCTGGCCGGGGGGCTGCTTCGCAGACGACTATCACTGGCGGGACGGCATCGGCGAAAAAAGCGCGCGCCCCAAGCGAATCAACACCAACTGGGGCGGCGTGACCGAGGACAACCGCTTCGGCACGCACGAATTCATGTGCCTCTGCGAGGAGCTCGGCTGTGAGCCGTATATCGCCGGAAATGTCGGCAGCGGAACGGTCCGGGAGCTCTCGGACTGGGTGGAGTACATGACCTTTGACGGGGATTCGGCACTGGCGGACGAGCGCCGCAGAAACGGCCGGGAAGCGCCGTGGAAGCTGAAATATCTCGGCATCGGCAACGAAAACTGGGGCTGCGGCGGCAATATGCGCCCGGAATACTATGCCGATGTATATAAGCAGTACCAGTCATTTTGCAGGAATTACTCCGGCAATACGCTGTATAAGGTCGCATGCGGGCCGAGCGGCGGGGATTACAACTGGATGCGCGTGCTGCTCGAAAATGTCAGGCCGTGGCATACCAATGCGGTCTCGATGCATTATTACACGATCCCGACGGGCGACTGGAGCCGGAAGGGCGCGGCGACGGTTTTCTCCGACGAGGAGTATTACGGCACGGTTTCCGGCACCCTCGTGATGGAGGAGCTGCTGACAAAGCACACCGAAATTATGGATGAGCTCGACCCGGAGGGGAAGATCGGGCTGATCGTGGACGAGTGGGGCTGCTGGTACGATGTCGAGGAGGGCACGCACCCGGGCTTCCTCTATCAGCAGAATGCGATGCGCGATGCGATTGCTGCGGCGATCAATCTCAATCTGTTCAATGCGCACAGCCGCCGCGTCGTCATGGCAAATCTCGCGCAGACCGTGAATGTGCTGCAATCCGTCATCCTCACGGAGGGGGAGCGGATGCTGCTGACCCCGACCTATCATGTGTTCGATCTGTTCAAGGAGCATCAGGGCGCAGAGCTCCTTGCAAGCAAGCTGGAGGGCTTTGACCGGAACGGCACGCCGATGGTGACGGGCTCTGTCTCCGAAAAGGACGGCTGCCTGCTCATTACGGTCTCGAATGCCGATCTCACAGAGGATGCGGAGCTGACCGTCAGTCTCGGCGGCTTTGCGGCAAAGCGCGCTGAGGCGATGCTGCTGACCGCGCCCGACCCGCGGGCGTTCAACTCCTTCGAGGAGCCGGAGCGGGTCAAGCCCTTGCCGTGCGAGGCGGTGCTTTGCGGCGGCCATGTGACGCTGAAGCTGCCGGCATGCTCGGTCACAGCCCTGCGAATCTTCGGATAAATGGCGCAGCCGTGTAAAAAATGCCTGCTTGCGGAGCTTGCCGCGACCGATTTTACGGAACATCTGCTCGCGTATATCCGGTCGGTTCCGGAGGAGAGCAGGGTGGATGAAGCGACCTATCAGCGCAGGCTGGCGCAGTGCAGGGCATGCGGCAGCCTCGTCAGCGGCATCTGTACGCAGTGCGGCTGCTTTGCCGAGCTGCGGGCGCTGAGGCCGGAGCAGCGCTGTGCCGCCCCGGAGCGGAAATGGTGAGCAGCGAAGAAAAAGAAATTTCAAAAAATAGGAAAAACCACTTGCAATTCAATGCCGGTTTATGTTATAATGTATAGTTGAAGTGAGGTGTTCGCATTATGCCAAAAAGAAACGATATCAACAAAGTCATGATTATCGGCTCCGGTCCGATCATTATCGGACAAGCATGCGAGTTCGACTATTCCGGCACACAGGCCTGCAAGGCGCTGCGCAAGCTCGGCTATGAGATCGTGCTCGTCAACTCCAACCCCGCAACCATTATGACAGACCCGGATGTTGCGGATGTTACCTATATTGAACCGCTCAATGTCGCAAGACTGACGGAGATCATCAAGAAGGAACGTCCGGACGCTCTGCTGCCGAATCTCGGCGGACAGTCGGGTCTGAATCTCTGCTCTGAGCTCGATAAGGCGGGCGTACTGAAGGAGTACGGCGTCAAGGTCATCGGCGTGCAGGTCGATGCGATCGAGCGCGGCGAGGACAGAATCGAGTTCAAGGAGACAATGGAGTCCATCGGCGTGGAAATGGCACGCAGCGAGGTCGCCTATTCGGTTGATGAGGCGGTCGCGATCGCGGACAAGCTCGGCTATCCGGTCGTGCTGCGCCCTGCCTATACGATGGGCGGCGCCGGCGGCGGCATGGTCTATAATGTCGAGGAGCTCAAGGTCGTCTGCGCAAGAGGGCTTCAGGCATCGCTCGTCGGACAGGTGCTCGTTGAGGAGTGCGTGACCGGCTGGGAGGAGCTCGAGCTCGAGGTCGTCCGCGACGCAAAGGGCAATATGATTACCGTCTGCTTCATTGAGAATATCGACCCGATGGGCGTTCACACCGGCGATTCCTTCTGCTCGGCGCCGATGCTGACGATCTCGGAGGATGTGCAGAAGCGCTTGCAGGAGCAGGCTTACCGCATTGTCGATAAGGTGCAGGTCATCGGCGGCTGCAACTGCCAGTTCGCGCATGACCCGGTCTCCGACAGAATCATCGTCATTGAGATCAACCCGCGTACCTCCCGTTCCTCCGCGCTGGCCTCGAAGGCGACCGGCTTCCCGATCGCACTGGTCTCCGCAATGCTCGCGACCGGCATGACGCTGGACGAGATGGAGTGCGGCAAATACGGCACGCTGGACAAATACGTTCCCTCGGGCGATTACATCGTCATCAAATTCGCACGCTGGGCATTTGAAAAGTTCAAGGGCGCCGAGGATAAGCTCGGCACGCAGATGCGCGCAGTCGGCGAGGTCATGAGCATCGGCAAGACCTATAAGGAGGCGTTCCAGAAGGCAATCCGCTCGCTGGAAACCGGCCGGTACGGTCTCGGATTTGCAAAGGACTTCCATGAAAAAACAAAGGAAGAGCTGCTCTCGATGCTCGTTTATCCGACCAGCAACCGGCAGTTTATCATGTATGAGGCGCTGCGCAAGGGCGCGAGTGTCGATGAGCTTTACAATCTGACGAAAATCAAGAAGTGGTTTATCGAGCAGATGCTGGAGCTCGTCAATGAGGAAAATGCCCTGCTGGAAAAGAAGGGGCAGGTTCCGGATACCGAAACGCTGCGTCAGGCGAAGCTCGACGGCTTCTCTGACCGCTACCTCAGCCAGATTCTCGAAGTCCCGGAGGCGGATATCCGCAATGCGCGGTATGCTGCCGGCATCCGTGAGGGCTGGGAGGGCGTGCATGTCTCCGGCACCGCGGACAGCGCATATTACTACTCCTCCTACCATATCACGAAGGACGAGAGCCCGTGCAATACCGACCGCCCGAAGATCATGATTCTCGGCGGCGGCCCGAACCGCATCGGTCAGGGCATCGAATTCGACTACTGCTGCGTCCATGCGGCGCTCGCGCTGAAGGCGCTCGGCTTCGAGACCATCATCGTCAACTGCAACCCGGAGACCGTTTCGACGGACTACGATACCTCCGACAAGCTCTACTTTGAGCCGCTGACGCTTGAGGATGTGCTCCAGATCTACGAGAAGGAAAAGCCCGCCGGCGTCATCGCACAGTTCGGCGGACAGACCCCGCTGAATCTCGCGGCCGACCTCAAGAAGAACGGCGTGAGGATTCTCGGCACCTCGCCCGAGACCATCGACCTTGCGGAGGACAGAGATCACTTCCGCGCGATGATGGACAAGCTCGGCATTCCGATGCCGGAATCCGGCATGGCCGTCACCGTGGACGATGCGCTCGAAATCGCAAACCGCATCGGCTACCCGGTCATGGTGCGCCCGTCCTATGTGCTCGGCGGCAGAGGCATGGAGATCGTTCACGATGACAAGATGATGCGTGTCTACATGGAAGCAGCCGTCGGCGTAACACCCGACCGCCCGATCCTGATCGACCGCTTCCTGCATCATGCGACCGAGTGTGAGGCGGATGCCATCTCGGACGGCACACACTGCTTTGTCCCGGCGGTCATGGAGCATATCGAGCTCGCGGGCATCCATTCCGGCGACTCCGCCTGCGTGCTGCCGTCGCTGAATCTCAGCGAGAAGCATGTGCAGACCATCAAGGACTACACCAAGAAGATCGCCGTGGAAATGGGCGTCTGCGGCCTGATGAACATGCAGTATGCGATCGAGGACGACACAGTGTATGTGCTCGAAGCAAACCCGCGTGCATCCAGAACCGTTCCGCTCGTGTCGAAGGTCTGCGCGATCAACATGGTGCGCATCGCGACACAGATCATGACCTCCGAGCTGACCGGAAAGCCGTCTCCCGTCCCGGCGCTGCATGACCGGAAGATTCTGCATCACGGCGTCAAGGAAGCGGTGTTCCCGTTCAATATGTTCCAGGAGGTTGACCCGGTGCTCGGCCCGGAGATGCGCTCGACCGGCGAGGTGCTCGGCATCTCCCCGAACTTCGGCGAGGCATACTACAAGGCACAGGAGGCAACCCAGACCAAGCTGCCGACCGGCGGCACGGTGCTGCTCTCTGTCTGCGATATGGATAAGCCGGAGCTGCTGCCGATCGCGCAGAAATTCTGCGACCTCGGATTCAAGATTCTCGCAACCGGCAAGACCTTTGAGATGATCGCGGGCGCGGGTATCCCGGCAGACCGCATCAACAAGCTCTATGAGGGCAGACCGAACATCACCGATGCGATGACAAACGGCAAGATCGACCTGATTATCAATACGCCGGCGGGCGCGGACAGCCTGCACGACGACAGCTATATCCGCAAGGCGGCGATCAAATACCGCATCCCGTATATCACGACGATGGCTGCGGCATTTGCGACTGCGGAGGGCATCAAGGCGATCAAGGAGCAGGGCGGCACGCTCAGCGTGAAGTCCCTGCAGGAATTCCACAGCGAAATCACCGACTAAACCGTACAATATGAGCAGGGAGCAGCGCTGATTTACCACTGCTCCCTCTCTGGATTTATGACTGGAGGTATCCAAATGGAAGAATACAGAGAAAAAATGTCACAACAGCACTATGATGCGGAAGTGCAGAGACTGAACTATCTCAAGAGCACCCGCCGTGCTGAGGTGATCGAAGCGCTCGCAGAGGCAAGAAGCCACGGCGACCTCTCCGAAAACGCGGAATACGACGAGGCCAGAAACGAGCAGGCGCGTCTGGAGGACGAGATTCAGAGACTGGAATATACGCTGGAGCATGCGGAAATCATCCAGACGATCTCCTCCGACACCGTCAGCACCGGCTGCGGCGTCATCCTGAGCCGCGCCGAATTCAACGGCCAGCCCCAGAAGATCGAGACGCTCCAGATCGTCGGCCGCTCTGAGGCGGATTACGAAAAGCACAAGATCTCGGACGACTCCCCGATCGGCAAGGCCGTGCTCGGCAAGCGGGTCGGCGATACCTTTATCGTCGAGGCGCCGGTCGGCATCATGACCTTTACGGTTCTGGAGATCTCCGGAACGGGCGTGTTTGAGAATCAACCGGAGGGCTGAACATGAGCGAACAGAATCTCAATGCAGTCAATGAGCCGGCAGAGCAGGAGGACCTCGACGCGCTGCGGCAGGTCCGGCTCGATAAGCTGAAGGAAATGCAGGAGAGCGGAAACGATCCGTTTGTCATCACAAAATTCGATGTTTCCGCGAGCACGGCCGAATGCCGGAGCATGTATGAGCAGGCGGAGGCAGAGCTGCCCGCCGATCTCGATGATGAGGCGAAAAAGGCAGCCTATGAGGAGATCAATGCGCGGTTTTCTGTCACGATCGCCGGCAGAATCATGAGCTGGCGCAAAATGGGCAAGGCAAACTTCCTCGATCTCCGCGACAGAAGCGGCAGATTGCAGGTCTATGTCCGCATGAACGATATCGGCGAGGAGGCATTTGCCGCATTCAAGAAGTGGGATATCGGCGACCTGATCGGCGTTTCCGGTACGCTGTTCCGCACCCGCACCGGCGAGCTCTCTGTCCATGCGTTCAAGGTCACGCTGCTCTCGAAATCCCTAAAGCCGCTGCCGGAAAAGTTCCACGGCTTGACCGACCGCGATGCACGCTACCGTCAGCGCTATATCGACCTCATCATGAATGAGGAATCCCGCTCGACCTTCATCAAGCGCAGCCGGATTATCGCGGAGATTCGCGCATGGCTGAATGCACAGGGCTTTCTGGAGGTCGAGACGCCGATGCTCGTTTCCAATGCGGGCGGCGCCGCGGCAAGACCCTTCGAGACGCACTACAATGCACTCGATGAGGATGTCAAGCTCCGCATTTCGCTGGAGCTGTACCTGAAGCGCCTGATCGTCGGCGGGCTCGAAAAGGTCTATGAGATCGGCAGAGTGTTCCGCAATGAGGGCGTCGATACCAAGCATAACCCCGAATTCACGCTCATGGAGCTGTATCAGGCCTACACCGACTATCACGGCATGATGGATCTGACCGAAAACATGTTCCGCCACCTTGCTGAGACGATCTGCGGCACGACCTGCATCCCGTTCGGCAAGGATGAAAACGGCGAGGATATCATGATCGACCTCGGCAAGCCGTTTGCCCGCATCACGATGATCGACGCGGTGAAGCAGTATACCGGCGTGGACTTCGATCAGATTCCGGATACCGCCGCGGCAAAGAAGATCGCCGACGAGAAGGGCGTCCACTATGAGGATCGCCACGAGAAGGGCGATATCCTCAACCTGTTCTTCGATGAATTCGTCGAGGAAAAGCTCATTCAGCCGACCTTTATCATGGATCACCCGGTCGAGATTTCGCCGCTGACCAAGCGCAAGCCCGATAAGCCGGACTATGTCGAGCGCTTCGAGCTGTATATCACCGCGCGGGAGATGTGCAATGCCTACTCTGAGCTGAATGACCCGATCGATCAGCGTCAGCGCTTTGAGGCGCAGGAGGCGCTCATCGCAAAGGGCGACGAGGAGGCAAACCACATCGACGAGGACTTCATGAATGCGCTGGAAATCGGCATGCCCCCGACAGGCGGCATCGGCTTCGGCATCGACCGTCTGGTCATGCTGATGACCAACAGCCAGTCCATCCGCGATGTCCTGCTCTTCCCGACAATGAAGTCAATCGACTGATTTTCGCGCAGATGCGTCTGTTTTCCGCATATTAACAATGAGAATACGAAAAAGCCTTAACTGTTGCGGTTAAGGCTTTTTTGCGCTGATTTTTTATAACATTTGCGGGGAGTGGCTTTTTCGGGGAGCTTTTCGCAGTCATAAGCGGAGCTGTCTCTAAAGTTTTTGGTCGAGCTTTTTTCAAAAAGCTCGCGGGTCGAGGGCAGAGCCCTCGTCGCCCGTC